>JAOXSG010000171.1 GCA_025800105.1 Cohaesibacter sp. | reverse complement strand
GCCTCATTGAATTATCTTGACAATTCAATGTAAAAGGTTCGCATCAAAAAAGAAAATGCTCCGGCATTGTCCGTCGAAAAACGCCTTGTCAGTAAACCATTTCAAGGCATCCTATGGCTTATTATTTCTACTCGTTGGTATAATACCCACGCTTTGTCTCGAAATGAAACAATGGCCAGATCATTGAAACGACCAGAAAGATCAGAAAAACAAGATCGCGCAAGAGCGCCGAAGAACATGGTGTATAGAGGGGTGAAAATCACCAATGTTCAATTGACTTGATCTATGTCCCGCCGTTGGATGGAAAACAGGCTTATTATGAGAGTTTCAAAAGAATGAATATGGCAGGCGTGAGGCGCACAAAATAGGTGCCAAAACAGGTGTAAAAAAACACAATAAAACCCTGACGCCATCCAAGGAGAGGAATGCCCGTGTCGACAGTTTATATTTCCCATCAGTCCTTTTTGCAGCATCAAACACCGGAAGGGCACCCGGAACGCCCCGACAGAATGCGGGCGGTGAATGTTGCGCTGGAGCATGAAAAATTCCTCTTTCTGCCGCGTGAAGAGGCCCAAATGGGATGCCGGGAAGATATTTTGCGCTGCCACCCGGAAAATCTGGTCGATATGTTGGAGACCATTACCCCGCAAAATGAGGGGGAGCTGGTTTCTATTGATGGGGATACAACCCTGTCATCGGGCACATTCAATGCAGCCATGTATGCGGTTGGCGCCTCAACCCAAGCGGTTGACGAGGTGATGACCGGCAAGGTCAACAATGCCTTTTGTGGCATTCGCCCCCCCGGCCATCATGCGGAAAGCGACCGCGCCATGGGCTTTTGTTTTTTTAACAATGCCGCTGTGGCGGCCCGCTATGCCCAAGCCAAATATGATGCCGAGCGCATTGCGGTCATTGATTGGGATGTGCATCATGGCAATGGCACGCAGGATATTTTCTGGGATGATCCCAGCCTGATGTATTGTTCAACTCACCAAATGCCACTTTATCCGGGCACGGGCGAATGGAACGAAACCGGCAAGGATGACGAAGGCAATATCGTCAATGCCCCTTTGCGTGCTGGCGATGGCTCGGACCATATTCGCGAAGCTTTTGAGACCCGTATTCTGCCCAATCTTTATAATTTCAATCCAGATCTGGTCATTATTTCCGCAGGCTTTGATGCCCATTTGCGCGACCCACTGGGCGATTTGATCTGCACAGAAGCCGATTTTTCCTGGATGACCGGCAAACTCATGGATGTTGCGGATAAATGCTGCGACAATCGTGTGGTCTCGCTGCTGGAAGGGGGCTATGACCTGCACGCCCTTGCCCGTTCTGTTGCCGTGCATGTCGACCGGCTGATGCATGGATAGGCGAAGAGAAAAGCAGATATAATCCAATAGAAACACGCTCATGCATGATGCAGAGCATTTTCTTTTTGTCTCTTTTCTTTTATGAAGAGCATCGGCACATTTGCCGTTATGATTTCGTTTCTTCCCTTTTGCCAATCAGGAGCCCGGCAGTATGAGTGAAATTTCTTCCCTGACTTTTGAGCAGGCTCTGGCCGAGCTGGAGCAGATTGTTCAGCGTTTGGAGCGTGGGGACGTTGAGCTGGAAAAATCAATCGAAATTTATGAGCGCGGCGAAGCGCTGAAAAAACATTGCGATGCCTTGCTGAAAAAGGCCGAGGAAAAAGTCGAAAAGATTCGCATGTCAGCAGATGGTCAGGCCCAAGGCACCGAACCTTTGGATGTTGGTTAGCCTTCCCCAGCGGCATCTGGATTCAACCTGTCAGAAAGACAATAGAAAAGCGCAAAAGTGCGGATTTTTATCCTGCATATTGCTTGAATGTCGCAATCTTTCCCTTTACGTTAAGTGTAGATATTGCCAGTCCAGTCATTGGGCGTCACGTCTATGCATAGAGAGCGTTTTGCCGTCAAAAGGGAGAGAAGGATGACCATGTGCGAAAATGTGAGTGTTGAAATCAGGGATGGCATTCAAACCATTCGCATGAGCCGGGCAGAAAAGAAAAACGCCATCACAATCCCCATGTATGAGGCCATAGCAGCGGCACTCACTCAGGCAAATGAGCAAGACGATATCCGTGTTTCTGTTCTGCTTGGTGTCCCCGGTGCCTTTAGTTCCGGCAATGATATCAAGGATTTCACCAAAATGGCCATGGGCGGTGGTCTGGGCGAGCCAATTGTCGATTTTCTGACCATTCTGGCCAATACCAAAAAGCCGCTCCTTGCCGGGGTCGATGGTCTGGCCATCGGTGTTGGCACCACTATGTTGTTCCATTGCGATTATGTGGTGGCCTCTGATCGCTCTCTGTTCAAAACCCCCTTCACCGATCTGGCGCTGGTGCCTGAAGCAGCCAGCACTTTGCTGGCACCTTTGGTAATGGGCCATCAAAAGGCCTTTGAATTGCTCTGCATGAGCGAAGGCTTTGACGCTGCCGCCTTTGAAAAGATGGGCGTCATCAATAAGGTCACAAGCACAGACAAGCTTGAGGATAGTATTTTGGAGGCTGCCAAAACCATTGCTGCCAAACCAACCGGGGCGATGCAACTCTCCAAAGCTTTGATGAAACAAGAGGGCAGGGAGGCCATAGAAGAGCGCATCCGCAAAGAAGCGATGGCCTTTGCAACGCAATTGACCAGCAAGGAAGCGCAAGCGGCCTTCATGGCCTTTTTGGGCAAACGGTCCTGACGGGCCACCTTATGTCACAAAACAAACGTGGCTGGCAGAAACACTGCCAGCTTGAGTTTCAAGCCTCAGGATCAGAAGCATCCGAAGAGGCTGACTTGTCGCTCTCATTGTCGGTTTTGACAATGGCTGGCAAAAACAGAACAACCACAATCGCAACGCCAAATGTGACAATGGACAGGATGAACCATAAAATGCCGGATCGCCCTTTGGCTTTGGCGGTAATGGCCCCAATGATGCCAGCAAGCAACAAGACTTGCAGCACAACCATTTGATAGCTGCCAATCTGAAACAGTCCGGGCAAAGTCGGCATCATCATCTCCTTATGTGATATGCTTTCCCATAAGTCTTTTACGGCGACAAATCAATGAGGCAATTGTTCGGCTGCTGGCAAATCGAGCTATCAGACTCACGCCCAGCCTTCTGATAACGCTTTGCGCCATGCGCCCCATTGGTTGAGCGCAAGAGCGCAAGCCTGATAGCCCCGCCCAGTTGGATGCAGTCCATCACCGGCTTTGAGAGCGGCCTGATAATCCGCATCGCCCAACATGGCACCGAACAAATCGAAAAAGGGAATCTCCATTTCCTTGCAGATGGATGCATACAATTCTGTGCCTTCTGCGCAATCAATCGTGCGAAAATCAAATTTCAAACCATTGGCCATGCGATAGGGCATCTGATCCTCATCGATGGGAGGAGGGCCAATCACCAGAACAGGGGCAATGTCCGATAACTCACTCAAAAGCGCGCGAAAGGTCCGTTCCAGCCCTCTGCGCGGGGTCCGGGGCTTTCCTTGATAATCCCCATCGGCAAAGCGGGACAAATCATTGGCACCAGTGCCAAGAATGATCAAAGGCCCCATGGCTTTGGGCAGTCGGGCTTTGCATTCGTCAATAGCCCGATTTTTGATCTGATGCATGGTTTGGCCACGTACGCCCAGATTATAGGCAACAAAAGCCGTTGGCGCGTCTTGATGAAGCCGCCACAAACGTCCGGGCCAGCCAAGGCCGCTTTCATCGCCCATCCCTTCTGTGGTCGAAGCACCAACAAAACAAATGCGTCTCATGTCATTCCTGCCAAAGCTTGATGAAGTGGAGACAATTTGCCTGTGATCTCAATGGAGAGCAAGGCAAAAAAGCACACTCTTTGACTTGACGCTTGCCGGGTGTAGGGAAATGATGTCTGCCAGTGTCGACGGAAAACTTCGTTTGGGAAAGAAGAGATCGTCTCATATCTGCCACAAAACCATTGTGCAGGCTCATTAGTCTCTGAGACGATTTTCTCTTTGCTCATCCGGTATCATTGGAGGTTCAAGCATATGAATAAGCTTTTCACTGGCGTAGCGGCCCTTGCACTGGGCGCTGGCTTTGCAGGCTCTGCCCAAGCGGATTTCTCTCTCAATATCCTGCATATCAATGATGTGCATTCGCGAATCGAATCCATCAACAAATACAATTCCACCTGCAATGCCAAAGGCGAAGAAGAAGGTAAATGTTTTGGCGGCATTGCACGGATCAAAACCATGATGGACCAGCGCCGCGCAGACTTGAAAGCAGCTGGCAAACATGTGCTCACCGTCGATGCTGGGGACCAGTTTCAAGGATCGCTCTTCTATTCTACCTATAAAGGAGAAGCAGCCGTTGAATTTATGAATGGCATCGGCTTTGATGTCATGGCGGTTGGCAATCATGAATTTGATGATGGCCCAAAAGGCTTGGCGGATTTTCTGGCCAAGGCGAACTTTCCGGTTATTTCCGGCAATATTGATGTCTCGTCCGAGCCATTGTTGAAAGGCAAAATCAAAGGCACATTGGTGGTTGAGCGCGGCGGCGAGAAAATCGGCATTGTCTCGACACTGGCAACAGACACCGCAGAGACATCCTCTCCCGGCGATAAAGTCATTTTCATGGATTCTGCGGATTATCTGAAGCAGGCAGTGGCAGATCTGAGCGCCCAAGGCATCAACAAAATCATCGCCGTGACCCATGAAGGCCTGCCAAAAGATATGGAATTGGCGTCAAAAGTCTCCGGCATTGATCTGATCATTGGTGGCCATTCCCATACGCTGCTCTCCAATACAGCCAAACGTGCCGAAGGTCCTTATCCGGTCATGGTCAAAAGCCCCGATGGCAAAGATGTGCCAATCGTTCAGGCTTATGCCTATTCCAAATATGTCGGCGATATCGAAGTCACATGGAATGATAAGGGCGATGTGATTTCAGCCAAAGGCGAGCCAATCCTGCTGGATAAATCGGTTGCTATGGATGAGGGCTTCAAAAAACGTGTGGCCGAGCTGGGCGCACCCATTGAAGAGCTGAAAGCAAAGGTGATTGGCAAGCTCTCTGCCAATGTCGACGGCATGCGCGAAAATTGTCGGACCGGCGAATGCGAAATGGGCAATCTGGTCTCTGACGCAATCCTTGATCGCGTAAAAGCGCAAGGCGTTGATCTTGTCATCCAGAATGGCGGCGGCTTGCGGGCCTCCATTGAGGCTGGCGAGGTGACCATGGGCGCAGTGCTGACCGTGTTGCCATTCCAAAACACATTGGCGACTTTCCAGCTCAAGGGCGCAGATGTGATTGCCGCTCTTGAAAATGGCGTCTCTCAGGTGGAAGAAGTCAAGGGCCGTTTCCCACAGGTCGCTGGCATCAAATATAGCTGGACCCGCGCCAAACCAGCGGGCGAGCGCATCACCTCCGTTGATGTCATGAAAGACGGAAAATGGATGCCAATTGACAAGGATGCTGTCTATGGCGTTGCCTCAAACAATTATATGCGCTCTGGTGGCGATGGCTATAAAGTCTTCAAAACAAATGGCATGAAAGCCTATGATTATGGCCCCGGTCTGGAACAGGTCTTGGCCGACTTCATCGCCAAAAGCCCCGATTACAAACCCGGTCTGGATGGCCGTATCACAGAAGTGAAGTAAACGCGCCTTTCGTGATCAAATAGAATGACACAAGACCAAACCCGGCCTTTGCAACAGGGCCGGGTTTATTTTTGACATGCATAGAGCCATAAATGTGCTAAGAGGAATAAAGTATCCCCAGTCTTGCCGAAAGAGACGCATGACAACCTTAACATTCATCGCCGTTATCACCGCTGCCGCCCTCCATGCCATCTGGAATGCGATGGTCAAGGGCGCGGGGGATACTTACGTCTCTTTAAGTGCGGTGATGGCCGGACAGGCAGCAATCGGCTTGCTTCTGATCCCTTTTTATGACGTGCCAGATCCCGCCAGCTGGGCCTTCATTGGCTGGGGTCTTGCCTTGCATCTGGGCTATCAGATCTTTTTGCTACAAAGCTATAAATTCGGCGATCTGACGCAAGTCTATCCAATCGCGCGCGGTTCTGCCCCCTTGATTGTGGCGGGCTTTTCTCTGGTCATTTTGGGCGTGGAAATGTCAACACTGGAATGGGTGGCCATTCTTGTCATTGGCCTTGGCATCATGAGCCTTGTCCTGGTGCGAAAAGCTGATGGCCTGCGCAATCCAAAAGCAGGCTTGCTGGCCTTTGTAACCGGCTGTTTCATCGCCTCTTATTCGCTGGTCGATGGCATGGGGGCACGGCAAACGCAATCCGCCATTGCCTATTATGCATGGCTGACATCCATGAATGGTCTGCTTTACATGGTCGCTATTCAATATCTCAAGCCCGGCACATTACAAGCCATTCCAGCCAAAGGCAAAAAAGCCTTTTTCATTGGCGGTGCGGCCTGTTTCATCGCTTATGCTCTGGTCGTCTGGGCCTTCACCCAAGCGCCCATTGCCATGGTCACAGCCTTGCGCGAAACATCCATTATCTTTGCCTTGCTGATTGGGGTATTCTTCCTCAATGAGCGCTTTGATTTTGGCAAATTTCTCTCAACAGCCCTAACCTTGATCGGGGCTATTTTACTTCGCCTGTCGCGTTAACAGCTATTGCCGGAGCGAACCTTACGAAGGAAAAGGAAAAGACTATGGATTTGCTTTTGGGTCTGATTTTGGCAGTGATTGTCTTTTTGATGGCCAATGGCCTGTTCAAATTACTGGAACGCAGAAAAAAGAAATAGGCCATTTTGTGTATTTTCTAAAGTTTGAACAATTGCAATAACCTCTTATTCATCCTGTTTTCAAATAGCCGAAATGCTTTAACGCAATCAAAAATCTTCTCTTGCACTCTGTCTGTGAAAAACAAAGGCACAAGCAACGAGCCTGACCTCTCGTAACAAATGTGCCACGACGAACAAGACAAAACGGGGATAGATGAAGATGCGCAAGGCTCTTTCTTCATTGGGATTTTTGGCATTGGGCTATTGGTGTATGTTCTGGACATTGAATGGCCTTGATAAATATCTCAATCGCACAGATATCGGTTTGCTCACCTGGTATGGCAATGACCGGGATGAGAAATTTGCCATGTATTTTGAGCGGATGGCCTTGCCAGAAAGTGCAGTCAATCCGGTCTTGATGTTTGCCGGTGTTTGGGAATTGGCCGCCGCCGCAATTTGCGCGCTTGCCATGGTTGCTTTCTATAAAGGCGCGCCAATGGCTGAGAAAATGGAAAAAGCCAATCAGGCCATGGTCTTTTCCGCCATCACTTTCATCGGTTTTTGCATCTTTGACGTTGTGGTAGGGGACCGTGCAGAATTGCTCGAACATTCCACCTATATCGGCGTGCTGATCGTCTCCTATATCCTTTTGGCGCTGGAACCGGTCTTTTCCGAGTTGCACAAAGATCTGTCCAAACCAGACGAAGACATGGCCGCTTGGCAGGCCGATCTCTATGCCAACAGGCAAAAACCGATCGACCCATCCTCCATCGCTGCCGAGTAAGTATTGGTTCCGCGGATAACAAAAGCCAAAGCCTTTGTTATCCGTGGGACTGCTTCCACATCAAATCCGGCTCTGGTGGCAGATCAAGCGTTGCTTTCAGGCTGTCCGCATGATCGTCATTTTCTTTGCGATAGGGATAGGCAAGGATGGGGGGATTGTCCAAAAGCGCAATCACTTGTTGCAAAGGCACAGCACGAGAGAAAATATATCCCTGATACTGATCGCATTTATTCTCTTCAAGCCATTGCAGCTGTTCAGGAGTTTCAACCCCTTCCGCAACGGCTGTGATGCCGGTCAAACGGCACAAAGACAAGACCAGATTGACAACAGGGGCTTGCTTGTCGATGGCTTTGATGAAGGAGCGATCAATTTTCAGGCTCGAAATCGGATAATCCTGAATATAGGCCAGATTGGAATAGCCGGTGCCAAAATCATCAATCGCGATAGAAAATCCCTCGGCTTTCAGCTTTTCCAGTGTTTCCTTGGAATCATAGCCATCCCCCATCAGCATCCCTTCGGTAATTTCCAATTCGATGCGATTGGCAGGACATTGCGAATCCACCAGAGCCTCCACAAGGGCACGGCTAAAATCACGATTGCTAAATTGCTTGGGCGAGACATTGATTGAAATGGGAATGTCATAACCGCTTTGCTTTAAATAGCGCTGATCATGACCCACCTGTTGGGCAATCCATGTGCCAACCTCATGGATCAGTCCTGTCTCTTCCAGCGCATCAACAAAATGACCGGGATACAGAATGCCGCGATTGGGATGGTTCCAGCGCAACAAGGCTTCAACACTATGTATCTCGTTGCTGCGACAGCAAACACGGGGCTGATAATAAAGCACAAATTCCTTATGTTGCGCGGCATGAACCAAATCCCGTTCCAGAGAGCGCTGACGCAAAATCGCCATTTGCAAAGCTGGCCGGAAAAAGGAAAAGGTATTGCGGCCCTTATCCTTGGAATCATAAAGCGCAAGATCGGCATGTTTCATCAGGCTTGCCAAATCCCGCCCATGAGCAGGAAACAGACTAACCCCGATCGAGGCCTTGGAATTGAGCCGATGATCGCCAATATGACAGTCAGTGGCAATCTCGCTGAGCAGATGATGGCAGAGCCGTTCCATTTCTGCCTTGTCGCGCATGGGAATAAGAATGATAAATTCATCACCGCCCAAGCGCGCAATATGGCCCGCACTGCCCACTTGCTGCTCCAGAACTTGCGCAACATGCATCAGCAATTGATCGCCGCAATCATGCCCCAATGTGTCATTGATTGTCTTGAATTTATCCAGATCAATCAACATCATCGCCATTTTCAGATTGGCCTCTGCCGCGCTGGTCAACAATTCGGGAAAGGCCAGATGCACATAATTGCGATTGTAAAGGCCGGTCAGCGTATCATGATGGGCCAGATAGCGCACTTTATGCTCATTGTCTTTCAGCTCTGTGACATCCACTTCAGAGAGAATATAAGCCGGACTGCCGCTCACCGCATCATTACAATTGCGTGCTGATATTTCATGCCAGCGCATACCCGTCTCGGTCCAAACCTGAGAAATCAGCGTCACATGCTCATCTTTTTTTAACAGCTGGATCAACTCTCTATGATCAGAGCGGTTCACAAAACGCTCTGCAAGCGGCAAGGTCGAGCTGCCATAAATATTGCGGGCCGCTGCATTGGTATAAAGCGGCAAGCCACCTTTTGAGAAAAGAGAAATCGCAATGGGGATGTGATTGAGCGCCTCTGCCGAGCGCAATTTGTCCGGCGTCTCCTGTGCTTCAGCCATAGCCTCGCACAACATGCCAATACGCCCGTCCGGCAACTTGTAGCCACTGATCATAATCCGATAGGTCAGGGGGCGACCATTTGGATAGAGCGTCCAGACCTCGCTAAAGGTTTTGTTGTCTTTTTCAAAATCAGACTGATATTGTTTGAGCCGCTCGGCAATGGAGGCAGACATATCGGCGCCCATGTCGCGCTGATACAAATCATCCTGATTGTCCGCTTGCCAAAGCGCAACAGCTGCGTCATTGGCCCACACCACATGAGAGCGATCAATATCAAACACCCAAAGTGGTGTTGTCAGGCTTAAAATAGCCGACAGATCGAAAGCATCACTGGCAAGGGGACTGGTCGTGAAAAGACTGCTCATAACAAACCATGCATCAAAGAGAAAACAAAATCAGGCGGCAGGTTTGTAAGACAAAATTTGTTGATAGCCAGACTGGTCTTCTACCCGTTCAATCCACTGTGCAATGGCTGGATAAAGACCAAAATCAAGTCCTGCTTCATCTGCAACATGCACATAGCCAAAAATAGCAATATCAGCAATGGAATAGCGATTATCAACCATGAAGGCCTGCGCGGACAAATGCGCGTTCAATCGCTCCATCCCAAGAGCGGCCCGGCCTTGCCAATCTCTGATTTGTGCGGCCATTTCCTGTTTGCGTTCCGGCAAAATCACAGAGAAAAACCGGGCTGGCGAAATGAAAGGTTCCAGCTTGGTTTGCTCGAAAATCATCCATTGAATGGTCTCGGTTTCAGCCATATTGGACTGAGGAAACAAATCACTTCCCTTGGCCAGATACCAGAGCATGGCATTGGATTCGGTAATGCCTTTGCCCTCAGACGTCAGCAAAAAGGGCACGGTCCCATTGGGATTGAGATCGAGAAAATCAGGGGCTTTTTGCTCGCCCTTGAGAACATCAATCCAGCGCACATTATGCGCAATGGACAATTGTTCCATCACCAGATGCGCCTTGAAGCAATTGCCTGAACCAAAGGTTGCAAATAATGTATCCATGGGATCCGTCCTTGATGTAAAGACCAGAAGACAGAGGCACCAATTCAAAGATGCCAAATCACTCTGATCACCGAAATTTATAAGGGAATCAAACTATAGTTTGGTTAATCTAGGCTTAAACGTTGCCCATATTGTGAGGCACTACTTTGGATAGAAGAAATAAAAATTGGTAAAAATACGGATTTAGGTGCCTTTAAAAAAGAAAAAGCTGGAAACAGGCCTTGAGCTTTGCGATGCATAGCCATCAGTCAAGCAAGGTCTGACCGCACCCAGCATCGACTACCATAAAATGGAACAACAATGCCCTCACACGCCCACACAAGCGATTCTACACAGCCCGCACAGATCAATCATGGCGTGAAAGCGGTTTTATTTGACAGGGACGGGACTTTGCTGGATTTGCAGGCAACATGGGCAGGGGCCTTTCATGCAATTATCAATGATATCACCCATGGGGATGAAGAGAAAATGCAGGCCATTGCCGATCATTCGGGATATTGCCTAAACAAACGCGCCTTCGACATAAACTCGCGTTTGCTGGTCAGCGCCCCATCGGATTATTGCGCCGTCTGGGCCAGAATTTGCAATCAGCCCTATGATGAGGCCTTCATGCGGCTATTTTCATCATTATCCTTGAAATATTGCGACCTCTCGCCAACGTTCCTGCCCGGAGCGGCCAAAGCCTTGGATGCTCTGCATCAGGCGGGCATCCCACTTGGCATTGCCACCAATGGCACGGAAGAAAGTGCCAGACGCCAAATGGCCCATCTGGGCTATGATCAGCATTTCTGTTTCATGGCAGGCTATGACAGCGGCTATGGCAAAAAGCCCGATCCGGGGCAAATTCTTGCCTTCGCACAGGCGCTTCAAATCGATCCCGGTGATATCATCATGATTGGCGATAGCTTGCATGATATCCATGCCGGACAAAAGGCAGGGGCCATGACGCTGGCCGTTGCAACGGGTGCGGACACAATCAAGACCTTGCAGGCCGAAGCGGACCAAACCCTCAAAAGTCTGCAAGATTTGCCGCTTTTGCTTGGGCTGCCTCTGCCCGCCACACCAGCCAACCCACGCCCAATGCCCAATTTTTAAAGGCTATGGTTGGTAGCACTGCAAGGCAATTCTTTGGCGACTTTTCTGATCAGATCACGAAACCATTTATGACGCGGCGAATGGCGGTTTCTGACATGCCAGACCATATGAAAATCCATGACCTCCAAAGCAACCGGAACCTCCACCCAGGCAAAATCCCGGAAAATGGTATGGGCCAGACTGGAAGGTGCTGTCGCCAACATGTCCGTCCCACGGGCAACATTGGCGATTGAGCCAAAGCTTGGCCCGCAATAGGAAATGGTCCGCTCCAGCCCCTCTTCGCGCAAAGCCAGATCAACATGGGTTGTCTCATTATTGGACAGCGCCAGAATGCCGTGATGGCTTGCTGCAAATGCCTCTATATCCTTTGGTGCCTCACGGCGTGTGGGATCATAAAATGTCACCATACGGTCATTGCTCAATGTCGTCGCAACAATATCAGGGCTTTCATAACCATTTAAAGGGCATAAGGCGATATCGGCCATGCCGTCAATCAGGCAATCAAGGCTGAATTGCGCAAAGGCATAGGTACGCAAACTGGCTTGAGGGGCAAGGGTGCGTAATGTCTGGAATATGGCCGGGACGAAAAGATCATGCTCAAAATCATTGCCGATCACCGTGAAGCGGTGCTTGGATTGGGCTGCGTCAAAAGTCGTCTTGTCATGGAGCGACTGCAAAGAGGCCAGCACATGGCCAATTTCTTCCACCATCCCGTCCATGCGTTCGGTCGGAACCATACTACGCCCGACTTTCAAAAACAGCGGATCACCCAACAAGCCCCGCACCCGTTCCAGAGAATGACTAAGCGTTGACTGCTGAACCCCCATCTGTCGGGCGGCAAGAGTGACAGAGCGATGCTCATGAATCAGCTTGAGCATATAGAGCGAGCGCCCATCAAGGGCTAAGTGATCGATATTTTGCATGATAAAGATGATTATAATGCATTTGTATGCATGATTTCAATATGCATTTATGAGGGCAGACAGAAAGCGGTTTGAGAGCCGCGACAGGAACAAACCAAATCAAGTGAGAAGGAAAGACCATGTCAGAGACTTTAACTGCCCCAATCATCGCAATCGTCTATCACTCCGGTTACGGTCATACAGAGGCTGTGGCCCAATCGGTTCTCAAAGGTGCGATGGAGGCAGGCGCACAGGCGCATCTCATAAAAGCTGATGATGAGGCCAAGGATTGGGAGCTGCTGGCAAAAGCCGACGCCATTATCTTTGGCAGTCCAACCTATATGGGCTCCGTCTCTGCCCAATTTAAAACCTTCATGGACGAAAGCTCCAAAGTCTGGGCAAATCAGGGCTGGAAGGACAAGATTGCAGCTGGCTTCACCGTTTCTGCTGCTTATTCCGGTGACAAACTCAATACCTTGCTGCAAATGGCGGTCTTCGCAGCCCAACATGGCATGATCTGGGTTGGACTGGGTGAAATGCCGGGCAATAACAGCTCCAGCGGCAGCCCTGAGGACGTGAACCGTGTTGGCTCCTATCTTGGAATGATGGCGCAGGCCAATGCCGATCAAGGAGCAGATATCGCCCCACCATCAGCCGACCACAAAACCGCGCAAATTCTAGGGGGCCGCATTGCCAACGCCGCCAAGCGCTGGGCGCACTGAACCCAGCCGCAAGAAATGCGAACAAATCCTTGGCCGCATATCCAGTCCTCTCCCTAGCAAAGTGCCCATAAAGATACTATGACGGGCGGTTTGGGAGAGGGGAGAGGCGGCCTCAGGATTTTTCAATCAGGCTCTAAGAGAAAGCCCTGCTCTGGGTGACAAGAGCATAATCGTCAAAATTATACATGCATTTTTTCGAAAAAACGCATAAGAATAGGCATAAAAATAAAAATTGAGCATTTTGAAAACCATTATATATGTTTAAGATAGCCGGATAAGTATGACGGCGGGGACAGTCAGCTTCATGAGCGGACATTATTCATTTAAAATTTCGCAACCGGCAATCTGGGCCTTAGGCTTGGCCCGCTTGGCCATTCCTGTTGCTTTATTGTCATTTATACTGATGCGCTTTGCAGATTTGCATCCTGCTATTGCCATTTATTGCTTTGCAACGGCCATTGTGATTGCGCTTTTATCCTGGTTGGTGAGCATTGCCGCCTTTCCTGCCATCTGGTTTGATGGTCAAAAAGGCGGACGCCGTCTATGGGGCGCATTCTTGCGCGGATTGTTGGTTTTGGTGCCTGCTTTGGTGCTGGCTTATTATTATGTCAATCGTCCCGCTTTCAGTGATTTATCGACCAATCTGGAAAATCCGCCAATCTTCGATTTGGCCAAACAACAACGTCAGCAATATGACAATGAGCTGACGATGATCAGCCACATAAACCGACAACAGCAGGCCAGAGCCTATCCTGAACTGGCCGGAAAATTGGTCGAGCAACCCCCTCAACTGGTCTATCTGCTGGTCAAGGATCTGATTGAGAAAAATGGCTGGACCCTTCTGGGAGAGACTGTACCCAGTGAAGAGGAGCCGAACGGGCGCATGGAGATCAGCATCCGCTCTCTCTTCTCCGGCTTACGTTATGTTGCAACCATCCGCCTGCAAGATGACGGGCAAGAAGGCACAATTGTCGATATGCGTTCGGCCTCCCTCTGGGGCCATCATGATTTTGGCCTGAATGAAAGACGCATCCGTATTTTCTTCGCAGATATGGATGAAAAGCTTGGACAGGGCCTAAAACTCTATCAACTGCAACTGGAAGAAATGGAACGTCAGGAGCGCCTGAAACGAGGACCTCTGCCCCGCAAAAAACCCAAGCCATCAGAGGCAAAGCCACTAGCCAAGACAGGGTGACACATATCGCGATAAGTGCTGTGAAAGTTTGAAAGCTGTCTTGAG
>JAOXSG010000552.1 GCA_025800105.1 Cohaesibacter sp. | reverse complement strand
AAAAAGCTCGAAGCTGCAAGAGTTGACCAGTGTTGATCAACACGTCTGAAAACATGTGATTGGGTTTCTCATCTTCGGTTGGTTGGTAGGGATGAGAAGGTCAATCTAATGTTTGGGGGTCAATCTCTTGTTCTCTCTTTTCATTTGATTTCTAAGCTCTTTTGATTCATTGCCAAATGGTCTACCGGCCATTTTGGCTCAAGATCTTTTATTTCCAGTTCAAATCCTCGTTCAGTTCGCCACTCGGGCCTGGGAAGATGGCTCATTGGGGAGGTGGAGATCGTCGTGGATGGGGAGGTGATCAGTGGACTGGAGGGAGATCAGGTAGTGGAAGATCTGGGGGACCTGGGGTAGCAGCTCACAACCCCTACGAAGTTCAGCTCCCCAGATTCCTCTCTACTGTGGTCAGCACGGATGATGCAGACTGGTCATCGATCATGATGGTCGACAAGAGAGATGATCGTTTGGTCTCGCCTTTTCAGGCTTGGCTCGTTAGCGAGATCATGGCGAATTCTGCATCCAGTATCAATGTGCTCACGGAGAGGGACCAGGTCATGCCACCGAATTCTGGGTTCCATATGTCGCTCTTTGCGAACTACACCTTGGACGGGATCAAGGCGGTCTTGGCGGTGTCGATCGATTCCACCACTGGTTCCATGTGTGGGGGATGGGATCCACCGACTGCGAGGGCATTGGCTCATCCGGCTTTTCAGCCATTCTCTTGGCCTATGCTCAGGGAGACCAGTGCATCGTATACGGATCTGAAGATCTACAATGGCAACGAGATCCTCTTCCACTG
>JAOXSG010000528.1 GCA_025800105.1 Cohaesibacter sp. | reverse complement strand
CTTGAAAAGGTAAGAAAACAATTATTCTTACATTAACGGTAATAAAGGGCTCTTAAGGTAGCCTTTTGTTGGTGCCAGAGCACTAATTTGGGCACCGGGTACTACTCTGAACAGGTTTTCGGGCTCCAGAGATAGTAATCGGGCACCGTTCCCAAGCACGGGCACTAATCGGAACAATTTATTTTCTTACAAGCTGAGTGCCCACTGTATTTATTTTCCCATAAGCTGTTGAAGCACTAACCCCAAATTTGCGGCCGATTTCTCGATAGTTAATACCTTTTCCTAGTTGTTTATGAACATATTTCGTTCAGGACCCTGGTGTGTCTGAACAACGTCCATTGTAGTGCCTGGGCACCGTGCCCGGGCACGGGTTCGAAGTCTGAACGGGGCCTTAGTACCGCGAAAAAATTTCCCGCCATTTCTAACATCCGCTGAATAGCGGATCGCTTCGCAAGTTGTGCAATCTCGAACCCAGAGTCTTCAGGCTTTTTTGTCAGCGATTGATCGCCTGGAGAGCCTCTGGGATAGTGGGATTTCTTTGAATATTTTTTTAATTTTTTGATTTGTTGTTGTTCTGGAAACAACCGTTGACAAAGAGCCGGAGAAACTCTGTGCTCGAGATTGCAAGTTGTGAGAACAACGATTCCTGG
>JAOXSG010000588.1 GCA_025800105.1 Cohaesibacter sp. | reverse complement strand
CAGGTCCTCTCAATTTCAGGTGACGTTATACCCTCTTCGAGATTCAGAACCTGCGGTACAAGATGGATCATTGGGGAGAACAGATCCAAATGACTCGCACCGGCACCCACAACTTCGTCGATCCGGTGCCACCAACACTTCAGCCTGTTTCTGAACTCCGTCTTTATTTGGCTCTCTCACCAATCCAATTTGCCTGCTTGATTGACAGGCGCCCTATTCTTCCAGATCCCTACTCGCTTCGATTTGGGCTTCGAAGTGATCCATGGAAGGCTTTCGAGCGGGCCCATTACTTCATGAATTGGTCAGTTCCATACGCAGAGCCTCCTCCTGCGGTGTCGATCAAAAAATTCATGCTATGCTCTGTGGTCTTCTCTTCGCAGGGTGTTTTGACTTTGTTGCTGTCTGGGGCCCTCGAAAAAGGCGATGGAGTTGATCCAAACCGAAGTGGATACTGGAGAGTGAGAGGTCCGATGTTCCATGAACTCAAAGCCTCTGATCCGGCCCAGACTTTGCTTTACAAGTTCGACAACCAATATTCTGAACTTGTATGAATATTAATTCATTGATACCAAAACCTGTGGGGCAGTATGCCTAACTGACTATTGGCCATGACGAAGCTCTGGCAGATTTTGTATAATAGAATGTTGGGGGTCTTCCCAACAAATTGATTCTGCACGGGCCCCTTTTTTGGAGCCGTCCACAGCGACCTCAATTGTGTTCCGCCAAAACAAGTGTTAAGTGCATCAGGTTGAGCACTTCGGGATAGAG
>JAOXSG010000513.1 GCA_025800105.1 Cohaesibacter sp. | reverse complement strand
AGATATTATTATTATTATCAATGCACTGGTCTCCTCTTTTTACATTACGTAATTATCAATATAAAGCCCAAGGGGAGACCATGGTCAGCTTGGCACTTGATTAATGTTTTCAACACCACCCCTGGCAATTGAATAAAACATTTACAAACCTGCAGTGTCTGCTGGAGAGGGAACCCCGCCCTTCAACCCAATATACATGATAGGATACCTAAAAAACTACTGGGGTAAAGTTCCTACGGTGGACCAGGAGCTATGCAATGGACCTGGCTTGTAATTATTGATACCCTCCTGCTTGCTTCCTGCTATAGAAATCACATTGAGCTTCAGCGATAATATTTTGCCGGTCTTAGGCTGATCAGAGGGAAGTTTGATCAAAAATTGCCAATGTCATGCAATTGTTCAACATTGCCAAGTGCATTTACATATGTATGATGGGCAGTGAAACTGGAAAGTAAAATAAATAAATAAACTTCATAACCTCTGGCAATAAAGTTAGTGCACCCCCTTTCATTCAAGACTACAAAACAGCTGCCTTTTT
>JAOXSG010000512.1 GCA_025800105.1 Cohaesibacter sp. | reverse complement strand
CAAAAGGCAGGCCGTTTAAGCACTGTTTTTTTGGCCGGGCTGTTTTACTGTAGGGCTATTACTCCAACTAATAATAACTTATAGGCAGCTAAACCAATGATTGAATGGAATGAAACCCAGCGCACAGTGCAGGGCATGGTGCGAGATTTCGTCGAAAAGGAAATTGTGCCCCATATCGATGAGTTGGAATATGGCGGCATGCCCCCCTACGATATTCTGCGCAAGTTTGTAAAAACCTTCGGCCTGGATGAAATGGCCAAGGCCAATTTTGATAAGCAAATTGCCAAAGAAGAAGCTAAAGCCGCCGGTGCCGAACTGCCCGAAGACAGCGCTGGTGACAGCATGCGCGACCCCGGGCTCAGTCTAATTCCTACCATTGAGATCAGCCGCCATGCCCAGGGCCTGGTAACGGCAATGGGCGTATCGATGAGCTTAACCGGCGGCGCCATTATGAGCAAAGGCACCCTAGAGCAGAAAAAGCGCTGGGCCCTGCCGCTGCTAACCTTGGACAAGGTGGGCGCCTGGGCGATAACCGAGCCCAACTCTGGCAGTGATGCCTTTGGCCAAATGAAATCTACCGCCAGGAAGGTGGATGGCGGCTATTTGCTTAACGGCAACAAGACCTTTATTACCAATGGCCCCTTTGCGGATACCATTGTTTTTATCTGTAAATTGGATCAGGCGGGGGTAGAGCCCAAACACCGCAAAGTTGTTTCTTTTATATTGGATTCGGGCATGCAAGGCCTGACTCAATCCGAGCCCTTTAAAAAAATGGGCATTGGCGCTTCACCCACCGGCGAGCTTTTTTTGGATGATGTGTTTGTCGAAACCGACC
>JAOXSG010000495.1 GCA_025800105.1 Cohaesibacter sp. | reverse complement strand
CTAGAGAGCTATACAGTGTTCGTTGTTTTTAAACTTTGTTTTGCCCCACTCGCTTTTAAGTAGTATAAAGATTGAACTGGGGGGCAATCACAGTTCGAAACAGTTTTTGTAGTGCTCAATAAACAAACTTTTGACAAGCTTTTTCCGCCCACAATGGACCGCCAACAGCGGTATCGTAACATGAACTACGTTTTTTGACGGTTTGTTGTTTCAGTTGTCACATCGGACGGTCCTGTGTTTATAAAAAAAGTGATATCTCCGGTTCTACACGGCGTATAAAGATGATCAAAGCATCGAAATTTCAGCCTCGTTCCCAGTCGTCCTCGGCGAAAATTGATGTGACGTCACCCGTCAATTTGATCGGGAACTCCGCCTAGAACGCCTGGCAAAAAACAGGAAATTCAAAATGGCGGACGATTACGAGAAAAATTTGCGGGATTTACAAGCAGCCTCTCAGTCTGCTTGGGATCCGTTTCCTTGACTTTCCAAGAGCACATATAAAGCTATCGG
>JAOXSG010000486.1 GCA_025800105.1 Cohaesibacter sp. | reverse complement strand
GTTGAAACCAATGCCACCGACATGTCCTTTGCCGTTTCCGTGAATGAGGGCGAGCAGGAATATGCCGGATCCAGCCTTGGAAGCCTCTTTGCCCGCAGCTCCAACTTGCTGCGCCCTTCTTTTCTAAAAATGCTGTTCGACATCCGCCGCTTCTATAAAGAAGCGCGGCAAGATGCCAAAAAACCGGACTATCAAACCACCACGCTAGGCCATTATCTGGACCACAAAAATTACAGCCAAACCTTCTGTGAAGATCATCTTTTGCCAATGGGTGCTGCCATTTGGTCGATGCCCGCAGACCAGATGTTGCAATTTCCTTTCACCTCTTTCATTCGCTTTTGCGACAATCACGGCCTTTTGCAAATCCAAGATCGACCCAAATGGCGCACAGTCACAGGAGGCTCTCAAAATTATGTGGCACGACTGGCAGAACAGATGTCGGGCGATATAAAATTAAATGCCCAGATCGATCAGATCGAACGGCACCCCGGCGCGGTCACAGTGCATCTAAAAAATGGTGATGCGAATAAATATGACCAGATCATTCTGGCCTGTCACTCTGATCAGGCTTTACGCTTATTACGCACCGATCCTGATACGCTCACGCAAGACGAAACAGAGATTTTGGACAATTTGCGCTACCAATCCAATATTGCAGTGCTTCACCGCGAT
>JAOXSG010000471.1 GCA_025800105.1 Cohaesibacter sp. | reverse complement strand
GGATCAGCACCAGCACAAGCACCTGCATTCGAGTTTCCAAGTGGCTATGGCTTTCCGCCTCCGCCATTCTATCCGATTCTATCCACCTCCGCCTCCTCACATGTTTGGCTATGGTACTCCTACGGGAGCTTCTCCAGGAGGAACACCTCCATGAGTGTCAAAGAGATTGGATTTGGATCTTGGAATCCATGATGTTTTGATCTGGGAGAATTGGGAGTGTATCACTCTAGATTTGTCCCCGGATTTGTCTTTGATGGTTTGGCATTTGAAGATTGCAGAGAAAAAGAATGTGGGCTGACATTCCGTAAATTTGTGATTTCCTTCAGACAGTTGAGATGTCATTTGAAGAAGTTTTGAACATCAGATGTGGTTTGTCTCAGATGTAAATATCTCTTGATTGGCTCATAGCATCCAACTTCATAAGTGTTTTCGATCTTTGATTTCGACTGAGATGGCTCTGGCTATCAACAGAAGGTTTACACCTACTTTAGAAGAGCTGCACCATGTGAATG
>JAOXSG010000463.1 GCA_025800105.1 Cohaesibacter sp. | reverse complement strand
AGGAGATTTGCCCTCTCTGTTTGCTGGGGCCAGATTGTTTACGTTCCCCTCTCATTATGAAGGCTTTGGCTTGCCGGTGTTGGAGGCGATGGCTTCGGGCACTCCGGTTGTCACCTCGGAGCGCTCTTCGTTGCCAGAAGTGGGGGGGGATGCGGTTGCCTATGTGGATCCTGATGATATCGGTGATATTGCCCAGAAAATTGAACTGGGTCTGATGGATGATGAATGGCAAAAGCAGGCTATTCTGTCAGGATTGCAGCAAGCGCAAAAATTTAGCTGGAAGCGTTGCGCGCAGGAAACGATGCAGATATATCGAAAGGCGCATCTTGCTCATGACAAGAGCTGAGATGCCAATGACACCAAATTATCGACCATAGGGGTCCATGATGCTTAGATCCATAATGCCAAGGGTAATTTGGGACTATCGCTATTTTATTTTTACATCTGTTTTGTCAGATTTTAAAAATCAGGTGGCTCGTAGCAAGCTAGGTTTTTTTTGGCTTGTGGCCGCGCCTTTGTCGCAAGTCTTGATCTTAGCAGTTATTTTAATACCCTGGTTGGTAGTTTGGCCACAGTTTGAATCCATGACCTCCCAC
>JAOXSG010000432.1 GCA_025800105.1 Cohaesibacter sp. | reverse complement strand
TTCGCTGTCATTTGTCGGCGCTGTTGCGCGGCTCCCCCCGCAAGCAGCGGAAATGGTTAGCTCGGTTCAGGAAGCGGTGGGGGGCAAAGCTTGGGGTTCTACGTCCTAGAGATGATGTGCCGCTTGCTCTTCGAAAGCTGAAGGCCTCAAAGCAAAAAACGTTTCATGCGCATTTTAAAACAAGTTTCAATAATATCATAAGGCCGGACCCAATTTTAGGGCCGCAGTACGGGAAGGCTCTGCTACTAGATATGTTTCCGCGGCCTGACGGCCCCAGTTTCTGGTCCGTTTTTTTTTGGCCTTGCAGGCTGCGGCGTATTTCCAGTGGCTGAATGCTGCAATGGATGCGGCGCCGCCGTCACGGCCCCCGCTTTTCATCAATATGGACGAAACTGCCATTTTGCGGCATGTCAGTGGCTTGCGTGGCACTGTTGTCAAGGCCACTTCGAAGATGCAGGTGGCTATTGAATAGGATCGGGCATCGCTGTCGGCGCGCAGAAGTTCCATCTCTTTGCTTGCCTGCGTCTCAAGCGATGTCGGTATCCAAGCTGATTTGCCACAGGTCTTGATTGGAAATGAACACACCTTTACATTGCAAGTGCTTCGGTCAGTTGGCAGCAGGGTGGGCAATGCCATTTTATGGCGCCAGAAGTCTGCTTGGAACAACCATAGCACCATGCGCAAGTGGCTGACACTCTTGACAAAAAGCTTGGGGTCTCTGGTCACAAAGAGATATGTGATCGTTCTTGTTGATGTTCACCCTTCCCACATTGATGGCTCGATCTTTCTCCATGCCCGCCGGTGCGGTGTGAGGTTGGTTTACATCCCAGCAAAGCTTACTTCCTATTTGCAACCTTGCGACACTCATGTCTTTGCCTTGTTGAAGCAGGCTGTGCGGGAAGGCTGGCTGGAGGAAAAAGCAAAATCGGAAAAGGGAATGATTTGCACAGAGTCCTGGTTGAAGCTTGTTTGCCATGCAGTAGAAAAGATCCTGGGCCAGAGGACTTGGCACCAGGCTTTCGTTGCTGATGGCATTCTTGAGAGTCAGCAAGGCATGTCGCACGAGTTGGCCGAGGTGTTGGGCTTTGAGACCTGCATTAAAGTCGGGCGAATGCTTCCAAGTCCAGAAGAAGCTTCTTGTATCTTCCCTTCCCGCATCAAGCTTGACATTTTGGGGTACTTGGCTTGGGAGACAAAGTCTGAGAGGAAGAAGCGCACATTGGAAGAAGCGTCCGGCTCAGCTTCTGCCAGTGCCCCAAAGCACAAAGGGCGGGTGATCAAGACTTTGGATTGACCTCCTGAACTGCAACCGGGGAGGCCCCACTTGAGCGGCACACCATTTCCTTCATTTTCACGGACCCATTTTGGGGGCCACAAAAGGCATCGGAACAGACAGGGTCGCCATCACTTGCCAGCACTTCGTTGGACTCGTTGCAGTGGGGTTGTTCTGGGTCGAAATGTTGTGGACCTTGCGGGGTATCGAGGTCGTCGGCTTGTGTGGTGGCAGAGATCTTTTTGATGTCCATACGTTTGGCTCTCAGCTTTTGTTGCGTGTAAGAATGCAATTATTGTGGTAAAATCAGATTCTGAATCTCCAATCCTATTCCGAATCCTATTCTGAAACCTCAAAAGGTGAGACTTTTGCAGAGCCCCTATGCATGTGCTATGTATTCAAAGCAAGGTTCTTTTTCCTCAAATTTGTTTGACGCGGCTGGAGTAGGTTCACTTTTCGTTTGATCCCCTCTTGGTTTGTTAAGGCATGATTTCAGCCGCACAAGATGTCAATACATGTCAAAAACACGTTGTTAGGTCAATTTCAAGACTTCGGCTGTGGTGGATCTGGTTGGAGGCGGAGGATTTCGCCTGGTCTGGAGCTGCTGTTGCAGGTGGGACTCTGGGTGAGATGGCGCTGAAGGTCTTTTCCCTAACCTTGACTTAGCTGTAGGGGTGGTTATTTTCAGTGTAAGGGTGAAGCACCGCAGAATTTCGGTGGCGTGCTGACAGTTACAGACACATTTGAATGACAATTTTGCACTTTGGGAACATTCGACGCCTTTCTCTTGTGTTTTTTGGTTGTTGTCGAAACTGAAGACATGATCGTCTCATGTAAGCATATGTGTTTTTCATTGTGGACCTGCAGGGCGAGAAGTTGAAATCCACTTTCTTACAGAGGCCCGCCACTTGTGGGTGATGTGTGGCACACACATAGCCCCACAACATGTCAATCCTTGTCAGGCAAATTTCTTGACTGCAGCATTTGGTAGGTGGATGTGGTTGGAGGATTTCCTCTGGTCTGGAGCCGGTTGCAGGATGGGACGTTGGGCAGATTGTGCTGAAGCCAGATTTAAAATTTGCACAGTCTTTTCCCCAGTAACCTTGACTTAGCTGTAGGGGTGCTTATTGTCAGTGTAGGGAAAATGATCGCCGAATTTCGGGGACGTGCTGACAGGTACAGACAGATTTGAATGACTTTTTTGACTTTGGGAATATTCCACGCCTTTCTCTTGTTTTTGGTTGTTGTCGAGACTCAAGACATGAATGTCTCATCTAAGCATATGTGTTTTTCGCAGGACGAGAAGTTGAAATCTTTGTGGAGGCACTTTCTTACGGAGGCCCGCCGCTTGTGGGCGATGTGTTGCACACACATGGGCAAAAGACCGCCCCCCTAACTCCCCGTAGAATCTTAGCGGAAAGATTGCAAATTCTGGAAGGATGTTGATACCGCGGAGGAGTGTTTCGCTGCCTCTAAAACTCTGTAAATTTAAAATTCCTGGACGCCCACTCCGCTGGAATCCCATTGTAATTTCTTCATTGAATTCCTCCGCTTACTTCGTGGAGGTGCCATGCCTGTAGATTTTCAGTCAAGTCTTGCATCACTCCTCCGCATTTCTGATAATTTGAAGTTTTTGAGTTTTGCTTTCATTGACTTGCAACAGCTGGCTCCAATCTATTTCTAGTGATTTAAGCTTTTTGAGTTTTTGCTTCTACGGAGGCCTTTAAGCTATTTCTGATGCCTTGAAGTTTTTCAGCTTTTTCTTCCCTTGATTTGCAGTAGCTGACCCAATCTATTTCTAGTGATTTGGGCTTTTTGAGTTTTGTCTTCACGGGCGGCCTCAAGGTATTTCTAATGATTTGAAGTTTTTGACTTTTTTCTTTCCTTGACTTGCAGTAGCTGGCCCAATCTATTTCTAATGATTTGAGCTTTTTGAGCTTTTGCTTTTATGGAGGCTCCTAAGCTATTTCTGATGATTTGAGCTTTTTG
>JAOXSG010000424.1 GCA_025800105.1 Cohaesibacter sp. | reverse complement strand
TAAAAGTCTCACTCGGAGACTTTTAAATCGGGCGCTAAGAGCTGGTTCAATACAGGCAGAATATCTCCCAATCCCTTGCATGGATAGTAACCAAGCGCGGACAATTGATCCATTACATCCACCGGCAAACTAGAATTACTTGTCTGCGGGATTTGATTCAGACGTCCACCAATCAGTACCGGTACATTATACCCGGCCTCCCGCATCGCAACTTGCAGCTTTTGGGAAAAGGCCAGCGCCACCCCGTTGTAAGTGCTAAGAGCAATGGCGCTGATTGGCTTTTCGGCCAATTTGGCCACAATCTGATCAGGATCGGCAGAAATACCGCCATCCACCACATCAAAGCCGCATTGATTGAAAATCTCATCCAACAATGTTTTGCCATGCTCATGGACATCTGTGGTGACGGTCAGGATAGTCGCCTCCTTCCGCCCCAATCTGGTCAATGCCTGCCCGTCAGCAGATCGCAGAAATTCCTCTGCTTCTTCCTTGATATGAAGATAAGTTGTGGCTGG
>JAOXSG010000421.1 GCA_025800105.1 Cohaesibacter sp. | reverse complement strand
CCGATCTGCTTACATTGCTCATTTGGTGCCACAACTCCAACTATCTTTCCTCTGTCCAGTGACCAAACTGATGTAGTCTCTGCGCTAAGGCAACAATGTGCTGCCTGGCCTCGTCATCAGCACCCACAGCACCCTGGACATGCTAGTGGTACTAAGGGGCATTCACAAAGATACGTTGGTCACCGACCAACCCTACAACCGGCTGAGCCTAAGCTTGGGGGACAAGCCCCGTCTCTAGTTCTTCCACTATCTGGGGTGTAACCATCAGGAGAGTGGATTCTCCATTGCTGCCGTTGGCCATTGATGCCTCATCCAAGTATACAGTTGCTGTAAGGTCCATTTGCAAACAAGGTATTCAACTTCTTTGAGCAAGGCTTCACTGATTGTCACTGAATGACGAATCTGAACTGAGTCCTTGGTCTCTGCACTGAGTCTCTTACTTCGACCTGCCCTCTGATGATTGGATGACACTGTACTCCACTGAGTTGATATGCTCTTGCTCT
>JAOXSG010000409.1 GCA_025800105.1 Cohaesibacter sp. | reverse complement strand
CGTGCCCACTTGTTGCAACATGCCATCATAAAGCACGACAATCTTATCGGCCAATGTCATGGCCTCAATCTGATCATGAGTTACATAAATCATCGTGGATTTGAGATCGCCATGCAGGCGGGCCAGTTCCACGCGCATATCAGCGCGCAAGGCGGCATCCAGATTGGAGAGCGGTTCATCAAACAAAAAGACTTTGGGATTGCGCACAATGGCACGGCCAATGGCCACCCGCTGACGCTGGCCGCCGGATAGTTGGCGTGGATAGCGGTCCAGATATTCTTCCAGTTGTAAAATGCGGGCGGCATTCATCACCCGCTCCTTGATTTGCGCCTTGTCTTTTTTAGCAACAGACAAGCCAAAGGCCATATTCTTGTAAACGCTCATATGCGGATAAAGCGCATAGGATTGAAACACCATCGCAAGGCCACGTTCTGCCGGTGGCTTTGCCGTGACATCTTCCCCTTCAATCAGAATTTTCCCGCGACTTGTCTCCTCAAGCCCGGCAATCGTGCGCAAAAGCGTTGATTTTCCGCAGCCAGACGGGCCGACAAAGATGATGAATTCGCCCTCGCGAATATCCAGATCAACGCCTTTGATGACCTGAACATTGCCATACCATTTTTCAACGGACTGAAGCGCGATAGAAGATGTCATGGCCTATTGCCCCCGTCCGCTGGTATTG
>JAOXSG010000398.1 GCA_025800105.1 Cohaesibacter sp. | reverse complement strand
AATACTCCTATTCTATGAAGGGACACATGGACGCTCAGACTATGGTGGAAAGGTCCAGGGGCTTAAATACTCCTATTCTATGAAGGGACACATGGACGCCCAGACTATGGTGGAAAGGTCCAGGGGCTTAAATACTCCTATTCTATGAAGGGACACATGGACGCCCAGACTACGGTGGAAAGGTGAAGGGGCTTAAACACTCCTATTCTATGAAGGGACACATGGACACACAGGCTATGGTGGAAAGGTCCAGGGGCTTAAATACCCCTATTCTATGAAGGGACACATGGACGCACAGGATATGGCGCCAGACTGTGGTGGCAAGGTCCAATACCCCTATTCCATGAAGGGACACATGGACACAGACTATGGAAAGGGAATGGATGGGCCCCTGCCACTATATTGGGACTCCTTAAATGGTTCTTATCTATGAAGGGGAATCCGGCCTCATAAAGGTTGGTTGGCATTTGTTTTGGTTGGGTTTAGGGATCTGTGGTTGGCTGTCTGGTTGGTTTTGGCTTAACCCGCCAACGCCTGGCCCCAAGCCCAGGGGCCCTCAAAGGGGGAAGTGGGAGGGGGCCAGAAGCAGTCGCGAGGCTTTGGTGAAAAATTGCTTTCAGATGCCATTCAGAAGTTGCAGCATCGTAGAGCATTGTGTGATTGGGTTGGGGTTGCTGGTTGGTTTTGTGTTCAAACTTCTACTAAATGGAACTTTTCTGCAATGTTGAAATATACAGGCCAATATTTGAAAGGAACGCATTGCATTCGCTTTGTTTTTGCATTTTGGCATGAATCTTGACGTGTGGCAAACAAGTTCTCTGGACATATCAAAAATAGAGAACAGGGTTCGTCTTTTCCGTTTTCTGACAGGGTCTTTGGCTAAAAGTGCCCCGTATATGTTATAGGTGACATCACATGATTTTGACTTTGGCTTGAACACCCTGCTTCGATCCCGCAGCCGCATTTTCCCAACAAAATCGAGAACTATCTGTCTTTGTTGATACTTTTGACAGGCGGGCTTTTTTCTAAGTATTGCAGCCAGCTCATCCCTGGACACTCGTGGCTGGCAGGAAATGGCAGTCAACGCCTTGGCAATGGGAGCCCGTTCCACTACTGAGAAGGCGCCTTGGAAGTCAAGATCGATCAACATCATGAGTTTTTGAACTTGTCCGTCAAACATCCCTAAAGTATACTGTACTGTTTTCTCTCACATTGAGTGTAGGTATTTGTGGGCGCGGTGCCTGCAGACATCCAGGAGGCAAAGCATGTAACACCTTAAGTCATTCCACATGGTATTAATATATTATGTTGCAAGTTGCAGGACCCTGCGCCAATGTCAGAGACGGACGTGGCCATGATTGGAATGAGCGAGGAGTGATGGCAAGAACATACACATCCGGGGTGCATTAATGGAGGTGGTTTCATTGCTCGATCACATGTCAAGTATGGACAATTTTACGTATTCCTTTAAGATACGAAGATCCCAAAGATCATGGAAAGATGTTCAGCCAACTAGCATCAAATCCATTAAGTCATAGATGGTCGTAGTTGTGTTGTCTTTTATTCTTTCAATACAAGCCTGTCAAGCCCTGCGCCATGCCATGCATGCAGGCCCCGACGAAGACCATGGGTGTGGTGCCTGTGGTCGGTGACGGAGATTGTCTTTTCCATGCCCTTGCCTCCTTCGATGGCTCCGATGGCGGTGCCTTGCGGATCGACGTGGCGGACTTCATGGAGCAGGAGGCCATCAACCAACCTGGCTTTGAGTTTGAATGGTTGGACGAGGCGGAGAAGCTCCGTGAGAACAAATGGGGCGGTCACACAGCCATCATCGCCTTCAGTCAGATGATGGCCGCCAGAGTCGTGTTGCACACACGCCTGGAAAATGGAGCAGTGACAGTGACAGAGGCCAGCCACAGGTCTGTGGCGGAAACGGCGCCAGTACGTCACATCCTCTACAACAATTCGGATCACTACGATGCTTTGATTGAGGTGGCGGACGCAAGTGGCATGGAAGCTGCTTGGCCGCAGCCACCCCCGCCTCGCTATGTGAAGGAGACTGTGGCCGAGTCAGAGTTTCCGCCCCTACCGGACAGCAGGGCAGAGACTCAAGCTCCCAAGCCAAAGCGCCACAAGTTCAGTGCTGCTAGGCCACCGAAGATCAGCAAGAAGAAACCGCTCAATCTCAAGAAGGCTTTCAATGACGGGCAATGCTGCGGCGGTGAAGAGGGAGCAGAGGCCGCTCAGGACCAGCAACAGAAGCAGTGGCGCCATCGGCGATACACACAGAAGACCACTCCGCCACCAGAGCTCCGAGACGACATCCTCACCGAGATGTGCAGAATACAAGTGGCCCGAACCTCTGAGCATCCACACAGACAGCAAGAAGATCTCATCAAGGACGACATACGCATGCGAGTTTTTGAACACGCAAGGGACAAAGGAGTTGGTATCATAGGCTCATCTAGTCTTAGATATGCACCTCATGGTATGTCGTCTCTAGAGCAATGCTCTTGTAGGCAGTGTTTGAACAGGCACACTACAGTTTTGAGGGACA
>JAOXSG010000397.1 GCA_025800105.1 Cohaesibacter sp. | reverse complement strand
GAAAACAGGTATTGCTTCCATTGTTGTGTACGAGCGTGGTAAAGATGCACAATTTTTGCTTGGTTCCGGGTGGCCTGAGAGAGCATCTAGCCGTATTTTGAACTTTTCTAATTTTTTGAAAAACGAAAAAGCGGTGGAACTTTTAAATGTGATTTTTGAAAATAGTTCACCAAAGGGGTATTTTTGGTAAAATAAAATGAAATCTGAAATTTCGCTTCTGTCCATAGATTCTTCAAAATTCCTGTCACCAGCACTTAAAATTCCCAAATGACCATTAATTTTGGTGATCAGTTTATCTAGCGGCTCTCCAAATTTGACGAAAATCGAATAAATCCCGGTTGAGTTGTAACTCTTTGAGGACGGCCCCGTCAGGCCAAAATGTATTTGAGAAACAGCGCCAGAAGGTTTTAAGTGCTGGTGACAGAAATTTTGAAGAATCTTACGACAGAAGCGAAATTTCAGGTTTCATTTTATTTTACCAAAAATACCCCTTTGGTGAACTATTTTCAAAAATCACATTTAAACGTCCCACCGCTTTTTCGTTGTTCAAAAAATTAGAAAAGTTCAAAACACGGCTAGACGCTCTCTCAGGCCCCCCGGAAACAAGCAAGAATCATGCATCTTTACCACGCTCGTACACAACAATG
>JAOXSG010000392.1 GCA_025800105.1 Cohaesibacter sp. | reverse complement strand
TACGTTTAGGCTTAGTTTGTTTGCTTTCAGCCAACGATTGAGGTTACTGAGCTCGGGATTTATTTCTAATCTCAGTTCAGTTAACGTTTTTGCAGTTATTCTTATGTTGGCGTCGTCTGCAAACATCCTTGAAGAGGCGCTCTGCAGGCGATTGGGCAAGTCATTATTGCAGATTAAAAATAGTAAGGGACCTAGTATACTGCCTTGGGGCACACCTCAGGTAATTGTGCGGGCAGTTGATAGATTACCATTGACATTACACATTTGACTGGGTTACCCAAATACGATTGAAACCACTTCAGAGTATTGTGGTCAGCACCAAAGTACGACATCTTGCGCACAATAATTTCTTGGTCAATCGTGTCAAAAGCCTTTTTGAGGTCGATAAACCGTTATAAACCGTTATCAATGTTAACTGACCAGCTGTTTGTGGCTTCAAGCAAGGCTGTTAGAGTGCTATGAAGAGAACGGAAGCCTGACTGACAGTCAGATAGCAGCTTGTTATCATTTAAGT
>JAOXSG010000384.1 GCA_025800105.1 Cohaesibacter sp. | reverse complement strand
GGGATCAAAGGGGTGGGATCAGGGATCAAAGGGGTGGGATCAGGGATCAAAGGGGTGGGATCTGGGATCAAAGGGGTGGGATCAGCGATCAGAAGGATGGGATCTGGGATCGCAGCCCCAGGACCACGGATCGCAAGCCATAGGCCATGGGCTATGGGCTATGGGATCGGGATCAGCAGTTTTTGAGGGATCAGAAGTCAGGATCTACCATTTTTGTGGGACAATGGACCAAAAATTGTGACGTTTTTTGGAATCATCGATCAAAAATTTGACTACAAAAGTGGGATCTGCGATGGAAAAAACATAACTCATTCTTGCTCATTACGACCATTATATCGCAGATGGTCGAATTCTTCAGAGCTCTTCGGACGTTGTTGGCAGCATTACATCTTAAGGTCGTTGAAATGTACTGTGTAATGTTTGTGAAATTTCGGAATAGGTCGGAAGCACTCGAAAGCTCTTCGGAAATCGTCGGAAGAAAAATTAACTGAGATCTGTCAAAATTAACTGATTGCTGTGAAATGGCAAAAAATTTTAACTGATAACTA
>JAOXSG010000380.1 GCA_025800105.1 Cohaesibacter sp. | reverse complement strand
AAAAACAAAAAAAACGAAAAAAACAAAACAAAATTGAAGTGTCTCTTTTTTAGGGGATGCCCAAGGGCATCCCCTATTATTTTCAGGCTGCGCGTTTATTAATTGGATTAAAATCGGGGTTGACCAATCAGTGCGACGAATTTCGGTCCCTTGAGACTTGTGAAAACCGGTTTTGATATGCTGGCCCCAAATATTTGAGAACTGAGGCAAGAATATTACGCATGAATGTCTCTTTTTGGTTTGGTTTTTGGCTTTTGTTTTGTTCGCCTCTTTTTTTATCCTACCAAGGAAAAGTACAGAATAGGTGCAGTCGAGCACTGTTGGTTTCGTTGAGCATGCATCGTATAATCGTAGGTTCAAATTGAATTCATTCGTGAGCAAACTGTAAACATTGATTTTCACTGGTTTTAGGTGCGTAAATAACATTTGACAAATTTCTGAACAGCTTCTGTGAACGTTAATGTTGAGAGCAATTCAAATTTTAAGCTTACGGAGGCGTTCAAA
>JAOXSG010000580.1 GCA_025800105.1 Cohaesibacter sp. | reverse complement strand
GTTAAAGCCCCGAAAAACGTTTCTTCGGGCTATTTTCGCAATTGCTTAAATTGCGATTCACTGTGATGGTCACATACTCATTTCATTTTCTTTATTACAGAATCTGCAAATATAGTTATATGGAATAAAAGCTGTATCTAGGACCCCGGGGGGTATCCCCTTATAATAGCTATACGGGTATGTGCCGCCCAACGGGGTCATATTTTTGGGACTCCGATCTACAACGGGGTATAATATTCAAGCTGTTTTCTAGAACGGGATATAATATTTCAAATGCACCAAAGCTTCAAAATATTATCGGCGATTTTAACAGTAGAACGGGGTATTAAAAAATTGCCTATTTTTTAGAACGAGGTATCACCTCGGTTGCAAATCCTTTCTAAAACGGGGTCCACATTTGGAAGCCTGGGCGGCACACACCCACCCAAAACCTACTCGAGAACCTCACCCCCCAGGGATTAGGATGTCAAGAAGTCAAATTAGAAAGACCTCACATGTCTGG
>JAOXSG010000365.1 GCA_025800105.1 Cohaesibacter sp. | reverse complement strand
GTGGGCCATGCCTGATAGCCTCCTCCCCACACTCTATTGGATATAGAAATCAGTTTGAGGATTTCTTCATGGCATTGGCAATGGCCGCTGCTATATCCTGATCGATCCCGGACATATCCGGCATCGCAAAGGGAAGATCGCTATCCTCTGGGGCTTTTTCTTTCGCTGGCACGGCCTTGCCCGGATTTTGGGTAACGGGCTGGGCTGCCTGTTCCTGTATCTTTTCCGGCTTTTGAGCAGGATCGCCTTTCTTTACAAGATCCCCGATTGTTTGAGCAGATGCTTGATCAGATGGTCTTTCTACTGCTTGTCTTGGGGCCGCTTGATTGACTGGTGCGGCTTGTGTTGCTTGCGTAGCGGATTGGACAGGCGCTGGCTCTTGTTTTGGGTGAGTGTGATTTGTACGGGCCGGGGTGTTCTGCACAGGAGCCGTTTGCGCGTTTGAAGCAAAACGGACCTGTTTTGGAGATTGGGGCACAGGGGCCATTTGTTGCTGTTGTTGTTGCCCTTGTTTGGGCAGTGTTTTAGCATCCTGTGCTTGAGCAGGTGCCGCTTGAATTGGCGCAGTTTGAGGCTTTACGATCTGCGCTCTGTTTGCATTTGGCTGCGGCACAGCAACCTCTTTTGGCAAAATGGGTGCCGACTGTTTTTGTGTCTTTTTAGCTGTTTCTCTTTTTTCTTCTTTTGCCTTGTCTTTGCGCTCCTTGGCCTCTTTCAAGGCATCTGCGGAATTTCTGGCCGATTGCACAGCGGATGTTGCTGTCTCTTCCAGAGCTGAGAGCGCGGATTTTAGGAAACCGCTGGTCTTTTTGCTCTCGCCAACAACTTTTTTGAGCGCTTTTGAGGCTTTGCCAATGGCTGGCTCTGATTTGGCTTTTTGTTCGGTGACGGCCTGCTTTGCGGCTTTGGTTATCGCAGATTCCAGCTCCAGATCAAGAGCATCATCCAGAATAACAGGCTGGCTCTGCGCCGCCTGTTTGGCTTGTTGTTTGCTGTTGTCTTTGGTGACAGATTCTGCTTTTGATGGCTCTGGTGGCAAAGGGCTCGCAGCGACTTGGCGTGCATGAGACTGAGCGCGTTCCAGCTCTTTTGCCTCGGCCTGACGTTGTTCTTCGATCTTGCGCTGTTTTTCGTCTTCCTTGCGCTGCGCCTCTGCCTGCGCTTGTGCTTTTTTGCGCGCAGTCTCTTCAACCATGGCCGCTTTTCGCATTTCCAGATGCTGCTTTAACAGCTGGCTGGCATGATCAGCCGTCAAAGGCTTGCCGAACAGGAAGCCTTGAGCCAATGGGCAACCCATTTCCATCAATTGCTGAACGGCAGTCTCATTCTCAACCCCTTCGGCAACCAAATTCAGCTCCAGATCATGGGCAAGACCAACGATGGATTGGAGAATGACCGAGGTGATCTCAGAGGATTGACCGATGAAGCTTTTGTCAATTTTGAGGGTATCAAACGGAAAATGCTGCAAATAGGCAAGGGACGAATAGCCGGTTCCAAAATCATCCAGCGAGAGGCCTGCGCCCAT
>JAOXSG010000357.1 GCA_025800105.1 Cohaesibacter sp. | reverse complement strand
GAAGGGCTGCGTGGAAGAACCACAGAGGTGACATTTTAGGCCGTTTTTTTTTTTTGGCCTCTAAATGAGCTCAATTTTTGCATATGACCTTGGACTTAACTTTAAAACATTGCCCCGTAATTTTTTCAGTTGTTTTGTTTTTTGTTTTCGAGAAATAACGCATGCAAACATGTAGGTTTTCCTGGCGGCAAATGCGCACTTCACTGATTCTATTGTTTCGAAAAACCAAAGCTTTCTTTTGAAAGGAAACCGCCAGGAAAAAAACTGCGTTTTTGCACACGTTATTTGTGGAAAATGAAAGAGAAAACAGCAAACTTAAATAGGGGGGTACGTTTTTCTCTGAAGTGGAAGGCCACATGCAAAAATTGATCCCATTTGGACAAGGAAAAAACATTCGGCCTAAGAAATCACTTACGTGGTTGTTCCACGCAGCCCTTCAATTAAAATGCATCCTTTGTGACTAGTCCACAGCGAAACCAGCAGTGACAGTTTTCTTAGTGATTTCTTATTGAACATATGGTAGGTCTTTTTTATTGGATTCGATCTTGATCAAGAACCTCTTGAGTT
>JAOXSG010000351.1 GCA_025800105.1 Cohaesibacter sp. | reverse complement strand
CGATCCGGTCTTGGCCCCGTATTTTTACGGAACAGTGGCGTGCGACCGTTTGCCCAAGAAACCCTTCAAGACCCGTCCGCAAGCCTACATCGTCAACACGGACCCCCACGCCCAGCCCGGAGAACATTGGTTGGCTTTGTGGACCCAGGGCAACATGTGTGAAGCTCTAGACAGTTACGCCCTGCCCTTGGAAAAGTATAAGCAAGCCACCCCCTTGAGAGAGTGGATCGTTCAACATTGGAAGTACCTGACGACCAACGGCAAATCCCTTCAAGCCATCAACAGCAACAGTTGCGGCGATTATGCCTTGTTGTACGTGAAAGCCAAAGCCCGCGGACGCACGTTGCAAGAGTTTTTGAATGACTTTTCTGATCACGATTATGTGAGCAATGATCATAAGGCGGCTACTAAAGTCAAACAGTTGATTTGTAACGAGTTGGGTTGGGGGAAAGTGTGTCAAACCCCTTATCATCAACGTTGTTGTTAAAAAGAAAGCTAATAAAAAGGTGTACACCTGTAACCAACGCGTGTCATTTTCTAGGCGTGTACGACGGGTCATCATGTGGGGAAGAGCGTTCCGTTTTC
>JAOXSG010000346.1 GCA_025800105.1 Cohaesibacter sp. | reverse complement strand
TACGTTGTTGCTGTTGTTGTTGTTGTCGTACGTTGTTGTTGTACGTTGTTGTTGTTGTTGCTGTTGTTGTACGTTGTTGTTGCTGTTGTTGTACGTTGTTGTTGTTGTTGTTGTTGTTGTTGTTGGTTCTTGGTTCTTGGTTCTTGGTTCTTGGTTCTTGGTTCTTGGTTCTTGGTTGTGGTTGTTGTGGTTGTTGTTGCTCGTGTTGTTGTTGTTGGTGGTGTTGTTGTTTTTGCTGTTGCTGTTGTTGCTCTGGTTGTTGCTGTTGTTTATCAAATGTTCTTAGAAATTTCTGGGAGGAAAGAATCCTCAACATAATATGTGTCATGTTGGAGGTTTGTGCCAATAAGTTTGTTTTCACTTGTTTGCAAGTTTGCATCTTAATTCTATAGGTGAGCCATGGCAATGTCGTCCATTTTGGATTCGGAAGCCACCCTTATCCAGCAGGTTGATGTTGTTGTTGTTGTTGTTGTTGTTGTTGTTGTTGTTGTTGTCGTTGTTGTCCATATGTTGTTGGTGGCGCTCTTGTCCCCAAGGCCTGCTGTGGCCCCTGTTGTTGTTGTTGTTGTTGTTGTTGTTGTTTTTGTTTTCCTAATCCTTAAGGCCTGTTGTGGTCCCACTTGTTCTTGTTCTTCTGCTTTTTGGTGTTCTTGTTATTCTGAAAACAGGGCATGCAGTGAGCTTGCACCTCGCTTTCGTCCACACCTTGTTCTCAAGTAGTCTTCTACCTAACTTGGCGTGCCGACAATTTGGCGAAGAGTGGGGGGTGTTTTGGTTTTGACTATGATCTGTCACCTTTTTTAAACACCACCGACCTCAAGGCGCTGCTAGAGGATACTGACTCCATGGCAAGGGGCGCGGCCCTCGCGGCAGAGATGGGGAACACAGACCCACTCAAAATCATCCCGGTGCCATACGAGGCATGATAGACAACAAGCCCAATCTCAACATATGCTGTTAAGACACAACAGCGGTTTTTGGACAGTTTGTGCCACAAAGGCACTAGACAAATCCGAGGTCTCGTGAAAAACGGTTCAGCTGTGCGCTTTCTTGAACAGTCTCAAAGTTGGACACATCATTTGATGTTTCATCCATTCGCAGCGAGGTTTTGAAGACATCAATTCCTTGACCTTCTTGGGATGTACTCGGAGCAGGGTTCAGACGGTTGAAGTAGATAAAGGTTCCAGTGAAACAGCAGTTCATGCAGCAGCAACCTCGCCTTTATTGCGCCAGCGCAGCTGTCGTGGGGGGAATGTCAGCGGAACGTCTCTGACACATCTCCCTTCACTGCAAGGAGCCTGCGCGGTTTGCGCGCCTAATCCCTCCTATGCTTCCTTGTCCAGCAACTTTTGCTGTGAAGGAGCTACACCCCGCCGAAAAAGGGCCCCAAATCCGGGAAGTCTGGAAGTGCATCATGGACTCTATTGACAATTTGAGAGACACTTTGCGAGGATTTTATATTTTCGGTGATATTACGGGAAAATCTTTAAAAAGGATAAAAAGGTTGTGAATGAGAAGTTTGCGATGTAAAATCTGCCATTTATGAGTCGCTGCTGGCAGACCTTTAAGGCCAAGGATGATTGGGAGGTATGTTTTGGTTCAAGGACTGGAGCAAATTCCTCCGCGCATAGAAACAATGTCAGCGCGCTGTTTTCGAGTTCTTGCTTTTCCATGTTTGGCGTCGCTTGCTTTGCTTGAGCTTTGGGCACGGACATGTGGCGACGCATTTTGTGGAAGCCGGCCACGCATCACGAACCGGCGCATGGCCCGTATTACCCTCCAGGGATCTTATTCCAGAGCCGATCTCTGCGTTGGGTGGATCTTAAATGAGAAGGATGTAAAAGCCTGGGCGGTTGCGCACGGAGTCAAATGGGACAAAAACTTTGAAGACAGTGATGAGTGGCTGGGAGATGATGGAAAAAGCATCGATGGCATCGTGCCACTGGGTGGGCGTATAACGTATGTCTATGCCGATGAAGACCATGTCACGAAAGCGAGATCTTAAGG
>JAOXSG010000343.1 GCA_025800105.1 Cohaesibacter sp. | reverse complement strand
GTGGGGAAAACCGCAAATCAAATACTATGACGGCAATTTACCAGACCTATGACGTCAACCATAGCAACCAGATCTTGCAAAATTGTGAACATCCGGTTGCGTCTGGCTCGGGATGATGATTGCCGGGGCGGAAAAGCGTACGTTCAACCGAATCTACTTCCCATATTACCGGTGTATGTAAATGGGTATAAACATAATTCAGGTAAACGGGATTTTGACATTTTACTCGCGCAGGATATTTCGTCCCCCTTTTGCCCAGTGAACGCCCTCCTTCAGTACTGTAAAGTACGGGGAAATCACCCTGGGCCACTTTTTTTTAATAGCGATCAATCTCCCATCTCGGTTAGCCAATTCAATGTTGCCCTTCAATAGTGTTTGTCCTATTGCGGTCTTGACCTAAGCCGGTACAAAAGTCATAGCTTTCGCATCAGTGGGGCGTGCCGTGCGGCTGATCGGGGCTATTCCGATGCGCAGATCCGTGCTCTTGGCCGTTGGAAAATCGATGCATTTAAAGTTTACTTGAGTTCAGAAGTTTTTCACGCTAATCGATTGAGCCAGTAGGTGTGCTGTGCCTTTTCATTAGGTCAGACAATCGGGCTGCTAGTTAAGAGGCATCAGCACCTTTGCGTGTTTTTCTAGGCATCATCCAATGGCCACTTTAGTAT
>JAOXSG010000326.1 GCA_025800105.1 Cohaesibacter sp. | reverse complement strand
GTAGCAAACAATGGTTCATTAAAAACCAATTGTTGTTTTGAGTGAACAGCGCGATGGAATGCACTGGCAAAAAAATTGGCCTGCCTCAAGTTAGGAAACCGGCTTCTTTGAAGTTTGGGCTGTTGGATTAATTTTTTTCATTTTCACCAATGGGGGTTGCACTTGTTTTTACGAAGAAAAAACAAAAGTTTTCGCACGCGCAACGCGTGCCAATCATAAAACGGCGGCTTCCTTAAAGATTTATTTGTTGTTTGCCTAGAAACATGGGTTGCACTTAACACAGCTAATTTGGTCACATTTTTTTCAGAAGTATGGCAAAAATGCACAAATTTTTTCCTAGTGCAACCCGGCCCTTAGTTGTTTGCAATGCATGCCTGAAACAGCATGGTCAAGCGGCTCCGAGTCAGAAATTGTCTAGCATGTGCCTCGTTAACACCAATATCACCATGAATTGTTAAGAAAAAAAATGAAAACAAAAAATAAATGCATTTGTCATCAATGTATTTCTGGGCCCCTTGAGGAATCCTCGTCAAAGTAAAAACAAGCCTGTTATCAGCCCTCAGCTCGTGGTTATGTGATTTATTCCCCTCGATAAAATCACATAAACACGAGCTGAAGGCCGATAACAGGCTTATTTTTACTTTGACGAGGATTCGTCCAGGGGCCCAGAAATATATTGATGACAAATGCATTTATTTTTTTTCCATTTTTTTT
>JAOXSG010000282.1 GCA_025800105.1 Cohaesibacter sp. | reverse complement strand
CAGTGTTGCAAGCTGACACATTTCTTGTCACAGCTGTAATTGTTCTGTCGATCCATGTATTCAGAGATAGTTGTAGCTTCCACAGAGCTATGCAACATTCTACAGAGGGCTGCATGATGTTTTCAGTTAAAGATATCAATTGGCTCCGCTTCAGTTTTAGTTGGAAATTGTGCATCTCTACAGCACCCGCTCGATATTAATTCTCCTTTCTTATGTAGTGATCTCGGACTATGTGTAATAAGAATTTTGTTGTCGATAAATAGGTTGCACGGTTATTCATTGTGTTGGTTATAATGATAACACAGTGTATTATCATGTCTCACGATGTAGTCCGGCACTTGAGATGTAGATCGCGACGTTTCTACTGCTTACTGCTAGTCTTCATCACGCGATGAGGTCGATGACCCTTCACCATTGGTATCGTGATGGTCAGGGGTGGTGCATTTCGTTCCTCATTGTTCCGGGAAGGTATTCTCAGTGCGGTCCGCTGTACCGCTCTCCCGATCC
>JAOXSG010000277.1 GCA_025800105.1 Cohaesibacter sp. | reverse complement strand
TCTTACAAAAGTAGTATGCAGTCCAGAAAACTCGCCATAGAAAACCCTTCAAATGCTGATCTTACTACAACGTCTTTGCGACATGGCCACTCAACTTCCGGTGCCGAGGGTGCCGCGAAAAATGCACTTTTCTCGACGAGAAATTAACGAAGCTGCTGTATTTGAGAATCAGTTGAAAGAACATCTTTTTTTCTCGAAATTTAAGTATGCTTTTGGCAAAAAACCAAAGAACAAAAAAATTATAGGAAAAAGAGTGGTCAAGGAAGCACATTTTTCATCCTCACTTTTTTATTTTTTTTCGTAAGCCAAAATCCATGCTTAAATTTCTTCAAAACGGCTTATGGAATGGTATGCTACAAGAAATTATGGGCAAAGATGTAAGCCTTTCGGTTAAAATGCATTTTTCTGTTTCCGATCACGTGACATTGGGCGTGGTCCGCTGACGTCATGAACTGAACCATACTTGCCCTCAATATACGTTGTCCAAATTTGGTCCAAGGCAAGCATAAATAAGCTGAGTTACAGC
>JAOXSG010000271.1 GCA_025800105.1 Cohaesibacter sp. | reverse complement strand
CAATAATTCCATCACTTAAAGGGAGGGTTTCACGATTCAGTGCATGTGCGTGAATCAAAATTCTTTTCTTCGCCTTTGCACGCTGTGGCTAGAACGCAAACAACCTCATTTAATTGCATTGTTAATTAACCAATCGGAAGCGAGTTGATTGCTCGGGTGTGAAAGTTGCTTGTGAAAGTTTGGTGTTTGATGATTTCACAGCTATTTTCACGTGCCTCAGACAGCCACTCGACTGACGAGTGGGCAAATAGCTAAAGACTCATCAACCGTGGATTAAAACCTTCGGGTCAACACTTAATTCAAGGTCAATAGCGTCGTTTCAATCCGCTGATATTTTCTGTGAATTTTAGTCATCCGTCTTTCTGCGCATGCTTGGGCTAATTATAGTATGTGATTACTGAGGTATATGTGAGTGGGGTTTTTAACCGATAGTATTAATATGCATATGAAATCCGAAAAAAGTATTTTGATTTATGCACACGCGCCGAACCGTGAATCCCTCCCTTTAAGTGATTT
>JAOXSG010000269.1 GCA_025800105.1 Cohaesibacter sp. | reverse complement strand
GCTGATATGTTAATTCATCATGGTATTCCTTGGCTTGGAAAGAAAGCCGTTGAAATGGGAAGATATTATGGATCAGAAGCCTTGAGAAATCCAAAAATACAGAAAAAATCTATCGATTATGCTCTTGATAAGTTGAATCCTATGATTCAAAATGTTGGAAGTCAAGCTCTTGATCAATTATCAACAAAGATCAGACCAAAGAAAAAGTATAAAACTGATAGAGCAGATTTGCATGGATGTGGGATTATTGATGGTTTATTAACTTCTGGTGTGGCTGGCAGTTCTTGGCATGTAGATTACAAGAAAGGAATAAAATTAATTACAGATCCTGAATTATGGGCTCCAGTTAATAAGATGCCAGTGGCTGATGCTAAAAAACTTGTTCAATATTATAAGGATCAATACAAAGATGCAAAAAAGAATGGGTATTCTAAATCTTATAACACTTTTATAAAAGAAATGGGATGGGGAGCTGGCTTGGATATACATAAGGCGATTGGTAAATT
>JAOXSG010000258.1 GCA_025800105.1 Cohaesibacter sp. | reverse complement strand
CAAAAAAAAAAGCCCTCCCAAATATAAGCCCATGGAGTGTTAGTGCTAGCTGTTTTAAGCTGTTTTTGTAGTGTTTTAGGCTGTTTTTATTGTCAAGCCCAACCCATTTTGAAATGCAAAATTTCTGCCAATAATAAGTCCCTCCGAAAATAAGCTGCCCCGAAAATAAGCCCAGCAAAAAAAGCCTTTTGAACAAATATAAGCCCAGGGCTTATTATTGGAATTTTACGGTAAGTTCTTTTTTGACCAAGATTGTTCTGCCATGATATCGATGGCAGTGGGATATTATATATTGGGCTCATTCCCTTTTTCCCCGCCGTCTTGACCTCACCTCAGTAACCAGGAGCCCATATAGCCTGCATGGCAGGTGCTAGAAGGGGAAAGGGAAGGGGGCATTTGCGCGAAGTGCTAAAAGCGAGCGCGGAGCACGAGAGGGGGGGCTAGCACCTGCAGCTAGCCTATTGTTTCTCCATTACGCCCCCTAATTAATATGCAAATGCAACGAGCATCTGAAAAACGTCTGGCTGTTGTCTGGCTGTCAAATGG
>JAOXSG010000249.1 GCA_025800105.1 Cohaesibacter sp. | reverse complement strand
CCAGCTAGGACAACTGAGAGTGCAGCCGGGCCACCCGGGATGTCACGACCCATGGGTGATGACGGGTGGATCAAAAGTTGGAAAACCGACGAAAAGAAGAAAAATATATAAATATGAATCAAAGGAAGAAGCCTTGGTAGGACATAAAAGAAAAAGAAACCAAGCTCGGAAGGACAGGTGCCACCGTGCTAGGAAGCACGAGTTGGCTGCCTCTAGAGAAAAGACACCTCAAAAAACAATGCGCGGGGGTCGTCAAAAGAAGAAAAGGAGAGTACGTCGGAAATGGGCAAAATCTATTCGACGTACAAAACAGAGAAGACAGCGGCGCCGGGCTGAGAACAGCCGAATATGGCAGGCTTTGCGTGCCACATGGCAAAAGCGGGAATCTGCAGAGAATTCCGCTACGCAGGCCATCAACAAAGAAGAAAAATCCAGTGTTCCTCTCGCTGGAGAAGAATTGTTGAAAGAAGCAACGGCTGACCAACACTGGCTTGCAGTGGGCCACGACTACCATGATGAGGCCGCCAGTGTTGGTAGGAGTGTATCGGATGGAGTGTTGTTCAAGATCGCAGTGAATATCTCTGGAAGGAAATTGACAGCTCTCATCAATTCAGGAGCATCGCGATGTTATATCGCACCAGAGATAGCTGCAACCTGTGAACTGTACTTGGAGAAGGAAAAACTGCACTTGGAATTGGCAGACGGGTCCAAGGTGCAATCAGCGCATAAGGCGCCCAATGTACCAATAGTAGTGGGGAAGACCGTCTGTAAGGTAGATTTTACAGTTACACAGTTGTTGTTTGGAGTG
>JAOXSG010000247.1 GCA_025800105.1 Cohaesibacter sp. | reverse complement strand
ATCGGGAATGTCTGAGAAAACTGATTCAAGAGTACCATGACCTCTTCCCAGAGCAACTGCCAAAGGGCATACCCCCTTCCAGGGAGGTAAAACATCGCATAGATGTGGAGCCAGGCAGTAAACCCCCTTACCGGCCACCATACCGGTTAGGTCCTGCAGAACAAGATGAGCTAGAGGAACAAATCAAGGATCTCCTAGCTCAGGGTTTCATCCGCCCATCTTGCAATCCGTACGGGGCACCGGTGTTGTTTGTGCCCAAGAAAGATGGCAGATGGTGGATGTGCATTGACTACAGGGCTCTAAACAAACAGACTGTTAAGGACCGCTATCCGCTTCCTCGGATAGAGCTGCTCCTTGACAGGTTGGGTCAGGCCAGAGTCTTTTCAAAATTAGACCTGGCACAAGGCTATCATCAGATAGCCATGTCAGAGGATTCAGTGGAGAAAACGGCTTTCTGCACAAATATTGGCCAATGGGAGCATCTGGTTATGCCCTTTGGGCTGTGCAATGCACCTAGTACTTTCCAAAGACTGATGAATACAGTTTTTGAAAGGGAATTGAATTCTTTTATTTTGGTCTACTTGGACGATATTTTGGTATTCAGTCGTTCAATTGGGGATCATTGGGGACATCTACGTCAAGCATTTGATCGGCTGCGCCGGGCCAAATTATATGCCCGATTGCATAAGTGTGAGTTCCTCAAGGACAAAGTTGATTACCTTGGATTCGAAGTGGGACGAGATGGAATTCGCACATCGCCTGAAAAGGTGAGGGCAATTTTGGATTGGCCCCGGCCGCAATCAACGCACGACGTTAGGTCATTTTTGGGATTAGCCTCGTATTATCGCAAAATTTTTTCGTGGTTTCTCTCAGCTTGCGAAACCACTTACAGAGCTGACAAAGGAAAAAGTCGGGTGGAAATGGGACAAGCAAGAGAAGCAAAGTTTCCTGGCGCTTAAGGCTGCGATGGCCACCGCGCCTGTCCTTCGTTTGCCGGACTT
>JAOXSG010000225.1 GCA_025800105.1 Cohaesibacter sp. | reverse complement strand
TTTGAATTCATTCCAAGTCCTAATATTTGCTTTGTATTAATCAAGAATCTTGCAGTTGATCTCCATTTTGGCATTTCACCATAGGGAATCTGATCCAATGATTTTATCATCTCTCTATCGCATTCACCTTTATCACGTCCCATGTCATAACAAATATTTTGATAAGCAGAAACTTCATCAACTTTATTATAAGGCATGACTTTCCATTTCAAGACTTCACCAGTTTCAGGATCGTATTCAAGTTGTTCATGAAGAGGATTATAAGCTCCCATGTACTTATACTTGCCAGGAGTCCACCCCGCTTTTGGTCTTGGTAGTTTTCCTATCATTTTGTGTATATCAACACCTTTTCCATCCAAGTCTGGTCTATCAGTTTTGTATTTTTGAATTTTTTGGTCTGACTTTGGTTGATAATTGATCCATTGCTGATCCAACAGTATCAGCAACGAATGGTGAAAGTTTTTTCATTCCATAGTCAACAGCTTTCTTCTGAAGATTTTTATTTCTCAATAATTCACT
>JAOXSG010000566.1 GCA_025800105.1 Cohaesibacter sp. | reverse complement strand
CGCTCAAAGCCCAGGGCAAATTTTTGCTGCCACTGTGAAAAGCGGCCGCGCTCCTCGCTCAGCCGAATATTTTTTAGGTGGGCGGGCAGCACCAGCTTTGATTCGATCAGCGAGAAGATCAACACCGGCACCACAATAAATGGAATTTGCGCAAAAATAGCGCCGCGATTCCCCTCCATAAAGGCAATCGGCATAAATGCAGCAATGGTGGTTAAAATACCAAAGGTCACCGGCATCGCCACTTCTTTAGTGCCGTTAACCGCCGCAGTTAAACCATCTTCGGCAGTGCGCAAATGGGTATAGACATTTTCACCGGTGACAATGGCATCATCAACCACAATACCCAATACCAAAATAAAACCAAACAACGACAAAATATTTAAAGTAACACCAAAAAAAGGCATTAGAATAAATGCCCCCATAAAGCACACCGGAATACCCAGGAATACCCAAAAGGCAATAGAAGGGCGCAGAAACAGGCTAAGTAGCAACAGCACCAACACCCCACCTTGCAGAGCGTTACTGAGCAAGGTATTTAGGCGGCCTTTTACAATTTGAGAATCATCGTCCCAATAGCTAAGAGACATGCCAGCCGGCAGCTGGGATTGTTGGGCGGCAATATAGTCGCGTACTTTTTTCGCCACTTCAATCGCACTTTGATCGCCAACCCGGTATACCTCAAGCATCACCGCCAGCTTACCGTTAAAGCGGCTGCGCAGTGGGGTCTCTTCAAAGCCATCACGCACCACCGCTAGATCGCCCAGCAATAACAAACTGCCATCGGCATGGTTTTTAATCGGAATACGCTCAAACTCATCGCGCTGGTAGGCCTGGCCCTTGGAGCGAATTA
>JAOXSG010000185.1 GCA_025800105.1 Cohaesibacter sp. | reverse complement strand
AACGGTGCGGGCTTGGGTTGCAATCGACATGCCTTCCAAAAAGGCGGCTTCTGTCAGGGCCTGATTAAGCACAACCGCCAGATTGATGGTACCCCAATCCTGCCTTGAGCGATCAATGCGATGGCCAACCCGCTCGCCATTGGACAGGCCAACCGTTGCAATACATGTCGCTTTGACACCTTCAATCACACTGGTCCTGACAACATAATGCTCAATCGAGCGCGATGTCAGCATGGCAACAGCATCCTGACAACCGATTGAAGCCAATTCCCCATCCAGCCAGCGTTCAACATCCAGATCAGGTGGCAAATCAGCATTACGCACCTGCCGCCAGACCAGACGATCTGCCACCACAAAGCCCGGACGGTTCAGCGCCCAGCTTAAAATCGTCAAAGGCTTTGAAAAAGAGACAGACAGCCAAGGCTGCGCAAGATCAAGCCTAAAATCCGGGAGGAAGGGCGGCTCACAAGACATCCCGCTCATTTCTGAAACCGCACACCCAATTCAAACAGATTGGACGTAAAATCCTCACCCGATGCAGTGCTGGAGCGACGATCATGCTGATAACGCCCAACCAGCTGCGCATTGCGCGACAAACGATATTGCGCATCCAGTCCCGCGCGACTAACCCAATCTTTACGACCAATGCCTTTATAAGCCTGCCGCGTGACAGACAGATCGGCCCCAAGGGTCAGATTGCGCCGCACTTCATAATCAGCCCCCAAAGTGAATTGATGACTTAACACAGAGCTGGCCGCAGTTGACGTGGAAGACAGAGAAGTCTCTAGACCCGCTGTAATTTGCCAAAGCGCGTTGGGCGACCAAATCAGATTGGCATCCGCATAAAAGCCGCGATCAGAGGTTTGTCCGGCCTGATCCGGTTTCCAGACAATTTGCCCGACAGAAAAATCCCCGGACCATTTGTCACGATTGCGCACAGACACCCCAATCGCACCGCGCAAGCGATCGCCATCTTGCGCATTCGGCCCCTGATCAAAGGAGCGGCGGCTCATTTCCACATCGACAAAAGGCACAACCTGATCGGTATAGCGATACCCCGCACGGCCACCCAGCGTAAACAATTGGAAATCTCGCGACTTGTCCTGATCAAATGTTTCGCTCGCCAAACCACCGCGCAATTGCACTTCGAACAATCCCGCCTGATGATCCAGTTGCGCCCCGCCGGACAGCACAGTTTGAATGGATCGCGTGCCAGAAGATGCTCGCAATTCCACACTATTGGCCGCTTCGCGCTCAATATCCAGCCCCGAGCGCAAGGTCAATGTGGTGGCTGCGCCCAAATCCAGCCGCAAATCCCCTTCAAGGGTATAATCATGATCTGGCTGACGCTTTGGACTTTGATAGCCGGTAATATTGACATTGGCCCGCCCACTTAGCTGATGCCGGGACCAATTGGACTGAAAACGCACATCCCCTTCAATACGACCAGAACGAGAGCTTTGCGCTGATTGGCTATTATCGACATTATCATCCCCGCGAACCCAAAAGGTGAGCGAAGGATACAGATCAAAGGAACCAACAGACAAACCCGTTGCTTCATAGGGCCCGAAAATCTCAGAACTGCGCGCATTGCTCTGAATTGGCCCTTCTGGCTGCACTGACTGAACCGGATAAGAGGGCGGCACAACGGCCAAATCATCAAGCTGGCGGGCAGTTGGTGCAGGCTCTGCCACATCATCAGCAAGACCAAAATCGCTGCCATCCTGATCAGACAGCCCGCGCAATTGCATATGGCTGCTCCAGACAGAATCCTGCGCATCTGGCAAAGACGCAGAACCGTGATAGGTCTGTGCCGCAGCACCAACCACACACAGACCACAACCAAGACCCAAAACCATCAGGGGCAAAGAACCATTTGCCATTATGCTGCATCTTTCCAAAATGAAGGGCGAATCCCTTAAGAAATCCTTTCCAGATCGTAAAGATTTTTGGTTAACAACTTCTTGCCAAATCAATCAGGGAACTTGTGCAACGGCTCTTTCCACCCCTTATCGAATGGTATAAAAGGAAGGCCAAATCGCAAAAACGAGCAGGATAGTCCATGCCAAGTCAAAGCGACACAACCGCTATTTTCCCCATCCAGTCAGCGCTTTCCACCATCTCCAAAGAAATGGATGGCATTGCAACGCTCAAAGACGCCCTGACAGGCTCCTTGCAACAGCCCTTTTTGGATGCTGTAAAAACCATTAACGAAGCCAAGGGACGCCTGATTGTCACAGGCATGGGAAAAAGCGGTCACATTGCCAAAAAACTGGCAGCAACCCTTGCCTCAACTGGCACCCCTGCTTTCTTTGTCCATCCCGGTGAAGCCAGCCATGGCGATCTGGGCATGATCCGTGCCGTTGATGTTGTGCTGGCTCTGTCTTGGTCAGGGGAAACCTCAGAATTGGCCAATATCATTTCCTTCACCCGCCGTTTCAAAGTACCCCTCATTGCCCTGACATCGGGTGAGCAAAGCACTCTGGCAACACAGGCAGACATTGCTCTATGCCTGCCAAAAGCAGAAGAAGCCTGCCCCTTGGGTCTGGCCCCCACAACCTCCACCACCATGCAACTCTGTCTGGGCGATGCCTTGGCCGTGGCTTTATTGGAAAATCGCGGTTTCACCGCCTCAGATTTCAAAATCTATCATCCCGGCGGCAGCCTTGGGGCCAATTTGCAATATATCCGCGATCTCATGCACAAGGATCAGGCCATGCCCTTGGCCAAATCTGATAGCCTGATGAGCGAGATTATTGTCACCATGTCCGAAAAAGGCTTTGGCTGTGTTGGCATTATCGATACAGAGGGCAATCTGGTCGGTATGGTCACTGATGGCGACCTGCGCCGCAGCCTTGCCGATGATTTGCTCAGCCGTAAAGTCAGCGATGTCATGACCCAGAATCCCAAAACCCTGACCGCAGATACCTTGGTTGCATCCGCCATTGAGCAAATGAATGCCTCTTCAATCACCGCTATCTTTGTCGTGGACGAGAAAAAGCCTATCGGCCTTTTGCATATGCATGATCTGTTGCGCATTGGCGCGGCATAAAAATGATAAAAATGCCGAAAAACCAAACGCCCGCACAACCCATTGCGGGCGTTAACCTTTCAATAACCTTAATGTAAGTTAGTAAATTAAAAGCCTTTTTCGGCCTATTCATTAGCAATCCATTAGACCTGTTTTTCTAAACTGAAACCCAGATAAAGACGATCAATTGGCGTCAGGCCAATTTGGGTAGCGCAGGAAAAACAGATGGATATTGCAACACTATTGGGCATGATTGCCAGCTTCGGGGTGGTGGTAACCGCTATTCTGCTGGGCGGCACCCTTGGTCAGTTTATCGACATTCCCTCCGTCTTGATCGTGATTGGCGGCGGCTTGGCCGCAACCTTGATCCGTTTCACATTGGGTGGCATTGCCGGTGCCATGGTCACGGGCGGCAAGGTTGCCTTTGGTGGCAGCAAAACCAATGCTCGCGACATGATCGAAAAAATCACCGAATTGGCAGATATTGCCCGCAAATCCGGCCCTCTGGGTCTGGAAGGTGTGGAGATTGATGATCCCATTCTCGCCAAAGGCGTGCAAATGATCGCCGATGGCTATGAGCCTGCTTTCATCCGCGACAGCATGGAGCGCGAGCGCGATCTCTATATCGAACGTCTGAATGAAGGCAAACGCTTTTACAAACAATTGGGCGATGCTGCCCCGGCTTTTGGCATGATCGGAACTCTGGTCGGTCTGGTGCAGATGTTGGCCGCCATGGATGATCCTGCCGCCATTGGCCCTGCTATGGCGATTGCGCTTTTGACAACGCTTTATGGCGCTCTGGTCTCCAACGTCATCTGTATTCCAATTGTCGATAAGCTGGATGCAAAATTGGATGGCGAAGATCTGAACCAAACCCTGATCATCGATGGCATCATGCAAATTCGCGAAAATAAAAGCCCGAACCTGATCCGCGAAATGTTGCTTGCTTATCTGCCAGAAGCAGCCCGCGCAGAATTACAGGAAGAAGCGGCATAACACACAGCAATCTTCTCTGGTCGGGGCTATAAGCCCCCTCCCCTTTGAGCATCAAGAACAAGTGACCAATCGGTCAGTGACAAGACAATAGGACACAAAAATGGCCAAGAAAAAACCAGAAGGCGGCGGCGGCGCACCCGATTGGCTTGTGACCTTTGCTGATTTGATGTCCCTGCTCGTTTGTTTCTTCGTTTTGATCATTTCCTTTTCTATTCAGGACAATGAAAAGCTGCAAGTTGTGGCTGGCTCCATGAAAGATGCCTTTGGCGTGAAACCGGTTATGCGCAAAGCCGGTATGATCGAAATCGAAGGCATGCCTGTACGCGAATTCATCAAACAGGTCGCAGCCGTTAATCAGGAAAATGATTCCGATTTTGCCCAGGAGCGCCATGATCAGCGCTCCCGTCAAGGGCCGGAAGCCAATACCCATGATATCGAGAAAACCGAGATTGAACGCCCGCGCATGTTTGCAACCGCCGCAGCATCCTTACGTCAGGCTTGGCAGGAATTGCCGGAAATCTCCGAAATTTCAAAACATATCATCATCGAAGAGGATCAGGACGGTTTGAACATCCAAATGGTCGATCAAGATGGCCGTTCCATGTTTGCCGAAGGCTCAAAATATCCTTACGACTTTACAAGGCGCCTGATCACTTCTATGGCACCGGTGCTGTCACGGATGCCAAACCGCATCCAGATTACCGGCCATACAACTGCCTCAAACGGCTCCATCAATCCAAGTTATACCGGTTGGGAATTATCCGCCGATCGCGCCAATGCCATTCGCTCGATTCTAACAGAACATGGTATGCCAATTGATCAAATTTTCTCTGTGGTCGGAAAAGCCGATTCAGAACCGCTCTTTCCCAACGATCCCTATCTGGCCGCCAATCGGCGCATTTCAATTCTCTTGATGGCGGAAAATCCTCCCTTGCCGCCAACACACAAACCCTAAAGCACAAAAAGAGCCAGCATTTAAAAAATGCTGGCTCTTTTCTTTTTGTTTGGCTGAATTATTTGATCAACTCGACGGTCAACACCGCCCCATCAGCCTCAACAACGCGCACCTTGCCGCCAACCTCACAATCCGGCCCGTTCACACGCCAATAGCTATCCAGCACTTTGACACGCCCCTGACCATCCACAATCGGCTCTGCCAGCGAAAATTCTCTGCCAATCAGGGCTTTGCTTCGCTCATTGAGCATCGGCTTATCCGTCTCCAACGTCCGAAAACGATTGAGCAAGAAACGGCCAACAAAGACCGAGAGCAGAGCCAAAAAGCCAAAGGCCAGCATCTCGCTTTGCCAACTGATGTGAAAGGCAAAGTCAAGCAATCCGACAAGAAGCGCCGCAATACCAAGCCAGAGAAAGAGAACGCCGGGCGCAAAAATTTCCAAAATCAGCAACAGCAAGCCAAGCAGCATCCAGAACCAACCGCCAAGCGCTTCATAGACAGCCGCAATCATGATCGATCCTCATCAGCCTGATTGGAAACACGCGGCACACGAGAAGACGAGCCAGCCTTGCCGCCAGAGCCGGATTTGCCAAAGACTTCCTTGCTCAATTCGCCAATACCACCCAAAGCGCCCAAAATAGAGGTAGCCTCCATCGGCAGCATAACCACTTTCTGGTTTGGCGCTTTCACCACCTCACCCAAAGTTTCAATATATTTGTTGGCAACAAAATAATTGACCGCCTGCAAATCCCCTTCTGAAATGGCTTTGGACACCATCTCAGTTGCCTTGGCTTCCGCTGCGGCCGCCCGCTCCCGTGCTTCTGCTTCCAAAAAGGCAGCTTGCTTTTTGCCTTCAGCCTCCAGAATTTGGCCCTGCTTATCACCTTCTGCGCGCAAAATCTCAGACTGACGTTGACCTTCGGCCTCCAAAATAGCGGCACGCTTGTCACGCTCGGCTTTCATTTGCCGCGCCATCGCATCCACCAGATCCCGAGGCGGGTTGATATCCTTGATCTCAATACGGGTAATTTTCACGCCCCAACTGCTGGCCGCATCATCCACCACTCTGAGCAATTGCGCATTGATCGCATCACGATTGGAGGTCAGCTCATCCAGATCCATCGAACCCATGACATTCCGAATATTAGTCATGGTCAGATTGAGCAAAGCCAGCTCCAGATTGTTCACTTCATAAGCGCTTTGCGCCGCATCCAACACCTGATAGAAAGCTACACCGTCAGAGGTGATGGTGGCATTATCCTTGGTAATCACTTCCTGACTTGGAACATCGAGAACCTGCTCCATCATATTCATCCGCGCGCCAATCCGATCAATCAACGGCACAATGAAGCGAAGACCGGGACGCAAAGTCTCCTTATAGGCCCCAAAACGCTCTACGGTATAATTATAGCCTTGCGGCACTGTTTTAATGCCAGCAAACAGAAGGACGATCAGCAAAAGCAATAAAAAAATAACAAAGCTGTCAAAGCCAAACATATCAATCACTCCATTCCTATCTATCCTTGAGATATAAGAAGCCCCCTTGCCAAAAGCAACAAAGGCCTGACAGGCATCCCATCTTCATGCCACTGGCAGTCACATTCTTTTCACATTGCAACGCAGCAATTACCTCTTTTTAAGCTATTTGGTCTATAAAAGCCCGAACGGAAGGTGGGGACCCTCCGATCACCATCAGACTTGGGGGCATTCTGATGCAACTGGAGCATTGTTCGGCCGTATTGGTCGACAAAAATAGTTTTCAAAGAAAATTATTGCGAAGCCTTTTGAGAACATCAGGCTTTCAAAGACTGTTTGAAACCGAAACCTTTGAAGGCGGATTGGAAGAGTCCAAACGCTCTTTCCCGGACTTTCTCTTCGTCGATTATGATACGGCCAAGAGCTCTGATTTGATGCGCGGAATAGACAATATTCCCCAGCAATATCTGGCCAATCATACACGCCTGATCACATTAATGGACAATCCAACCCGCCCAAGAGTGAGAACAGCAATTGAAATCGGCTCTCACTGGGTTTTGTCGCGCCCTTTCTCACCACAAACGCTGGATCGACGCATCCGTGCGGTGTTAGATCCCGGCTCGCTGATCAAACTCGAGCCCACAAGCGAGCGCAAAAAAGACAGTGACGATCAGGATATGGCCGCTTCCACCCATTTGATGAGCGAAATGGACAGCTTGCTGCGCAAGTCCCAATATTTTTCCGAGCAACCTGCAATGCCAAGCCGTAAACTGCCGGAAAATCCGACCAGCAGCGAGAGCAGAGCCGATAAGGCAGAAAAAGAAGAAGGCATCATTCTGTTGTAAAAATAATAACGTCAGAAGAGATATTGACAATATCTATATATCTAGTATTCTGGATATATGGATGAAAATAATGCTCTTGCGGCTTTTGCCGCCCTTAGTCAACAAACCCGTTTGCAGGTTTTCCGCCTCCTGATCAAGTCAGGCCATACAGGCCTGCTGGCAGGAGATATCGCCAAAATACTGGATGTGCGCCAAAATACCATGTCCACCAATCTGTCCATTCTCACACAGGCAAAGCTGATCCGAAACGAACGCGAGGGCAGAGCCATTCGCTATTATGCAGATATGGCAGGCATACAAGATCTGCTGGATTTTCTGCTGCTCGATTGCTGTGGCGGCAAAGCCTCTGATTATATCCCCCTCCTCACAGCCCTGTGCTGCCCAAGCCCCTCTCAAAAAGAATAGTAAAATGAAGACAGAAAACACGCCTCAAGTCTTGAGCGACCATCTCGCCGATGACGCTTTTTTAAAGCCAATTGATTTCAGCTATCTGGCTCCAAGTGATGATCCCGGCCATCCACCACGCATTTTACTGCTCTATGGATCTTTGCGGGAGCGGTCCTTCTCACGTCTGGTCTCGCAAGAAGCTGCACGTCTGCTCAATGCCATGGGTGCCGAAACCCGCACCTTCAACCCCTCTGGCTTGCCTTTGCCAGATGAAACCGAGCCATCTCATTCCAAAGTGCAGGAATTGCGTGATTTGGCAGAATGGGCCGAAGGCATGGTCTGGGTCTCCCCAGAACGCCATGGCGCCATGACAGGGATTATGAAAAGCCAGATTGACTGGATACCCCTTTCTCTTGGGGCAGTCCGCCCGACACAGGGCAAAACCCTTGCTTTGATGCAAGTCTGTGGTGGCTCGCAAAGCTTTAATGCCGTCAATCAAATGCGCATTCTTGGCCGCTGGATGCGTATGCTGACCATTCCAAACCAATCCTCGATCCCAAAAGCGTTTAGTGAATTTGACGACAAGGACCGCATCAAACCCTCGCCCTATTACAATCGCATCATTGATGTCTGTGAGGAATTGATGAAATTCACCTATTTAACGCGCGCGCGCTCAAACTATTTGGTCGATCGCTATTCCGAGCGTGTAGAAAGCGGCGAAGCCCTCATCAACAGGGTCAATTCAACCCCAAGTCGTTAGGCTCAGGACTCATTAATTTGGCGCATTCTGCGAGAGCAGTTTTGCGCAATGGCAAGGAGGAAAATCGCAACAATGTGGTTCATTTTCAAGATTTTACGACGCAGTCATTGCGCAAAAATGCCTCGCCCTTCGGGTTTGTCTTGAAGCACCCATCTATCGAACCAAGAGCTTCAAGAAGGGAACCACCCTTATTTTGCTCTTAGTTCTTCTATCTGAATGCTTCAAGACAAACAGAATAGGATAAATTAATGGGTCCTGAGCCTAAGCTCACAATCAAAAAGCCCGGATTGCAACAATCCGGGCTTGCGCAGATAAAGATCAAAGATCAGGAATAATCCCGTTCATCCACAATCACCTGCCCATCATTGGGCAGGCTGCCAGCAGGCACCAAATTGACCACGCCTTTTAACTTGGTCACATCGCGCAAGGCCTCACTCATTTCTTTTTGAAAAGCCTCTGTCTGATCACTGGTTGCCACTTGCAACGTCATCACATCCTGCTCATCGACACGCGAAACGCTTAAACGCAAACGATCCACACTGTCATAGCGTTTCAAAAGCACATTCATCTGTGCCGGATCAACAAACATACCCTTGATTTTACATCGCTGATCTGCACGCCCCATCCAGCCTTTGATCCGCATACCGGTTCGCCCGCATGGGCTGGTGCCCTCCATAACAGCCGACAAATCACCCGTGCCAAAGCGGATCAGAGGATAGACATCGCTAAAGCAGGTCACCACCAATTCCCCAACTTCCCCCGGCGCAACCGGCTCATCAGTCCCGGGCCGCACAATCTCGACAATGATATCTTCATTAACCAACATGCCATCCAGCGCAGATGTTTCATAGGCAATCACTCCCAGATCCGCCGTGGCATAGCATTGATAGGTTTCAACCCCGCGCGCTTTATACTCTTCGCGCAAAGAGGGGAACAAAGCCCCACCTGACACCATGGCTTTTTTGATGCTGTCAAGTTGCACATTCATGCTCTCGGCTTTATCCAAAATGACTTTCAGATAATCCGGCGTGCCCATATAGGCAACAGGCCGCACCATAGCCATGGCCTCAACCTGTGCCTCGGTATTACCAACTCCAGCCGGAAAAACCGCACAGCCAAGCGCCCGCGCGCTTTCATCCAAAATGAAGCCACCCGGCGTCATATGATAGGCAAAGGCATTATGCACAATATCACCAGCGCGAAAGCCCGCCGCATGCAAAGCCCGCGCCCCGCGCCATGGGTCAGCTGCCAGCCCCTGCGGCTCCCAAATCGGGCCAGGAGACATAAAAACCCGCCCCCATTGCGACGCATCGCCCATCACAAATCCGCCAAAAGGAGGTTCTGCTGTCTGACAGGCCTGCAAATGGCTTTTGCGCAAAACCGGAATCTGCGCCAAATCCTCACGACTGGTAATCGAGACTGGATCAACATCTTTCAAAAAGTCTGCCCAACCAGACGCTTCCTGTTTTACCTTTGCCAAAAAGGCCGGCAATTTGGACAATAAAGCAGCGTCACGGGCCGAAGCAGACTGACAATCACGCTCATCAAAAAATTCAGACATATCCTAGTCCCCGATCATGGGCCTTTCTGTCATACAAGGCCAAACCATCATCAAAAAAGGCAGACACTTCTAGGCTCAGGACCCATTAATTTGGCCCATTCTGCGAGAGCAGTTTTGCGCAATGGCAAGGAGGAAAATCGCGACAATGTGGTTCATTTTCAAGATTTTACGACGTAGTCCATTGCGCAAAAATGCCTCGCCCTTCGGGTTTGTCTTGAAGCACTCATCTATCAAACCAAGACCTGCAAAAAGGGAACCACCCTTATTTTGCTCTTGGTTCTTCTATCTGAATACTTCAAGACAAACAGAATAGGATAAATTAATGAGTCCTGAGCCTAATCGTTGCCTGCCTTGCTTCTTGCTCAAGAATACAAAAGCCTAAGCCAACCAGCGTTTGCGCCGCTTATAATGTTTCACATCCCGGAAGCTTTTTTGGCCCTCGCCGCCAACACCAAGATAAAACTCTTTCACATCCTGATTTTCGGACAATTCTTTCGCTTCCCCATCCATCACAACACGCCCGCCTTCCAGAATATAGCCATAAGAGGCATAACGCAGCGCAACAGAGGTATTTTGCTCGGCCAGAAGGAAAGACACCCCTTCTTTTTCATTGAGCTGTTTCACAATTTCAAAAATTTCTTCCACCAATTGCGGGGCCAAACCCATGGAAGGCTCGTCGAGCAAAATCATCGATGGTCCGGCCATCATCGCCCGGCCAATGGCGCACATTTGCTGCTCACCACCCGATGTATAGCCAGCCTGCGATTGCCGACGCTCGCGCAACCGGGGGAAATAATTATAGACCATCTCCAGATCACGCTTGATCGCCGCATTGCCATCTTTGCGCGTATAGGCTCCGGTCAACAAATTCTCTTCAATGGACAAATGGCCAAAACAATGCCGTCCTTCCATCACCTGAATACAGCCACGGCGAACCAGATCATTGGGGCTAAGTGCTTGCACTTCTTCGCCTTCAAACTCAATCGAGCCTTTGGTGACATCACCGCGTTCCGCCCCCAAAAGATTGGAAATGGCCTTCAAGGTTGTGGTCTTGCCTGCACCATTGGCACCCAACAGCGCCACAATGCCGCCACGAGGAACGCTAAGTGATACCCCTTTGAGAACAAGGATCACATGATCATAGATCACTTCAATATTGTTCACCGATAAGATGGTGTTGTTATGCGCATCACTCACGGCTTTTCCTCCCCAACATAAGTCAAACGCATAAAAGCCGTTCAACCATCATGGTTTCAATTCCTGATCAGAGCCCAGTAACTTAAGGCTCATCTTGCCTTCTTTATCATTAAAGGGTCTGCGCCCAAGGGGCGCAGACCAGCAGCATCTTATTTGCAATCACGTGGCGTGATGTTGTTTTCCTTGGCATAAGCCTCAGAGTCAGCCTTGATCAAAGGCGTGGTCACATCATCCATTGGCTCAACAAAATCGGAAATAATAGACCATTGTTTGGCCTCCGCATCCCATTGCTGAACGGCGATCTTGGAAGGACCACGATGGTCAGCACAAGACAGCTTCACCGCACCGGTAAAGTTGGCCAGTCCCAATTCAGCCCAACGCTCATCGCTGATTTCTAGACCTTCAAATGCATCCTTGACCATCACACCGGTTGGTTTCTTGGTATCATTGTCAGCCATTGCCTTGCGGATGGCTTCAGCAACCAGAGCACCGGCATAAATGCCGCGGTTATAATGGGTCTCACCAATCCGCTCTTCAAAGGAAGCATCAACCGCTTTGCCTTTGCCATAGACATAAGCCTTGATGTCTTCATGGGTTTGGAAGCCATCCCCAACAGCGGTAAAGACAACAGACTTATAACCATGGGCATCTTTACCCGCTGGCAGAACGTCATTTTCGCCACCAGACCACCAGACACCGACAAATTTCTCCATTGGGAAGCGAATTGAGGCAGCTTCTTTGATCGCCACCTGATTCATCACACCCCAGCCCCACATAAAGACCCAATCAGGACGATTGCGGCGCACCTGAAGCCATGTTGCCTTTTGCTCCTGCCCCGGGTGATCAACCGGCAGCAAAGTCAACTCAAAGCCCATTTTCTCAGACAAAGCCTGCAAGGTGCGAATAGGCTCCTTGCCATAAGCGGAATTGTGATAAACCAGCGCAATCTTCTTGCCCTTGAGTTTATCAGCGCCACCTTCGCTATCAATCACATGCTTGATGGCAACCGTCGCCCCATCCCAATAAGTCGCAGGTGGGTTAAAGACATATTCAAAAACCTGACCATTACGCGCAGATGTCCGGCCATATCCAATGGTCACCAGCGGAATTTTGTCAGCGGTGACTTTTGGGATCAGCTGATAGGTAATGCCGGTGGAAAGCGGCATATAGGCCAGCGCCCCAGAGCCGATATTTTTGGTCTTTTCATAGCATTCAACACCCTTTTTGGTGTTATAGCCGGTCTCACAAGGCACAACCTTGGCCTTGACACCATTGATACCACCATCACGCTCATTGAGCAGCGCAAAATAGTCCGCATAGCCATTGGCGTAAGGAATACCGCCCGGCGCATAAGGCCCGGTGCGATAATCAAGCGATGGCAAGATCAGCTCATGCCCATCAGCAACAGCTGCAACCGGTGCCAGCAGAGTTGCCGCCAACAGGCCAGATGCCATACCTGTTAAAAATTTTGCCTTTGTAAATTTCATTGTCGTTCCTCCTAATAAAGTGTCCCCCATGTTCTTTTATCGGGTGAACACTCCTTCATGAATGAAAGATGATGGGGCTATGCCCGCACGCTTAGTGCGGGAATGGCCAAATGCGTAGCTTCTCTTTGGTGATCTGCCACAGACGCGCAAGGCCATGTGGTTCAACGATCAGGAAGAAGATGATCAGTCCACCCATCAGGATGATCTGAAGATGCTCTGACATTGCTGTTGAAAGTCCAAGGCCATCAACCATGAAATTTTTGAAAGCAATCGGGAAAAGCCACAAGAAAGCCGCTCCCAGGAAAGAGCCAAGAATGGTTCCCAAACCGCCCACAATGATCATGAACAGAATAAGGAAAGACTGGTCGATGCCAAAGGCCTCTGTCGGCTCTGCCGCGCCAAGCCAAACACCGAAATACAGCGCGCCCCCCATACCAATCAAAAAGGATGAGACAGCAAAGGCAGACAGTTTGGTGGTCAAGGGACGCACGCCAATCAATTCCGCTGCAATATCCATATCCCGAATGGCCATCCACTGGCGACCAATCCGGCCTCGTACAATATTCTTGGTCACCAAGGCGGCCAAAACCACAATGATCAGACAGAAGAAATATTTATACAGAATGGGCGCATTGGGACCAGTGACAGGGAACATCAGCGCAGTGCGTTCCGGCGCATTGATCTGGCCTGTTGCGGAATAATTATAGAACCATTCCACCTTATTCACCAACCAGATGATGAAGAATTGCGCCGCCAAGGTCGCCACAGCCAGATAAAAGCCCTTAATCCGCAAGCTTGGCAGACCAAACAAGGAGCCAACAACAGCCGTAATCAAACCCGACATCAACACCACAATGCTAAAGTCAAGACCGGGGAAAGAGGTCATCAGCTTGAAGGACGCATAAGAGCCGACCGCCATAAAGGCCGCTGTCCCCAGCGAGATTTGCCCGCAATAGCCCACCAGAACATTCAGACCCATGGCAATCAGCGCATAAATCAAAAGCGGCAGGAAAATCGCATTGCCCCAATAATCATCCACTGTGAAAGGAATGACGAAGAAGGCAATGGCCAGCAGGATCATAATCCCATAGCGGTCCTGAGCAATCGGGAAGATGGCCCGATCATCAGAATAATTTGTCTTAAATTGACCAGTTTCGCGATAGAACATCTGTTAAACCCTTTCGATGATCTTTTCGCCAAACAGACCCTGCGGACGAACCAGCAGGAAGGCGAGAGCCAACATATAGGCGAACCAGTTTTCAACGGCGCCACCAACAAATGGCCCCATATAAACCTCGGCAACTTTTTCGCCGACCCCAATGATCAAACCACCAACAATCGCGCCGGGGATGGAGGTAAAGCCGCCTAAAATGAGCACCGGCAAGGCTTTCAGGGCAATCAGGGACAGCGAGAATTGCACGCCAGACTTCGAGCCCCACATAATGCCAGCCACCAAGGCCACGATACCGGCAACAGACCAGACAATCACCCAGATGGTATTGAGCGAAATACCCACAGACAAAGCCGCCTGATGGTCATCGGCCACCGCCCGCAAAGCCCGACCAACGCGAGTTTTTTGGAAAAAGACCGCCAGTGCGGCCACCAAAATAGAAGCAATCACTGCTGCAACCACTTCCAGCTTTTCGACATAAAGATTGAAATTGTCGAGCATATAATCGGACGCACCCTGTGGCAGACCAATATCAAGCAACTTGACATCAGACCCCCACATCAAATCGCCCAGACCTTCCAGCACATAAGCAAGACCAATAGTCGCCATGAACAGGATGATCGGATCCTGATTGACCAGATGGCGCAACACAAGGCGCTCAATCAGCCAGGCCAGCAAAATCATAACGCCTACTGCGGCTGGCAAAGCCAGCCAGGCCGGAAGACCAAATTTTTCCTGCACCCCAACAAAGGTAAGGGCAGCAAACAGACACATAACCCCTTGTGCAAAGTTGAAAATGCCAGAAGCCTTGAAAATAAGAACGAAACCCAGCGCCACCAGCGCATACATCACACCCGCCATCAGGCCGGATATAACGGTCTCAAGAAAGAAGCCAAACTCCACAGACATGGATGCGCCTCCCAAAGTTAGAAAAGCAAAAAACGCGAGAAAACCAGATCAGTGAGACACACCAAGATAGGCATCGATCACTTCCTGATTGGCCTGCACTTCTGCCGGAGGCCCATCCCCAATCTTTTTGCCATAATCCAGAACAACCACCCGGTCCGACAAGTCCATCACAACCCCCATATCATGCTCAATCAGAGCAATCGTGGTGCCATACCGTTGGTTGGTCTCGATGATGAAACGCGACATATCCTCTTTTTCTTCCAGATTCATGCCTGCCATCGGCTCATCAAGCAGCAAAAGATCCGGCTCCATAGCCAAGGCCCGCGCAAGTTCAACCCGCTTTTGCAAACCATAAGGCAGCTTGCCCACCGGCTTGTTGCGGATATGCTGGATTTCCAGAAAGTCGATAATCTCTTCCACTTTTGCGCGATGTTCATTCTCTTCGCATAAAGCTGGGCCTTTATGAATGCATTGCCAAAAGAAATTGGATTTCATCTTCAAGCCGCGTCCGGTCATCACATTATCAAGGGTCGACATGCCCTTGAACAAGGCGACATTCTGAAAGGTACGGGCAATACCGGATTTGGCCGCTTCATGAGGCTTCATCCGGCGGCGCACTTTGCCTTGCCAGTAAATCGTGCCTTCTTGCGGATGGTAAAAACCGTTAATCACATTCAGCATGGAAGTTTTACCAGCCCCGTTAGGACCGATAATGGCGCGAATTTCCCCTTTGTGAATATCAAAGGAAATATCGGTAATGGCTTTCACACCACCAAAGGACAGGGAAACATGCTCCACCGCCAACATCATTTCCGGCTCTTTTGCCGATGCTGGGCCAGTTGCTGCATTGCTCGTCGCATCGCTCATTGCATCACTCACATTGGCTTGAAAGGTCATTCTGCGGCCTCCGATTGCGCATAGGCAAAAGTTTTGGCATCAGAAAGACGAACAGTTGCCTCAATGGAGCCTTTGCGGCCATCCTCAAACACAACTTCCGTTTTGGTATATTGCTCTGTCTTGTCGCTATAAAGCGCAGAGATCAGATCATCATACCGCTCTGCCACAAACCGGCGGCGCACTTTCTGGGTCCGCGTCAATTCCCCATCATCGGCATCCAGCTCTTTATGCAAAACAAGGAAGCGATGAATTTGCGATGCCGCCATCATTGGCTCTTTCGACAAATCCTCATTCACCTTCTCAATATGAGAGCGGATCATATCATAGACTTGCGGATGCCCGGCCAATTCCTGATAGGAAGCATAGGCAATATTATTGCGCTCGGCCCAGTTGCCCACGGCATTCAAATCGATATTGACAAAGACGGTAGCTTTATCCTTCTCATTGCCAAAGGCCACAGCCTCTTTGATATTGGGGAAGAATTTGAGCTTGTTTTCGATATATTTTGGCGCAAAAAGCGAGCCGTCATTGAGCTTGCCAACATCTTTGGCACGATCAATGATTTTCAGATGACCGCGATCATCAAAGAAACCCGCATCGCCGGATTGCACCCAGCCCTCATCATCCTTGGTATCTTTGGTGGACTCATCATTTTTGTAATAGGCCACAAAAACACCGGGAGAGCGGAACAAAACTTCACCATTATCGGCAATCTTGATCTCAACATCCTTGGCAGGCTTACCAACCGTGTCGGAATAAATCTCGCCATCAGGCTGCACGGTCACAAAGATAGAGGCTTCCGTCTGGCCATAAAGTTGCTTGAGATTGATCCCCAGCGAGCGATAGAAACGGAAAATTTCCGGCCCGATGGCCTCGCCAGCCGTATAGCCAACCCGGATTTTTGAAAAGCCGAAGGTATTTTTCAAAGGGCCATAGACCATCAATTCGCCAAGATTATATTTCAGACGATCCATGAATGGCACAGCCTTGCCATTGAGAATATCCTCGCCCACTTTCTCGGCATGTTTGATGAAATAATCAAACATCTTGCGCTTCAGGCTGCCTGCATCTTCCATACGGATCATCACAGAGGTCAGCAAACCTTCAAACATGCGCGGCGGCGCAAAGAAAAAGCTCGGACCAATTTCGCGCATATCCGTTTGCATGGTATCAGCACTTTCCGGGCAGGAAATGCAATAACCGGCAACATAGGACTGACAATAAGAAAACAGATGATCCCCCACCCATGCCAAGGGCAAATAGGCCAGCACTTCATCTTTTTCGGTCAGCTTTTCAGCCTCACAAGCATTCACCGCCGAAATCATCACATTATCATTGGACAGCATCACGCCCTTGGGCTTGCCTGTGGTGCCCGAAGTATACAGCATGACGCCAATGTCAGAGCCTTTTTCCGCTGCAATGCCCTCAAGCCAAAGCGCCTCACGACCCGCATCTGACGCTAAAGACTCACGACCACGCGCCTGCACCCCCTCAAAAGAATGCAGATGCGTATGATCATAATCGCGCAGGCCACGCGGATCGTCATAAACAATTTCTTTCAGCGCAGGCAATTGCTCGGAAATTTCAAGAACCTTATCGACTTGTTCCTGATCTTCCGCCACAACCACATGGGCATTGGCATGTTCCAAAATATAGGCAAGCTCTTCAGCCGCAGAATCGGCATAAACCGGCACAGGAACCGCGCCCAGAGCCTGTGCTGCTGCAAAAGAGAAATAAAGACGGGGACGATTCACCCCCAAAATGGCGACATGGTCACCCTTTTTGACACCCAGCTCCGCAAGACCAATGGAAAGAGAACGCACCTCTTGCAAAGTGTCATTCCATGTCCATGTCTGCCAGATTCCAAGATCTTTCTCACGAATAGCCGGTCGATCACGCCATTGTTTGGCGTTGCGCAACAACACAGCTGGAAAAGTTTCCAGACGTGCAGATGCTGCCTCCTCCGCAACTGACATAGCTGTTTCCTCGTTTCCCAAAATAGGTTTGGTGATTATTTTTTCTTAATCTAAGCCGAAATGTCGCAATCAAATCAAGGTAAGACTGCCAAAACTAGTCAAATGGCCTAGACGGATTTTCTGACACTTATTAGATTCTTATCCAGTACAAGTATGTGATTTAAAAGCATTCTTTCTTTTACCTTTACGTCAATTGCAAAGAAAAGAGTGAAGTTTCAAATGCTTCACGACATTTATATCACCTTCAAAAAACAAATTACGTAAAGGTAAGCAACGAAAGCCACTCTCTTTCAATAGATACGAGTGTTCGAATTTTCTTCCACAAGCACGCCCTCAAAAGAGACAAACGCTCGTAATTTTCCAAGTCCATGCCAAAAATCCCCTCACACTTTCGTCTATTGAAGTGAGCCAAGACAAAAAATCAGCACCCTTTCACGCCCAGAAAGAAACAGGATAGAGAGCAAACCAAAAAAAGGGGCGCTGAAATCAGCACCCCTTTGACGTTCGATTGTGTCAGCACATCAGCCATAAATGATCTGTGGCAACCATGTCGCCAGACTTGGCAGATACCACAACAACACCAAAGCCAGCATTTGGATCAACACAAATGGAATGATCCCTTTATATATCTGCATGGTGCGGACAGTGGCCGGAGCAACCCCACGCAAATAGAAGAGCGCAAAGCCAAAGGGCGGCGTCAGGAAAGAGGTCTGCAAATTGACCGCCATCATAATACCCAGCCAGACCGGGCTCATCGGCTCCCCATTCGGCATTTCCATTTGCAGCAAGACAGGCGCCACCATCGGCACCACCACAAAGACAATTTCAAGGAAATCGAGGAAAAAGCCAAGGAAGAACATCAGCAGCATGACGGCAATCATCGCGCCGACCGCACCACCGGGAATGCCCTCTAAGGCTTCCTGAATCATTTCCTCGCCACCAAGACCGCGGAAAACCAGTGAGAAGAGAGACGCGCCAATCAGGATCACAAACACCATAGAGGTGACCTGCGTCGTGCCTTCCATCACCGGCACCAAAACCTTGGCCTGCCAGATACGCCACAACGCCGACACAATGCCCCACACCAAAACGGCAGAACAGCCCATCGCCACATAAATGCCCATCTGATCAGTCGATGAAATGACGTCACGCGCAACCCGCAAATCCATATTGGCAGTCAGCACCAGCATCACAACCAGCGCAATGGCCGCCAGAAAAATCGGCCAACTGTGATCTTCATCCAGACGATAGCCCGCAAGCAGGATCGCACCAACAGCGCCAACCGCAGCCGCTTCTGTCGGCGTTGCAACGCCGCCCAAAATGGAGCCAAGCACAGCAAGGATCAAAAGGATTGGCGGCAACAGGGCATGGATAATTTCCTTGCCAGTCACACCGGGATTTTCAGATTTTGGAATAGAGGGCGCAGAGCTGGGGCGAATGATCGCAACCATCACCTGATAGAGAATATAAAAGCCAACCAGCATCAAACCCGGAATAAGCGCCCCGGCAAACAAATCACCAACAGAGACCGTCTCCGGCGAGAAAATGCCCATTTCCAGCTGCGCTTTTTGATAAGCGTTGGAGAGCTGATCCCCCAGAATAACCAGAACAATGGAGGGTGGAATGATCTGCCCCAAAGTGCCAGCCGCTGCAATCGAGCCACAGGCAAGCTCTGGCGAATAACCGCGTTTGAGCATAGTCGGCAAAGACAACAGCCCCATCGTCACCACGGTTGCCCCGACAATCCCGGTAGAGGCGGCAAGCAAAGCCCCCACCAACGAGACCGCAATCCCAAGCCCGCCATGGACCGAACCCATCAAGCGGCCCATTGTATCCAGCAGCTCTTCCGCCACTTTGGAGCGTTCCAGCATCACGCCCATAAACACGAACAAAGGCACCGCAATCAGCACCTCATTGGTCATAGTGCCAAAAATCCGCTGCGGCAAAGCGGACAAGAAGCTCATATCGAACACGCCAAGCATGAAACCGATAAAAGCAAAGGCCAGAGCGACACCGGCCAATGTGAAGGCTACGGGGAAACCGAGCATAAGAACCACACACGCAACCGCGAACATGGCCAGATCCAATATATGAGCAAAGGCTTCCATCATTTACTCCGTAATCTTCAAACGCTGCAATTCAATCTCATCCCCTTGCAGCGCATACCAGGAGCGAACCATCATCACAAAGCCTTGCAAGGCCATCTGAACCGCAAAGCCGATAATGGCACTTTTCAGCAAAAACCGCGCCTGAATACCGGAGGTTTCCTGACTGCCTTCCATAATCGCCCAGCTATTGGAGACATAACCCCAAGAGACATAGACAATCAGCGCGCAAACAGGGATCATCAAAAGAGCAGCACCAAACAGATTGATCTTCGCCTTGGTGCGCGCATGCGCCTCACGATAGAAAATATCCACCCGCACATGACCGTCTTTGGCAAGGGTATAGGCAGAAGCCAGCATGAACAAAAAAGCATGCAAATAGACGATCAGCTCCTGCATAAAAATAGAACCAATGCCAAAAACATAGCGCATCAACACAACAGTGAATTGTATCAGAACGATAAAAAGGGCAAACCAGGCCAGACTCTTGCCGGTCACCACATTAAACCTGTCTATCAGGTCCGCGAAAGCTCGCATTGTTTAACTCCCGCCCCATATTGGGCCAAGCAGCAACCCCTGTCGCATCTTATTCTTGTTATTTGATGATGCGCATGCATTGCGGGCGAACAATGTCTCAAAAGACAATTGTTATGTTACGATCCGACCCCCTTGCCTTTGTCAGCAAACAGACCGCAATCCAATTGCCACCCCTCTCAAAACATAGTCAAGAGAGAGATGATAAAAGAAACTCCCCCCGAAAACCGGGAGGAGCTATCAAATTGCCACAAAAGGCTTAACCCAGAACGCGGTCGCGGTTCTTGGTATAGGTCTGCTCGGAAATGCGACCCCAATCGCCCACATCCTTGCGAGCCTTGACATAGCTGTCATAAATACGCTTGGACAGGTCATCGGTCGCAGCCACTTCTGCCACAACTTCTTCTGCCTTTTTGCCAATGGCATCAAACACATCATCAGGGAATTGCTTGAGATTGACATTATGCTTGTTCAGCAAAGTCTCAAGAGCGGCACCATTTTTGGCATTAAACTCGGAGAACATAAAGTTGTTCTCAGCCATGCAAGCATTCTGAATCACAGCCTGATGGGCTTTGGACAGGCTGTTAAACACATCCAAATTCACACCACAAGCCAAGCCTGAACCCGGCTCATGGAAACCAGGATAATAGTAGAATTTGGTGATTTTGTAGAAACCAAAGGCCAGATCGTTCCAAGGACCAACCCACTCAGTCGCATCAATCGCACCAGATTGCAGGGATGGGAAAATCTCACCGCCCGGCAGAGCAATCGCGCTGGCACCCAAACGACGCAGCACTTCACCACCAAGGCCCGGCATACGCATTTTCAGGCCTTTGAGATCTTCAAGGCTGTTGATTTCCTTGTTGAACCAACCACCCATCTGCACGCCGGTATTACCCGCCATGAAAGGCTTGATGTTAAATTTCGCGGATAGCTCGTCCCAAAGCTCTTGACCACCGGCATTGTTGATCCATGCATCCAGCTCGTTCGCAGTCAGACCCATTGGCACAGCGGTAAAGAAGTTAAAGGCCTTATGCTTGCCCTGCCAGTAATATTCTGCTCCATGATACATGTCAGCAGTACCGGTAGACACCGCATCAAAGCTCTCAAATGGTGGCACCAATTCGCCCGCAGCATAAAGCTTGACGGTCAACTGACCATCGGTCATGGCAGTGATGCGATCAGCCATACGCTGGGCACCGGTTCCAAGACCGGGGAAGTTTTTAGGCCATGTTGTCACCAGCTTCAAAGTGCGTTTGTCTTGCGCATAAGCAGGAGCAGCCAAAGTAGACGCAGCAGCAGCGCCGGAAACAAGGCTGGCTTTTTTCAAAAAGGAACGACGATCCATATATTTTTCCTCCACAAGCAATCATCTGGAATGGATTGCAAAGCCCGTTTTGGGCCTTTCTAGTGCTTAACGAAACGCCATGGGGCAGACTAGTGTAGTTTAAACGACATTTTTTCCGTAAAACTACGCAAAACAACCACAAGAGGGCGCAACATGCCTAGGATACGACCACAAAACAGACCGCCTGCCAACGGTAAATTGCCCTTCAAAATAAAAATACTCCTAATTGCTGTCCTGCCCATTGTCGCTGTCTCCTTTGTCACCGGATTAATCATCCATCAGGAATCAACCTCACTGATCGAAACCGAAAGCAAATTGATTGAAAAACGCATCCGTGAAACAAAAAAACAGGAATTGGCCAATTATATAAGTCTTGCCCTCAAAGCCATCGACCATATCTATCAGCAAGACAATGACAGACCATGGCAAGCCCAAAAGATAGCCAAGACAATCCTGCATAATCTGAGCTTCTCACAAAATGGCTATTTCTTTGCCTATGATCGTGCTGGCACCGCTCTGGTCCATCCTCCCTCCCCACAATTGGTCGGCACCAATCTTTGGTATTTAAAGGATGAAGAGAACAATTTCGTCATCCAGCAATTGATGAAAAAGGCCGTCAATGGCGGCGATTATCACACCTATTTATGGAACAATCCCGCCACCGGAAAACCGGGACATAAGATGGGCTATGCCGCCTATTTGCCCAAATGGGGCTGGATGATCGGAACCGGCCTATATCTGGACGATATCGACAAAGAAGTCTCTGCCTTTGAGGCGGATATGCGCGCCTCCATCCGCAAGACCGAGACCATCCTGTTTCTGATTTCTCTTGTCGCAGTTCTCGTTGTCGCCATTTCCATCGGTGCCCTGCATTATAGCGAACACAAACTCGCCGATGCCCGCCTCAAAGCCCTGACCAAACGCATTGTCGATGTGCAGGAAGAAGAGCGCAAACGCGTCTCCAGTGATTTACATGATGGTCTTGGGCAATTGCTGGTCTCCATTCGTCATCGGCTGGAAATGGCCATGGACAGAGTTCCCCGTGCAGAAAAAACCTTCTCATTGCTGGAAAAAAGTCTCTCCATCCTCGACACCTCCATTGCCGATGTCAGACGTTTGTCAAAAGATTTGCACCCCTCTGCTTTGGACAATATGGGCCTTGCTGCGGCCATTCGCGATCTGGGACGCGATTTTGAGGAAAGCACCCAAATCCAAACCCTTGTCAAAACCAGCCCCATCGGCGACCGGCTGGAAGAAAGCGCCAAAATTGCCCTTTATCGTGTGGTACAGGAAGCCCTGACCAATGTCGCACGCCATGCGCAAGCCGACAGGGTAGAAATCCATTTGCGGGTCGAAGACGCCAAGCAGATGGTCGCTCTTGCCATTCGCGACAATGGCAAAGGTCTGCCCCAACCCGACAAACCCTTGAGCAATGAAGGCCTTGGTTTGCGCAACATGCATGAACGCATAGAAAGCCATGGCGGCAGCCTTACCCTTCGAAATGCCACATCCGGGGGGCTTGAATTATTCGCCAACTTGCCGCAAAGCTAGGATCAAGAGCCAGCATGAGATCCAAATAAAGATCAATGAGATAAAAAAATGGTCAAACCAGCACCAGACACCATGCCAAAAAGGCAGGAGCAAAGGCCGGGCAAATTGCGCATTGTGATTGCCGATGACCATGCTCTAGTCCGTGATGGCATCCGCGCCCGACTGGAACTGGAAGACAATCTCGAAATCGTCGCTGAAGCCGAAAATGGCCAGCAAGCCATTGATTATACACGCCTATATCATCCTGATATTGTCATTTTAGACATTTCCATGCCCCATATGAACGGACTGGAAGCGGCCAAAGTCATTCGCCAGCATAACAGAACATGTGGCATTCTGTTCTTGAGCATGTATGACAATCCCGAATATGTGCAAGCCGCAATGGCAACCGGTGCCAACGGCTTTTTGCTCAAGGATGTCTGCACCCAAGGCATGGTCTCTGCCATCGCATCCGTTGCCGCCGGAGGTTTTTATTTTTCAAAAAATGTCTCCCTCTCTGCTCTTAAAGAAGAGACAGAAAAAAACGATCCAAATCCTTACAATTTGACCGATCGCGAACGCGATGTTTTGCTGGGCATTGCCAATGGCAAAGCCAATAAGGAAATAGCTCAGGATTTGGGCATCGGAGTGCGCACGGTCGAGAGCCATCGCCAGCGTATGCGCGAAAAAATAGGTGGCGGCAATGCCGCCCAGCTCACCCATATTGCCATGGAAATGGGCCTGATTTCCCCGCAAAATGACGAACCAAGCCTCAAGCCGCCCGCTCTGGATTAAGACGTAAAATCATAAGCCTCACAAAAGATTGGCCGCCAGCAACAGCCCGCCAAACGCCGCCACGATCAGCCCGGCAAAGGCCAGAATGCCGACCCCAAGCCAGTCAAAAGCACGATGTGACAAACCGCGCATCGCAATCTTTTGCGACACATGCCGGGCATAAACCGCAAATAAGGCCAGCACAGCAATGGTCAAACCCGTGCCAACCCCCATTGCATAGGCGGACAGTATCCCGGCCCAAAAAACCTGCTGGGACAGAGCAAAAACCAAAACAATCAAGGCACCGGAACAAGGCCGCAACCCCATCGAAAAAACAGCCAAAGCCATGGCTTTGAAAGAGCGCGCCTGATCGGCCATTTCAAGGCTGGGGGCATGACTATGCCCGCAAGAACAGGATCCATCCTCATGATCATGGTGATGATGGTGATGATGGCTATGATCATGGTGGTGATGGTGACCATGAGAGTGATTGTGGTGAGAGTGATCACCCAGCTTCTCTGTCATGGCAAAAGCCGCTCGCCATGCTCGGCTCAAAAGCCAAAAGCCCAACAGAACAAACAGCGCATAAGAGGCCAATTCCAAAAACTGGGCGGTCTGGGTAATAACAAACGATGTCAAATTCAGCAAAAGAGCAGCAACAGCAATCAAGCCGACCGCAACACTGGCCTGCACCAGCGCGGCAATAAGCGCCAGCAAAGCCCCGCGCCGCGCTGTCGCCCCCGAAGCAAACAAATAAGTCGTCAGAACAACTTTGCCATGCCCCGGCCCTGCCGCATGAAACGCCCCATAGGCAAAAGACAAACCCAACAAGGCCATCAAAGCACTCGGCTCTTCATCAATGGCGCGCACCATATCCTTCAAAGCCAGATAAAAATCGGCCTGACACGCAAGGATCCATCCCTGCACCTCACCCCAAAGCCCGGCATGAGCAACACCACCACTTTCGGGCAAAGCAACCCCAAAGGGGGAGGATGCGGCCAAAGCAGAGTTGGCCAGACCCGCCATGGCAATCAAGGCGGCGAAAAGCACAAAAGCCCAAGCGCTTCTTATTTGCATGTCAGAGATACCTGATTGGCCAGCGTGGCCGTCATTTTCATCAAATCTTCAGGAAGATCACGCTGGCTGGCAGGAATTTGCGACAACAAATTCATCGTTGCCTCATCCAGTGCTTCGGGCTTTTTCACCTCAAAAGAGCAGCCTTTGCCACCATCATTGCCACCATCCACCAAGGTCACACTCTTGTCTTTCGCAAAAGAAAAATCCACAAACAGGCTTGGATCATACACATCCAAAAGCAGCTCCGCCTTGGCATCCAATTGTTTGACAACAGGCAACGTGAAATGCAGCTCCAGCTGGCCTTTTTCCATAGTCAGCCAATAGTCGCTCGGATCACTAAAAGCCAAGTCCTCATCATCCGACGCGCTTTTCACATAAAGATCGCTGAAATAATCATAGTCAGACAAAGATTCGACATTCACCTTGGCCAGAGGCTGCAATTCTTCGCGAGACAAAATGCCGTCGCCATTTTCATCCAACCCTTGGGTGGCAAAGGCGCTAAATGCATCATCAAACAGCCAATGATGACGAATGGCGCTCACCATACTGCCATCCATAACAAGCTCGGTGCGCACACTCACCCAGACATGGGGATGAGCCAAAGCCTGACCAACAGAGCCCAAAAGACCAGCAACACATGCCACCCCCATTGCAATCAAGGATGCTTTTCTCATCAGGCTCTCTTTCGTATAATCACGTATCACAGAATAACCGACCTTATCTTGCAGCAAAGTCTGGCAACAAGATGACACCATCTGTCAACCACAGGAATAATTCAATGCAATCTTATTGATTTCAGAAACAAAATAGCATCAAAAAACCGCAAGAAATGAGAAAATAAGACATTATATTCCCAAAATCGGGAGATAATTCCTCAAAACCGGCAATTTCGAGGAAGACATGACACTTATTCCAGAGACTTTCGACATGGCTGTGACATTTGATCACCCTGAATTTGATGATCACGAACAGGTTCTGTTTTGTGCAGACAAGAAAAATGGCCTCAAAGCCATCATTGCCGTGCACAACACCAATCTAGGCCCCGCCATTGGCGGCTGCCGGATGTGGCCATATGCCAGCTCCCTTGAGGCGTTGACAGATGCGCTGCGTCTGTCTCGTGGCATGACCTATAAAAATGCCTTGGCAGGCCTTGCCCATGGCGGCGGCAAATCGGTGATCATTGCCGATCCGCATAAGGATAAAAGCCCGCAGCTCATCGAAGCGTTTGCCCGCCATGTCAAATGTCTGGCAGAGACTTACATCACCGCAGAAGATGTGGGCATCACCGCACAAGATGCCGAGCATATGGCGCAAATTGCCCCCAATATCAGCGGCACCTCAAATAGAGGCCTTGGCGATCCTTCCCCCTATACCGCACTTGGCACCTATCATGGCATCAAAGCGGCAGCAGCCCATCAGTTTGGCAGCAGCAATTTAAAAGGTTTGCGGATCAGCATTCAGGGCCTTGGCAATGTCGGCTTTCGCCTCGCCAACCATTTGCATGAGGAAGGCGCAATCCTGATTGTCTCAGATGTCCATAAACCCAATCTGGACAGAGCAATCAACGCCTTTGATGCCACCATGTGCACACCGGATCAGGCCCATGAAGTGGAATGCGATATCTTTGCCCCTTGTGCACTGGGCGCAGGCCTCAACACGCAGACCATTCCAAAGATCAAGGCAAAAATCGTTGCAGGAGCAGCCAACAACCAGCTGTTAAGCGCCGAGCATGATGCAACCCTTAAAGAGGCAGACATCCTCTATGCCCCCGATTACGTCATCAATGCCGGTGGTGTGATTGCCGTGGCCATGGCAGAAAACACACCGCAAACCAGACAGGAAGCCACCGATAAAACCATCGCAATTGGCGAAACCTTGCGCCAGATTTTCCAAAAGGCAGAGGTCACAAACCAGCCAACCGGCCTGATTGCTGACCAAATGGCGCAAGACATTTTCGGCCGATAAAGTCAAAAACCCCGCAAAGAACATATCTTGCGGGGTTTCTTTATTTTATTTCGTCTAATCCGTCACTTTCCAGCGGCGCAACAGCAAAGCATTGCTGACAACAGAGACCGACGACAAAGCCATCGCAGCTCCGGCCAAAGCCGGATTGAGAAAGCCAAAAGCGGCCAATGGCAGACCAATCACATTATAAATGAAAGCCCAAAACAGATTTTGCCAGATCTTGGCATATGTCTTATTGGCAATGTCCAAAGCACTGGCCACAAGCCGTGGATCAGGCCGCATCAGGGTAATGGATGCCGCCCCAATGGCAACATCCGTCCCGGACCCCATGGCAATGCCAAGATTGGCTTGCGCAAGCGCCGGCGCATCATTCAAACCATCTCCAACCATTGCCACATGATGCCCTTTGGTTTGCAAGCCTTTCAAATGATCCAACTTGCCATGGGGGCTCATTTCACCCTTGCTCTCATCCAGACCAAGCGCATCCCCCACCCGTTTGGCAACCGCACTATTGTCACCGCTCAGCATATTGGCACCGAGACCCAGACCTTTCAGGGCTGAAATGGCAGCTTTACTGCTTGGACGCACAGGATCTGCAAAAGAGAGCAGCGCAATCAGCACACCATCCAGTGCAACATAGCTCACACTATGACCCTCGACTTTTGCCTGATCAGCCTGACTTTGCGCTTCTTGCAAAGGAATACCGCTTTGCTGCAAAAAATTGGCCTTACCAATCAGCATCTCTTTGCCATCAATCTGCGCGGCAACCCCTTGCCCCACATGAGCAACCACATCACGCACAGATAAAGATGGGTCCATCACCTCTTTCGCCGCTACAACACTGGCTTTTGCCAACGGATGCTCACTTTGACTTTGCACGGCCCCGACAAGGCGCAAAATATCCTCTTTTCGCCAATCCTCATAACAGGCAAGATGCACCAAAGCAGGCTGCCCCATGGTCAGCGTACCCGTTTTGTCAAACCAAACCTGATCAATCTTGCGCACCTCTTCCAGAGCATCAATATCGCGAATCAAAATCCCCTGCCGTGCGGCAGCTCCAGTGCCCGCAACCAAAGCCGTTGGCGTTGCCAGACCCAAAGCACAAGGACAGGCAATCACCAAAACAGACACACAGGCCACCAAGGCCTGCTCAAAAGAGCCACCAGCCAAAAGCCAGCCAGCAAACGTCAGCAAAGACAAGGCCACCACAACAGGCACAAAAATGCTGGAGACCCGATCCGCCAGACTTTGCAATTTGGCCCGCCCCGTCTGGGCTTCATCGACCAAGCGCGTGATCCGCGCAAGCACGCTGTCATCACCAAGAGCCGTCACCCGCACCACAACCGAGCCAACCCCATTGATCGCTCCTGTAACCACTTTGCCGCCCTGTTCGCGCATAACAGGCAAGCTCTCGCCAGACAAAAGCGCTTCATCAAACTCGCTCTTGCCTTCAACAATCACCCCATCAACCGGCACGGTCTCGCCGGGCAAAATGCGCACAAGATCATCGCTGCGCACCTGCTCCAGCGCCACTTCCTGGTCAGACCGCCCTTCGCGCACCAAACGCGCAGTTTGAGGGCGCAACTGCATCAAGGCACGCAAAGCATCCGAGGCCGAGCGTCGCGCACGCCCTTCCAACCATTTGCCAAAGAGAATGAGGGTCAAAATCGCAGCAGAAGCTTCAAAATATAAATGCCCTTTCGCGCCATCGCCCAAAGCCAGCACCTGATAAAACGAAAACAAAAAGGCCGCACTTGTGCCAAGCGCCACCAACACATCCATATTGGCCCCCTTGGAGCGCAGTGCCTTAAAAGCCCCGATATAAAAGCGCTGACCAACAATCACCTGCACAGGCGCAGCCAAAGCCAATTGCCACCATGGAGCCACATGCCAATCCAGCCCGAACCAGCCCGCAAACATGGGTGCAACCAAAGGAAGGGTCAAAACAAGCGAAAAGACAAAAAGGCGAAAACTGCTCTGCTCTTCTTTCTCTCGCATAACATCCAGCGCATCAGCCTGCTGCTGGCGCTCGGCAATCGAGCCTTGACGCAAACTGGCCCCAAAACCGGTCTCCTCAATGATCGCTTTCACATCATCGGCACCATATGCACCGGTTACGACCACATCTGCCCGTTCCAGCGCCAGATTGACACTGGCCTCAAGCCCGCCCTTGGCATTGAGCACACGCTCAACCCGAGACGAACAGCCCGCACAATGCATCCCTGTCACATCAAAAATATAGGTCTTCTCAACACTATTCTGCGAGAGACTATTTTTATGGGAAGCACCATCATGCAATGCATCTGTAGCCGACATAAGCGCAAACATCCTTATAACCAACAACCATGGCCCTAAGCCTAAATCAGAAGCAAATCTAAAGCCTCCAGCGACTAGAGGGTCAAGCCATGATCACATGAAAAGCACAGATGCGACATTATGCACAGATCAGAAACAGCAACAGCGTCAAGACAAGGCGGGCAAATCAAACTCTGCCATTTCGCGCGCATACATCACAAAAGCCTCAACAATATGCGCAATCAGACGCTCACCCACTTGCCCACTGGCAAGGCTGGCATTGCCCACAACGCCCTCCTGATTCAGATCACTGGCCATCCAGCCCATGGGCTTGCGACCATAAAAGCGCAAATGCGTAAACTCTTTGGCCAACCTTTGTTGCGCAGAAGAAAAATCCCCCGATTTATCCATATCCACCAGATCAGGGCGCAGATGCAACATCATCGATGTCTCAATCGCCCCGCCATGAATGCCATAGGCCTGTTCATCAACATCAAAAAGACCATCAGGCAACCCAAAACGCAGCCAATTGGTGGCGCTGACCTGCATCTTGTGATGCACACGCATATCCTGCATCAAAAGATCCATCAAAGGGCTGTTGCCCCCATGGCTATTGATGACAAGGACCTTGCGCGCCCCGCATCGCTTGGCACAAAGCAGCAAATCCGTCCAAAGTGGCAGCAAATATTTCCAACTGGCGCTTAACGTGCCACTCTGGTCCAAATGCTCATCTGACCAGCCAATCTGCTGCAAAGGCAAAACAATCAAATCCAGATCATCCGGGCAAACCTCACGCAAATGCGCAAGATAGCCTTCCGCCAAAAAAGCATCTGTGCCCACAGGCAAATGCGGGCCATGCTGTTCAATCGCCGCAATGGGCAAGACCACAAGCGCCTTTGCCATGCGAGACGGCGCAAACGCATCCCGCTTCAAATCCCGCCAATCAATAACAGCCATGATGCCCTCGTCTTTTGTGAAGTCTCCTTCTTGTAGCCGATCCGCTTTTTTGACTCCAGCCTGCAAAGATCAACAAAAGCAAAAAGGCCATCCTGCAAAACAGAATGGCCTTTTTCGTCTTGGGAGATATCACTCGATCCCCGGATTTTCCATATCAAAAGCCGATAGACTTTTCGAAGAAAATTTATCGAGTGATAATTTCTGGCCCCATCAGAGCCGTTGGAAGCGCCGTAGAAATCCAGGGCACATAGGTCACCAGAATGAGGAAGATCATCAAAATGCCAACCCATGGCAGCGCTGCACGCACCACCTGAATGAGTGACATGCCGGTGATACCCGATGTCACAAACAAATTGAGACCAATAGGCGGCGTGATCATGCCAATTTCCATATTCACCACCATGATGATGCCAAGATGGATCGGATCAACACCCAGCTCAATCGCAATCGGGAAAACCACAGGCGCAACAATCAGCAACAGACCGGATGGCTCCATAAACTGACCACCCAATAGCAGCAACAGATTGACAGCCAAAAGGAAAGTCCACCAGTTAAAGCCAGCGCCAATCATCAAATCCGTGATTTGCTGCGGAATACGCTCTGTTGTCAAAACATGGGCAAACAACAACGCATTGGCAATGATGAACATCAGCATGATGGTGGTTTTAGCCGAATCCGTCATCACCTTTTGGGTATCACGATGAAAGATGGCAGGAACAGAGCGTGTGATCATCATATAGCTGTTGCGGAAGGTCGCCTCGCCAAGACCTTCACCGGGCTTGCGCCATGGCTCACCCTTCAATGGTCCCATATCGCGATAAATGAACAACGCAATGAAAAAGGCATAAACAGCAGCCACAGCAGCCGCTTCCGTTGGCGTGAAGATACCACCATAAATACCACCAAGAATGATGATAATCAGGAACAAACCAAAGGCACTGTCACCAGCGGCAGAGAGAAATTCTCCCATACCTTGCCACGGCTGGCGCGGATAATTGTTCTTTTTGGCCGAGAAATAAATCCCGCCCATCAGCATAAGACCCGCCAACAGACCCGGAATCACACCAGCCAAGAACATCCGGCCAACAGACACATCCGTTGCCGCCGCATATACCACCATCACGATGGAAGGCGGAATAAGGATACCAAGCGTCCCGGCATTGGCAATCACACCGGCCGCAAATTCTTTTGGATAGCCAACTTCTTTCATCCCGGCAATGACAATGGTGCCAATCGCCACCACCGTTGCAGGCGAAGAGCCTGAAAGCGCTGCAAACAACATGCAGGCAAACACACCGGCCATGGCCAAACCACCGGGAAATGGCCCAACGACGGCAATCGCAAAGCGAATGATACGACGCGCCACACCCCCTGTTGCCATGAAGGAAGACGAGACCACAAAGAAAGGAATGGCAAGAAGCGTATAATGCTCGGTCGCTTCAAACAATTTCTGGGCGATTGAGGCCATGGAATCGTTGGAGAAAAAGGCAATATACAACACACTGGACAGACCCAGCGAAATCGAGATTGGCGCACCAATCAGCAAAAGGCTAAGAACCAGCCCAAACAGAAAAAGGGTTTCCATGAAGCTGTCTCCTAAACCGCGTCTTTATTCTCAGCCACAAGCTCTTCGGCCTCATGGCTGGCAATCATCATCTTGCGATCGCCCTTGATGATTTGCCAAGCCGCTTGCAAACAGCGAAAAGCAAACAGGGCCAGACCGATAGGAAGGATGGAATAGGCAAGCCAGCGCGGCACTTCATTGTCATAGATTTCCCATCCCAAAGCAGGCGCCAGACCATTGGCAAACCAGTCAGGGAAATGAAGCTCTTCCATGCCGATATTAAATTTCCACATCTTGCCGACATAAGTCAGCGAGCCATCCAGCAAGATCAGCGCATAAACGACACCGGACAAGGCCCCCAGCACAGCAACGATGCGAAAGCTACGGCTTGGCAACATATTGATCACCGCATCGACGCCCAGATGCGCACCAATTTTAATGCCATAAGACATGCCAAACAGAATCATCCAGGCAAACATCAAAGTGGTCGCTTCCAAAGCAGCGCCCCAGCCTGAATTAAACACATAACGGGCAATCACCTGCGAGAAAGACAGCAAGGTCATCCCTGCCAACAACAGCGCAATTACACTCTCTTCAAATTTCGTGACAAAGTTCGAAAGACGCTCCATCTTTCCTCCCCAACAGCCAATTCTGGCCTTATCTGTCAGTATGGGCGACTATCTGAGCCGCCCATACCAAATCCCATAACAGCAGATTTTACTTGTTGGCAGACAAGGCAGAATCGATCAGATCCTGACCAATATCATCCTTGAACTTGTCCCAAACAGGCTTCATGACATCCACCCATGCCTGACGCTCTTCGTTGGACAGCTCACGGATTTTACCGCCAGCTTCAAGGATTTTCGCACGGTTCTGCTTGTTGATCTCGGTAGACATGGCATTACGGGTTGCAGACACCTCATCCATGATCTTTTTGAGCTGATCGCGCACAGCAGGATCCAGACCATCCCACCATTCGGTAGAGGTCACAACCAGATAATCAAGCACCTGATGGTTGGTCTCGGTGACGCCATCCTGAACTTCAAAGAATTTCTTGGTATAGATATTGGACCAAGTATTTTCCTGACCATCCACAACACCGGTCTGCAAAGCGCCATAGACTTCTTTAAAGGCTAGCTTCTGCGGGTTGGCTTCCAGCGCTTCAATCATGGCAACAGCCACTTCTGAGGTTTGAACGCGGAATTTCAAACCGGATGCATCTGAAGGCTTGACCAATGGTTTGTTGGCAGAAAAGTTCTTGATGCCATTATGCCAGTAGCCAAGACCCTGCAAGCCTTTGCGCTGCATGCTGTCCAAAAGCTTCTGTCCATCCGCAGAGGTCTGGAAACGATCAACTGCATCAATGTCATTGAACAGGAAGGGCAAATCGAAAAGACGGAATTTCTTAGTATATTTCTCAAACTTAGCAAGAGACGGAGCGGCCATCTGCACATCGCCCAGAAGCAGCGCTTCCAAGACCTTGTTATCGTTGAACAGCTGGGAGTTCGGGAAAACTTCCATACAAGCCTTGCCGTTCATTTCCTCATTCACGCGCTTTGCCAGCAAAGTTGCCGCTTCACCCTTTGGATGGCCAGTCGCTGCGGTCACATGCGAGAATTTGATGACCACTTCACCATCATCGCAATTGGCCATTGCAGGGGCACTACCAGCCATAAGAGCAGCGGTTGCTGCCGCAAGAACGAACTTTTTCATTGTCTATCTCCTCCCAGGAAATCATCAATCACCCAATGGATCACGCCATTGAGCCGTTAAAGATGCCAAATATATAGCAAAGCCCGTGCCAATTTCTAAATTTTTTGTAAATTTCAGGATTCGTCTTGAGATTCCAATCACTCACCCTATCTAGTCAAAAAGCACCAATGTCCGCACAAGCTCGACATCTGTCACCATTCCCACACATCGATATCGGAGAATGTCACTTTTTCTATACAATTTTGTGCATTGCGGCTATTCGCCGCTTTTATATCTCTCACGGCTATTCCGGCCTTTGGCCGGGCCTGCGAGGTGCGCTTCGCGCGTGGCCTTGGCCGTCGCAAAAGGAAGGGTTTCCTTTTGCGGATCCTTTTCCCTTACTAATCTCTCAAGAGACAAGAAGACGGTGAAAATATAGATTTTCATCGGGAACCGATAGGTGACCGGGCCGAATGGCCCGCGCCCTCGCAGGCCTGCGCATTAGCGCAGAATAGCCGTGAGAGAAAAATACGGCAAAAGCATCGCGCTTTTGTCGGGAGCCGATAGGCGACCGCAGCTCGGCTGCGCACCTCGTAGTGCCGATGCAAAGCATCGAATAGCGCGTGAGAGAAAAACAGAAAAAATACTAAAAACTTAAATCCTCATTCCAAGCCATATTTGGCCATCTTGTCATAGAGGGTTTTGCGGCCAACACCCAGCGCTTCGGCGGCTTTGGTGCGACAGCCCTCTTGTCGGCGCAGCTCTTCGGCCACCAGACGTTTTTCATAGGCCCCCACCCGCTCGGCCAAGGAACTGGCTTGCAGACTTTGCGGCTCAATCACTTCATCGCCCAGCCCCAAAGACAGACCCAGCACAAAGCGGTCCGCCGCATTGCGCAATTCGCGCACATTGCCCGGCCAGTCATAATCCATCAGCCGATCCAGCAATGCAGACTGTAAATCCGGAATCTCTTTACGATAGCGTGAACGCGCGCCACGGGCCAAAAAATTGAACAAATCCGGGATATCTTCCTTGCGTTCGCGCAAAGGCGGAATACGCACCGTGACCACATTCAAACGATAAAACAAATCCGCCCGAAAGCTCCCCTCTTTGCTTGCTTTCTCCAAATCGGTCTTGGTGGCCGCAATGAAGCGAATATCCAACGCAATTGACTGATTGGTGCCCAAAGGCTCAATCATGCGGTCTTCAATCACCCGCAACAGCTTGACCTGTAATTCCAGCGGCATGGATTCAATCTCATCCAAAAAGACAGTGCCGCCATTGCCATGCTCCAATTTGCCCACCCGTTTGGCAGAGGCACCGGTAAAGGCCCCTTGCACATGACCAAACAATTCCGATTCAATAATCTCGGCGGGCAATCCACCACAATTAAGCGCCACAAAAGGCTTGTCCGCTCGCTTGCCTTCTTCATGCAAAGCGCGCGCAACCATTTCCTTGCCCGCCCCTGTTTCTCCCTCAATCAGGATATCTGCATCGGTATCGGCCAAAGCCAGAATATCAGAGCGCAAACGCCCCATCACATCCGAGCGCCCAACCAAGCGGCCCTCAAGAGCACTTTCTTCCGCCAATTCCTGCCGCAAGGCCCGGTTTTCCAAAACCAGCCGCCGCTTTTCCAAGGCCCGCTCAACAACAGACACCAATTGTGCAACCGGGAAAGGCTTTTCAATAAAATCATAAGCGCCAGAGCGCATGGCCTCCACCGCCAAGGGCACATCCCCATGCCCTGTGATCAAAATCACCGGCAAGGCATCATCAATCTCCTGAACCTCTTTCATCAGCACCAGCCCATCGGCATCGCCCATGCGAATATCGGACACCAAAATGCCATCAAAATGGCGCGACACCCATTCCAGAACCCCCTCTGCACCCGGAAAATCCTGCACATCAAAATCGGCCAGCTCCAAGCCCTGTTTCAAGGCAAAGCGAACCTCTTCCTCATCTTCAGCCAATAAGATTTTGGGTGTCATCAAGACGATCCTCATTTTGCCAAAGGCAGACAAATTTCAAAACAGGTTTTAAAGGCCGGATCGGGCGACTCAATCAAGGTCAAATCCCCGCCAAATCCTTTGACCAGATTAAAGGCAATCGGCAAACCAAGCCCCAAACCATGACCATGATCCTTGCTGGTTACAAAAGGTTCAAAAATATCATGGCGCAGGGCATCATCAACCCCCACCCCGTTATCGCTGACCCGAATGATGCCCATCTCACCTTTTGCAAAGCTCTCAATCTGAATACGACCATTGGCAAACCCCGCCTCAACAAACGCATCCAGCGCATTGGACACCAAATTGATCAAAACCTGCTCCAAACGGGTATGACCGGCCAGAACATTCAAATCCTTGTCTTGGCTCAAGGCAACAATCTCGACCCCGCATTTGCGCGCCTGTGGCATCATCAGCATCATCGCCTCATCCACAATCACCGCAACACATACAGACTTTGTATCGACACCGGGCCGTCGTGCAAAACTCTTCAAATTGCGAGAAAGCTTGGCCAGACGATCCACCAGCTTGCTGATACGAACCAGATTATCACTACCCTGCTCTGACTTGCCAGCTTCAAACAAAAGCTGCGCATTTTCCGCGTAAGAGCGAATAGCCGCCAGCGGCTGGTTATATTCATGGCTCAAAACCGCGGACATCTGACCAATAGCGGCCAGCTTGGCAGAATGAATAAGGCCAGCCTGCGTCTGGCGCAATTCTTTGGTCCGATCTCTCACCCGCCGCTCCAACCAAAGCGCCGATGCTTTATCACGTCGCCTTTGTGTTAACTGAAATTGCTGGCGATTGAAGGCAACCCAAAGCCATCCCAGAAGAAACCCGCCGACCATGGCCACACCCATACCGACACTCACCGCCACCAGAGCGGGTTTTCGCAAAGGTTCAAGCGCATAGAATGTCCAACCAAGCAAAGGGTCAATATGCGTGGCGGCCACAAACCGTTGCTTTTGCCGTTTCCCAAAGACAGAGACAAGAGCAGGCCCAAACAAACTGAAATCGGCCAACAACCTGACATCTTTGTCGTTGTTTGTGTCTGTCTTGCCTAAGTCTGTCTTTGCCCGTGCTTGCTCCGCAAATCTGAAATCAGCCCCATACCACCCATCCCGATTGGAAAGGATCACCCGGTCTGTCGCGTCCACCGCGATGATCGGCTCCGCAGACAGCGCCCAGTTTTCTTCGGTCTCGCTCATATCAACATGCACCGAAAGCGCGCCGACCAGAACACCCTCAAATCTAACAGGGCTGGAAAAAATATAGATTTGCCCGTCCTTTTCAGCGGGCAAGCGTCGCCCAAGACGCCCCTGAAAGGCATCCACAATATCGGATCGAAACCCGCGCACCCCATTGGAAGCTGCGGCAGGAACCAACTGATTATCCAGCACAAGAAAACGATCACCGGACAAATAGGTCAGTTCAATTTCAACCGCACTGCTCATCACCCCAAGCTGCGACACGGTTAAAAGCGCAGCATCCTTGCCCTCCCAATCAGGTGGATTGGACAAGATTGCAAGAACATCAGGACGGCGGGCAGCAAGGGGGGCAAGCAAGCGGTATTTCTCAAGAGAATTTGCCAAAGCCTGAACCTGCAACGTAAGGCGGGCTTGTGCTTGATCTGTGTTCGCAAACAGAGCCAATCGATAGGCCAGAATACCGGCAATCATCACTGCAATTGCAAGAAAGATGGCCGCAATCATCAGGACACGACTATGCACACTTGCCAAATCTGCCGAACGAAGAACGCGCTCTGCCATGAAACACCCTGCCTGAACCTATCTGTCCGTCTTATCGGAAAGGATGATTATCTGATGAACCAAATCTGACCAAAAGGCAATGCCACCGCACGCCTTTGATTGATTGAAGCCATTCTCTAGCCCAGAGCCGCTTTTAAATGCTCCAGATTATACGGTCCTTCCTCTTTCAGACTTTCCAGCACAATAGAGGTGCGCACATGCTGCACACTTTCATGGGGCAAAAAGATATCATTGACGATTTCCGACAACATCGACAAGTCATTGACCACCAGCTTGACCAGATAATCCATATCACCCACCAAGGCATGGGCTTCACGCACCGCCGCCACATTCTGCAAAAGCGTGCGAAAATAGCGCGCATTGTCCCGGCTATGGGTATTGAGCGTCACATTCATAAAAACCGTGACTTCCAAGCCCAGTTTCTCCGGTGCCAACACCGCGCGATAACGCCGGATAATGCCTTCTTTTTCCAAGCGAGAGCGACGCCGAGAACATTGCGACGCGGATAAATGCACCAGATCAGACAATTCCTGATTGGTCATCGCTCCATCTTGCTGAAGCGCATCCAACAAGCGTAAATCAAAATGATCCAGATCCATAAAATGCACCATTCCCCTTAGAAGCACACAAAACACGCAAACCAGACCAAAAAGATGCGATAAAAAGCACACAAAATGCAAGTCTTTTGCATCAAAATCAAAAGACAACAAAGTCCGCCAAGCAATCAAAGCCGAGGAGAGAGACCATGGGACCCTTCCCCCACCATCAAGGCCCTGCCACAATCGATGCAGAAAATCCCGCTGGAACCGATGGCATGGAATTTGTCGAATTTGCCCATCCAGAGCCGGAAAAACTTGCCGCGCTTTTTCGCTCCATGGGCTTTGTGCCAGTTGCCAAACATAAAACCAAAGACATCACCCTCTATCGTCAAGGCGATATCAATTATCTCTTAAATGCTGAAAAAGGCAGTTTCGCAGACCGCTTCATTGATCTGCACGGGCCATGCGCCCCTTCCATGGCATGGCGCGTGGTGGATGCACAACACGCTTTCAATCGCGCCATCGAACAAGGAGCCACAGCTTATCAAGGCAATGACAAGACCCTTGATGTTCCCGCCATTGAAGGCATCGGCGGCAGCATTCTCTATTTCATCGAGCACTATGGCGAAAAAGGCTCAGTCTATCCCGATCAGGGCTTTGAATGGCTGGGCGAGACAGATCCAAAACCCCAAGGCTTTGGTTTTTACTATCTCGACCATCTGACCCATAATGTCATCCGCGGCAATATGGATAAATGGTACAATTTTTATCATAAGCTATTCAATTTCAAGCAGATCCGCTTCTTTGACATTGAAGGCAAATTAACGGGCCTTTTCTCTAGAGCCCTCACATCACCCTGTGGCAAGATCCGCATTCCGATCAATGAATCCGCCGATGAAAAAAGCCAGATCGAAGAATATCTGAAAAAATACAAGGGCGAAGGCATCCAACATATCGCAATTGGCAGCGAAAATATCTATCAGGGCACCGATATGCTTCATAACCATGGCCTGCGCTTCATGCCCGGCCCACCTGACGCCTATTACCAAAACAGCCACGCACGGGTAAACGGCCATCAGGAGCCAATCGATGCCATGCAAAAGCACGGCATTTTGATTGACGGCGAAGGCGTCGTCGATGGCGGCCACACCAAAATTTTATTGCAGATTTTCTCAAAAACAGTCATTGGCCCCATTTTCTTCGAATTCATCCAGCGCAAAGGCGATGATGGCTTTGGGGAGGGCAATTTCCGCGCTCTGTTTGAAAGCATTGAACAGGATCAGATTGATCGGGGCGTGATTGGCAAAGACAGCCAAACAGCCGCAGAATAAGCGTCAAACCAGCAGCAAAAGTAAAAGTCCCGCTTCGCAAAAAATCGA
>JAOXSG010000176.1 GCA_025800105.1 Cohaesibacter sp. | reverse complement strand
CCATTTGTTTTCTTGTTCTTGTATCTCCAGCTACGAATAATAGCAGCAATGGATAAAGAGATCGTGTGCGGGCCATTTTGCGTTCCTAGTCGGAGTTGTACATGTAATTGAAGGAACCGCCGTGAAGCGTCAGCCAACGTTAAACTTTACATCTTCGCTCACAGTTAGTTAGCTTAGACTGATTTCCCCATACGCACTATTGTCATTTCTGTAACGTTTCTTTCTTAACTTTGAACATTGTAGCCAGAAAGCTGATGTCCGCCGAAGGATTGTTTTCGTTTTGCCGAGCCTCTCTTCGCGGATGCTTGAGCTTTGCCAAGTGTCAGTTATATGTTTTAACACATACATCTTGATTTCGATTTTGATTTCGATTATATCTTGATTTCGATTGATAAATCAAATTCCTCCTTACTGAAACTGTAGCTCTGGAAATCATTAACTTACTAAGCGAGCGCTATGGCTTGAAGACCGCGGTACGGGGAATCCTATCCAATGCATTGAAAAAATATCGTTCGCAGTTTCTGATTGGACGAACGATTTTTCTCATACGTGAAAAACTTCGTTCGCTCTTCTGATTGGCCAGAACTTATTTCCGAACGAAAATTTACGACATGCCTTTTTAGTGAGTAAATCTCAGTACTTATATAATAAAGTATAGTATGGTATAGTTATGGTATGGTATGGTATAGTATAGTATGGCATAGTATAGTATAGTATGGTATGGTATGGTATAGTATGGTATAGTATG
>JAOXSG010000125.1 GCA_025800105.1 Cohaesibacter sp. | reverse complement strand
TTGGGTTGCATGCTAACTTCGTACGGATCGGAACAAAACTTTCTGGACCTACAATTCCACCTCCAGCAAGCGGCAAAGGCGTATCACGCCAACAAATGGATTTTGGAAGACAGGAGGGTTCCAATTTCGCAACGTCTCCGCTACTTTGATTCTGTTGTTTCATCGGTTGCGTGCTTTGCAGGTGGGCATCGTACCATGTACAAAGAACACATACAAAGTTTGGATCTTCATTTTCGCAAATTATGTCGATCCATTGTGGGCCCTCCGCCACACATTGACTGGACACTCGAATGGCATGAGATCTTGCACGTGTGGAACGAACGAGTGGCGCATTTTGTTGACATCGCGAAGATAAAGAGTTGGTCCCGAATCTGTTGTGGTAAGTATTGGAAACTGGCCGCTCACATTACCAAACTTCCCATTCATCACTGGATTCAAAGAGTTTTGCGTTGGCAACCTGTGGGGCGAAGGCGGCTTGGGCGGCCAAAACACCGTTGGGACAGCAAGCTGGAATTGTATTGTCGTTACCAAAGAATGGGTCACTGGGAGGAATTGGCGCATGACTATGAGCTTTGGGAGCAGCATTTGAATGGTTTTATTAATTTTTGCAGCCAATGAGCACGCAACGTCTGTAAAAAGTTTTAGCGCCGCGAGGCGTACAGGCCTGACTGACTGACTGACTGACTGACTGGGACGCATGGAAGACGCACTTGAGGCAACGCAACCGGAAGAACAGCATGGCTTCCGGCAGGGGAGACGAATTGAAGAACATCTTTTGACTGCCAACATTTGTTTGCAGAAAACTCTGGCTGCAAACGTACCACTTTGGATCATTAGCTTGGATCTTTCCAAGGCATTTGACAAAATTGATTGGAATGCATTATGGACTTCGTTGGGACAACATGGGATCTCAGAGCATTTGATTTGGATACTGCAATGCATATACTATGGGCAGACAGGTGTAGTCAGAGAACATAACGTTGACAGCTATGGCTTCAATATTCGCGGTGGTGTACGTCAAGGATGTGTACTTAGCCCACGTTTATTTAGTTCGGTGCTGGAGATGGCTCTGTCCTCCTGGCGTGCGAAAATGGAAGCTCAAGGATTGTCCCTTGGGGATGGTTTCAAACCTTTGTTAGATTTACGATTTGCGGATGACATTCTTTTATTTTGCACAACTTTGGACAAAGCGTGTCTTTTGTTGGATGAGCTGGTTGCCTCCCTTGCGCAAGTAGGCTTGACATTGAACTTGAAGAAAACAAAAATTCTAACAACTCAGGCCCAACCGCCGCAACAGTTAGAAACTC
>JAOXSG010000118.1 GCA_025800105.1 Cohaesibacter sp. | reverse complement strand
CAAAATGAGATTTAATCATTGATTTATTTCTTGTTGTGTCGTGGATTTCGGTTTTTTCCTTATTGGTGTACTGCTTTTTGAAAGTATTTCAACTGTTTCTTCTCCAGGCTTCATAGCATTAGCCACTGTTTCATCAAACCTTACTTTTTTTGGTGTGTTGCTTTTTGATAACATTTGAATTATCTTATCACCTGCTTTCTTTCCAACATGTTCATCAGTTTTTGTGGCTGCTGTACTAATAGCTGTTGATGCTGCTGTTTTTGCTGCTTTTTTCAATGTTTGGCCAATAACTTTCGAACCAATATTTTTGAATACATCCATTACTCCTTCACCATAAATATGTTGTCTTGTAAATCTTCCCAATTCAGGGTCATATCTTTTTTTGAATTCTGATTGTCGCATATTTTATCATAAGATGATATTATCTTGAATGAAGCAGCAAAGTCATAAACCAATCAATACCATTGAAATCAACTGGTCTTTCAACTGAATCAGTCACATAAAATCTCATTTCAGAAATCGTGTTTGATGAAGTAGGGCAATA
>JAOXSG010000115.1 GCA_025800105.1 Cohaesibacter sp. | reverse complement strand
AGATCTGACCATGAGTTATCGCGATGATCTAGCAGATTTAATGATCAGCCATAGTTATTCCGGCAGCCGCAATGACTGTCTTCTCAAAAGCTTGACCCTTTATTCCGGCACGCCCACCACCGCCAAATTGCAGGAGCTTGTGCAATGATCGTTTCTTGTCAATCAAGCCTATGAATATGAACAGCAAATTTGGACGTCAATAGAGCCAATAAAATTGAAAGGTATAGATATGCTTTACACAAAACCTGTCTGGGAATCCAAGGTCAATTGGACGCAAATTGTAGCTGTTCTGGCAATGGGACTGACTATGTTTGGAATTGAGCTTGATCCAGAAATGCAAAGCCGGATTGCAGTCTCAATTTCTGCGCTGGCTGGGGCTGTCACCATTTTATGGCGTACCTGGTTCACTCATAAGAGATTGTCATAATGGCGTTAGCAAGCTGGTCTTTCATTGTTACAATCGTGAAAATGATTGCATCATTCTGGTTGACGAAACGCCCAGACCAGAAAAAACAGGATGCTGGCACTGTAAAGATTATTTTCTCTGACTTTTCCCGCGCATTGGAAGCCAAAATGAGAAGCATTGAAGATGCGAAAAGACAAAATCAGTCACACAAAGATAGCCAGATTAACAGCGTGTCTAAAAGCCATGCTCCTCTGCCTTCTGACAGCTTGTACAAATCAGATGGCTTCAAAAGGCGCTAATCTAGACACTTCATCTCCCACGCTCAGGATACAGGCATCCTGTTTGTTATTCGACCCCATAACATGGTCTGAGCAAGATAGCCCGCAAACCATAGTCTCCATAAAACAGCATAACCGCAAATATCTTTATTATTGTAAGACATGAACCAAAGTCTCAAAATATGGGAAAGAGCATCACGATCAGACGGATAGAGATGAGCCATTCATATAAGGTTCAGTGATTTTTCCTATAGTATGCAAGATGAAAATTTGGGACCGCACATATTGGCTTCGTCTCCTGTGTCTTGTCATTTTGCTCTTTGCGGCAAATGCTGCACAGAAGTCAGAGGCGGCTTCTTGTCTTTCTCAGCAACAAATACGTGAAGCAATAGATAAGAAGCAGATCAAACACTTGGCTGTCATAAAGACAGCTGTGCGTAAGGTCGTGCGCGGTGATGTGGTCAGGGCCGATGTTTGCGAAAGCAATCAGGGCTTGGTCTATCAATTAACAATCCTGTCCAGAAGCGGTAGCGTGGCGCGTGTTCTTGTGAATGCGCAGAGCGGTATTGTATTGTCTGACAAAGGATTTTGACCTGAATTTTTGAAAGGAAAAATACGGTATGGCCGTGAACTCAAATGGGGAATGAGATATGCGTGTTCTGGTAGTGGAAGATGAGCCGGAATTGAACCGTCAATTGCAAGAGGCATTGGAAGAAAACGGCTATGTTGTTGACTGTGCCTGTGACGGTGAAGAGGGGCACTTTCTGGGGGATACAGAACCTTACGATGCCGTTATTCTGGATATAGGGCTTCCGAAAATGGACGGGATCAGCGTTCTGGAAGCATGGCGACGGAACAATCGTACAATGCCTGTTCTGATTTTAACGGCCCGTGATCGTTGGAGCGATAAGGTGCAGGGTATTGATGCAGGCGCCGATGATTATGTCTCCAAACCCTTTCATATGGAAGAAGTCATTGCACGGATCAGAGCACTTGTGCGCAGAAATGCAGGCCATGCGTCCAATGAGATTACATGTGGCCCAATTCGTTTAGACAGCAGATCCGGCAAAGTCACCGTAGATGGGCAAGCCATTAAGCTGACATCCCATGAATATAGATTGCTCGCTTATTTGATGCATCATCAGGGAAAGGTGATTTCGCGCACAGAATTGGTCGAGCATTTATATGATCAGGATTTTGATCGCGACTCAAACACGATTGAGGTCTTTATCGGTCGGTTGAGAAAAAAGCTGGCCGTTGACGCCATTCATACCGTTCGCGGACTGGGATATAATATGGTGGCACCAGGCACTTTGTGATGTTTAAGTCCTTATCCTCTCGTCTGGTAGCCTATGCAAGCCTTTGGGCGACGATCTGTATTTTTATTGCCGGTATTCTGATTACAGATAATTTTCATCAATCCATGGAAAAGGATCTGGATCGACGCCTGAATGTGTCTGTTAAATTGTTGGTCGCGCATTATGCTGCCCAATTGGTGCAAAATGACACTCTGGATGCGTCTGGAAATCTGGGTGATCCCTTGTTTGATCTGCCTCTATCAGGCTGGTACTGGTCCATTGCAAGTGATCAAGGAGAGGTTCTGGTGGCTTCTTCTTCTCTGGCAAGTGGCACATTCAATCTGAACAAAGATCAGGAAATCGCCTTTGATGAAAGCAATCAGCGCTATGGTCCGGGCACAGGGCCAGACCAACAAGAGCTGAGAATTCTGGAAAGAAAAATCAGTTTTGGTCCAGATCGTATTTTTCTCTTCCGGGTATCTGGGAATGCGCAGGATTTACAAAAACGAAGCGATGCCTTTAAAGCGGATGCTTGGCTAACCATGGCCTTCGTCGTTGCGCTTCCCCTTTTGTCAATTATCATTGTTGTACGTTTGGTCTTCAAACCGCTGTCCCTGCTTCAAGATAAAATTCGTGAAGTCAGGCAAGGCAAGGCTGATCAGATTATCGGCTCTTACCCGGATGAGATATCAGGCTTGATCGATGAGGCAAATGCCCTGATACGATCCAATTCTGAACTGGCAGAACGGGCAAGAATGCAAGTTGGCAATCTGGCGCACGCACTCAAAACACCGCTTTCGGTGATCACAAACGAAGCCAATGAGATGGATGGCAAAGTCGGCTCGCGCTTGCAACATCAGGCGCAGACCATGAGCGATCAGATCAATCTATATCTGGAACGCGCTCGTATGGCCGCACGCTCCAACATGCTGGGAGCTGCCACACCCTTGGAGCCAATCCTCAGACGCCTTTCCAATGTGATGCAAAAAATTCACTCTGCATCTGAGTTGTCCATTTCTGTATCCATTGAGGATGATTTGACATTTCGTGGAGAAGAACAGGACCTTGAAGAAATGGTTGGCAATTTGGTCGACAATGCCTGCAAGTGGGCGAGGCATAATGTGTCGATCCGCGCTTGTTCCATTCTATCCAGCGATGAGGAAAAGAAGCAAAGTCCATTTTTAAAAATTATTATTGAAGATGATGGCCCCGGTCTATCCAGACAAGAGCGCGAGGAAGTGAAGCGGAGGGGCTATCGTTTGGATGAAAGTAAACCGGGATCCGGCCTTGGCCTGTCGATAGTCGATGAGTTGGCCCATCTTTATAAGGGTTCGTTCACCCTTTCAGTGTCAGAATTGGGAGGGCTGAAGGTCGAACTTGAATTGCCTGCACTTTAAAATGTGATAATGTGTCAATGGTCCAATTTTTGCCAAACTCTCAAAAGAGACTTTTGGCGAAATTGGGGTGATCAGGGATATTTTGTTTATTCAAGACTGCCTTTTAAATGCGCTGGATAAAGGTTTAATATGTGATTTGCGGTCTACAGGACGACCGCGATAGAGAATGAGGCTTCCCATGAAATTCAAATCAATGGCTGTTGTGGCAATTGTTGGTCTGGCTTTGGCTGGTTGTCAGGGCACTGGGCCAAAACAAACATTTGGTGGTTTGGCTGGCGCTGTCGCTGGTGGTGCGATTGGCAACCAGTTCGGCTCTGGCGAGGGCAAAGTGGCGGCAACCGTTGCTGGTGCGTTTCTTGGCGCGCTTGCCGGTTCACAAATCGGCCAGCTCTTGGACGAACGTGATCGCCAGCTCTCTTATGGTGCAGAGCAAAATGCGCTGGAATATGGACGTTCCGGTGCGCCTGTAGAATGGCGCAACCCCGATAGCGGTCGCTATGGCCAAGTTGTACCAGCCCAGCCGCGGACTGTGAACAATCTGACATGTCGTGATTACACTCATACAATCTATATTGATGGCCAGCCACAAACCGCACGCGGTCAAGCCTGTCGCCAGTCTGATGGAACATGGCGGCCAGTGTCTTAAAATTCCAGTGCCTTAAAATCTAAGGCGCGCAAAATCATGAGAAGGCAGGGGGTACAGTCAGTGTATCTCCTGCCTTTTTTGTGTTGATGATAAACTTGAGACATGTCTGATAACCAAACTTCAATAGCCAAGGTTCAATGAAATATTAAATTTTTTCTGTCTTAATGAAAGGCTATATAGAGTGAATGTGGTGGAGTTCTGAAGATGACGAGCGCTGAAGAGTTAAAGGAGAAGCTCTCTCTTTACCTTTCGTCTTTATCAGATAGCGCACAGCAATTGCTGTTGCGGACGTTGGAAAAGAGTGCGGAGAACGGAAAAATGGATCCGTCCTCTCAGCTCATTCTGGATGCTTTGAAACATGTGCTAAAAGCGGATGAAGAGGAACAGCCAGAGCAAACAGTGGCTCTTGATCCTCTCTTGAAAGAAGCATTTTTTGCGCCCGCAAAGCCCTTCATTGCCCCTTTAAATCTGGCCAGTAAATCAGAAGGGCGCGTTAGTCCTGATTCTTTGGATGCTATCTGGCGCTGGATCAAGCGCGATATTGCAGAGCCGGACCAGATGGCCTTGATCAATAAGGAAGCCGTTTCCCCCGATAAAGCCGTGATCGCAAAACAAGCCGATCAGCTAAGAGCCTTGTTATTGCCAAAAATCTCTAAAACCGTAAAGATCATGCTCAATGAATTGGCTGGAGAGCAAAAAATGGCCAATCAATTGGGCTCAAGTCTTGTCTATGAAGATTTGATGGACTTTATGGCCATGAAAGAGAAGACAGCCACGCTACAAAGCTTTTTGAAACATATTGATCAACAGGTCTCTTCTTGGGAAACACCCAAAGGGGAAGAGATTTATGCGCAAATTAGGAAATTTGTCCAACAATTTCCCATGCAAACTGCTTGGTTATTTGCCGGTTTAACACCCAAATTGTCCGAGCCGAAATTATTGGTGCAATTGTCAGCAAAATTGGCTGGATCGGAAGATGCATTACAAATTGGTGCCACGGTCTATGCTCCTGCCATCACGCAAATTTTGGTGGAAATGGAAGCGCATATATTTCAGTTCAAGGCAAAATCAGCCACCGGCAAAGAATTGGACGCAGCGTTACAATCTCTTGCTGAATGGCGAAAATTAATCCGGGCCTTGGAAACTGAATTGGAAATTCCAGCACAATGTCCATGGGCAAAATCTCTCTCTGCGATGAAAACAGAAATGTCCGATATGTTGGAAAAAGAAATTTCAACATCCGCAGGCCTGATCAGGAAAGCCTTGCGCGCTCCTAAAGAGGGGACAGCAGAAGTTGCCGATGAAAATTTGTTGCAAGATGCCACCCGTGCAGCGCAAATTTTCCACCATGCAGAACGCATGAAAGATTCGTTGGCGATCAACGAAGTTGTTAGAAGAGTGCGTAAAGAGCTGGATCAGACTTTTGAAGTGCTCACCAAGTCTTTGGTCGAGCGCACGCGCCATGCAACAGGTGCAGATGTAGAAACCTGCAAAACCCTTGGCGATGCTGCTGTTATCTTTGCGACGCATTTGGTTGATGAAGATTATGCAAACAGTTTCCAGCGCCAGCTGCGGGCGGCCGCAACATCGTCAGAGCTAAAAGAAACAGCCTGAGTAAAATCATCCATTACAAATTTAAAAAGCAGCTGAAAAGATCAGCTGCTTTTGTGCCTGTGACAGCATTTGATATTATGCAGCGCGATCTTCACGAATAGGCATACAAAGATCGGTCAAGGCATTATCCAGACCGACTTCATTGGGATTGTTGAGATAAATTTCGAGAAAAGGGCGGCTATAATCGGGTATATGCCCCGAGTTCGGCAACCATTTGTCATGCAGCTTTGCAAAATAGTCTGGCATGCCTTGATAATCGCCCTTCATTTGATAGATCGCATACCGTCCCCCCTCCATAGTCAGAGATCCCATGTCGTCACTGACTGTGATTGCCTCAAGCGCATCACGATCAAGATCTAGCTCAAGACAGGCATAATAACGCAGCATATCCGCTGGAATGATGCGTGCGCTATCCAGACCATAGCCAATGCAGCTTTTTATAGCTGGTGGCGTCTTAAGCTCAAAATACCATCCCCACAGCCGGTTCCAGGCTGTTTTTGCTTTCTCACCATAGGGTCCGATTTCCTTTGCATAAATAACGGTCCGAGCAGGAAAAGTCTCAAGTCTGATATCCATCATATGGTCTCCATATCCAAAGCAGGCGAACAGTTCCAAGCAGGCAAAAGCGCCAAACATTAAAAGTTTGTAAGATTTGCGCAAAATTGATCAAACGCATCTTTCTGCAGATGAACATGAGTTAATTTGACATTCCAGTCAAAAGTGAAAAATTTGACCTGAACCAGTCAGAATGTGGACCAGTATGTTTTGGATTTTTGCAGGCCTGCTCACGGCTCTTGCGATAATGGTGGTTTTATACCCACTCTCTCGCAAGAAAAAGAAACTCGATAGCGCTGATGCTTATGACCTAACCGTCTATAAGTCCCAGCTCCAGGAAATTGAAGCCGATGTAGAGCGCGGCCTGATTGCGGCAAGCGAAGCGGATGCGGCACGCGCAGAAGTCGCCAGACGTCTGATCTATACTCAGGACGCTCTGGAGGCAGAAAAAGCGGCAGCATCGTCCAATGCAGGGGCCATTAAAATTTCCAGTCTTTTGGCCCTGCTGATTGTGCCAATTGTCGGGGGTAGTCTCTATTATCATATGGGCAAGCCTGATCTCTCCGCTCAACCTTTGGCGCAACGCCTGACCAAAGATCCTGAACAACAAACCCTGATAGAACGGGTTGCCTCTGTCGAGCGCGTCTTGAAAGTAAACCCCGATGATTTGCGGGGTTGGAAATTGATCGCGCCGATTTATCTGACCATGCGGCGTCCTGATGATGCCATTCGCGCTTATAACAATGTGGTGCGTCTGGAAGGCGAAAGTGCACAAAATCTCTCTGATCTTGGCGAAGCAATGGTGGTAAGCGAAGGCGGCGTCGTCTCTCAAAAGGCAATCGCCTTGTTCCTTCAAGCCAATAAACTGGATCATATCGCGCCAAAACCACGCTTTTTCCTCGCCATCGCTTTGGGCCAACAGGACAAAATACCTCAGGCAATTGAAGCCTGGCAGGGCTTGATCGCAGATTCCAAACCAGATTCGGCGTGGGTGCCTTTTGCCAAAAACCAGATTGCAGCCCTTGAAAAGAAAAGAGTCGATACGCCGCAAGCGCTTCAGGCGACGCAACAAGAGGCACCCGCAACAAAGGGACCGACTCAAGAAGACATTGACAATGCAGCGCAAATGGATGCAAGCGATCGGCAGGCAATGATCGAGACAATGGTCTCCAGCTTGTCAGAGCGCCTTGAAACTGATGGCGGTACAGCCGAGCAATGGGTGCAGCTCATCAGAGCCGAACTGGTGCTCAAACGCCCTGATAAAGCCGCAAAAACGGTTCAAAAAGCATTGCAGGCATTGCGCTCTGATGTTGAGGGTATGGAAAAAATAAAAGCAGCAGCCAGATCTTTGGGTCTGTCTGCAAATCAGTGATGAACTGTCATTCATTGAGACCGATACAGATTTGAGAGAAAAGGATCAAGCTCATGACAAGAAAGCAGCGTCGTATGACCATGATCGGTGCGGCAGGAGTTGTTCTCTTCGCAGCTGTTGGGTTGATTTTGTTTGCCTTGCAGGATCAGATTGTCTTTTTCAATTCGCCCTCTGACATTGCTGCCAACAGCGTAAAACCCGGGCAACGTATTCGATTGGGCGGGCTTGTGAAAGACGGCTCTATCCTTCGTGGCCAAGGCACGAAGGTGTCCTTTGTCGTGACCGATGGCGGGGCAGATGTCACGGTTGCCTATAATGGCATCTTGCCGGACTTGTTTAGGGAAGGGCAGGGCGTTGTCACCGAAGGCGTGATGAACACCAATGGGGCCTTTGATGCGGATACCGTGCTGGCAAAGCATGATGAGACCTATATGCCCAAAGAAGTGGCCGATGCTTTGAAAAATCAGGGTCATTGGCAAGGTGACGAAGCCAAGGCCAAGACGAACTAGGATTTTTGCTTTTCGCAAAATGACATCAGGCGCAGTCAGGCTAGGACCAGCCGCGCGCCACAGACCAGTTATTCAATTGCAAAACAGCGTGCAATTGATAGGAGTGACCAAATGATCATCGAGCTTGGCCATTATATGCTAATTTTGGCATTTGCCCTGTCTCTTGTGCAATCTGTCGTCCCAATCTGGGGCGCACAAATTGAAGACAATCGCATGATGTCTGTGGCAAGCCCCATTGCAGTGACACAGTTTTTGTTCGTCGGGCTGTCCTTTGCCGCTTTAACACATGCGTATGTCACATCGGATTTCTCGGTTCAAAATGTCTGGGAAAACAGCCATTCAACCCAGCCACTTTTGTACAAATATACATCCGTTTGGGGCAATCATGAGGGCTCCATGCTGCTATGGGTCTTCATTCTGGTGATTTTTGGCGCACTGGTTGGTGCATTTGGTCGCAATCTGCCACCAAAATTAAAAGCCAATACCTTGGGTGTGCAAGGCTGGATTACGGCGGCCTTCCTGCTGTTCGTATTGGTTACATCCAATCCGTTTCATCGCATTGCAAATGCCCCGATTGAAGGGCGTGATTTGAACCCAATCCTGCAAGATGTGGGTTTGGCCATTCACCCGCCACTGCTCTATTTGGGATATGTCGGTTTCTCCATTTCTTTTGCCTTTTCCATTGCCGCTCTGTTGGAAGGCCGCATTGATGCCGCTTGGGCTCGCTGGGTCCGTCCTTGGGTGCTGACAGCATGGGGCTTTTTGACCCTTGGCATCGCAATGGGTTCCTATTGGGCTTATTATGAGCTTGGCTGGGGCGGATATTGGTTCTGGGATCCGGTTGAAAATGCCTCTTTCATGCCTTGGTTATGTGGCACGGCCTTGCTGCATTCCGCCGTTGTGATGGAAAAGCGTGGCGCGTTGAAAGTCTGGACAATTTTGCTGTCAATTCTGACATTCTCGCTCTCTCTTCTGGGGACGTTCCTTGTTCGCTCAGGCGTTCTGACATCGGTCCATGCCTTTGCAACAGATCCGGGGCGTGGTTTGTTCATCCTTGTTCTGCTCGTTGCCTTCATCGGAGGGGGGCTGGCACTCTTTGCATGGCGTGCCTCTCTTTTGCGGCAAGGGGGTGTTTTCTCGCCTATCTCTCGCGAAGGCTCGCTTGTGCTGAACAATCTGTTCCTCTCAGCTGCAACAGCCGCTGTCTTGGTTGGCACGCTCTATCCTCTTGCGCTGGAAGCAACAACAGGCGCAAAAATCTCGGTTGGCGCGCCTTTCTTCAATCTCACCTTCGGGCCAATGATGATTCCATTGCTGATCGCAGTACCATTTGGACCTTTGCTGGCATGGAAACGCGGCGATCTTGGTGCGGCCATGCAACGATTATGGACGGCGCTTGGAATATCCATTTTGGTCATTCTCATAGTCTATGGATTTGTTGAAGGTGGTCCGGCCTTGGCACCTCTCGGTATCGGTATCGGGGCTTGGGTGGTGATTGGCTCATTTGCAGAAATCCAATTGCGTGTTGGATTTTTCAAAAACCCTCTCGCCAAATCTCTCTCTCGCCTCAAAGGCTTGCCCAAATCTGTTTGGGGAACCGCCCTTGGTCATCTTGGCGTTGGCATGACGGTCATCGGCATCGTGATTGCCTCTTCCTATCAGGTCGAAGATATCTCGATCATGAAGGTTGGAGACAGCCGCACCGTTGCCGGTTATACCTTTACCTTTGAAGGCTTAAAGGAAAGCTCGGAACACAATTATTCTGATGTGGAGGGCACATTCACCGTCACGCAAGAGGGAGCAAGTGTGACCACATTGCGCCCCGTCAAACGGGTCTATAACACACGCGGTATGCCAACCACAGAGACAGATATTTACACCATGTGGGGCGTCACCCAGCTTTATATGTCCTTGGGCGATAAACAGGATAATGGGGCCATGGCAGTGCGCATCTATTATAAACCTTGGGTAACATTCATTTGGCTTGGCTCGCTTGTCATGTTCTTTGGGGCCTGTTTTTCTCTTGCAGACCGGCGATTGCGTGTTGGAGCACCAGCCCGCAAAGGCCGGGCCAAACAAGCCGCAAGCACAGCGTAAAGGAAGCGGAAAATGCAGCTTTTTTCTCTCATGCGTCTGACTTTGCTGGCAGGACTGTTAGCGGTGATGATGCCGGTTGCCCCATCGTTTGCGGTCAGTCCTGATGAGATGCTCAAAGACCCTAAGCTAGAAGCCCGCGCCCGGGAAATTTCAGCCGGTCTGCGCTGTCTTGTCTGTCAGAACCAGTCCATCGATGATTCTGATGCACCTCTGGCCAAAGATTTGCGGGTTTTGGTGCGCGAACGTCTGATCGAGGGCGACAGCAACGAAGAAGCAATGGATTTTCTGGTAAGCCGTTATGGAGAATTTGTTCTCCTGAAACCGCGCTTTTCCATGAAAACACTGCTTCTTTGGGGTTTTGGCCCCGCCATTCTCATTCTGGGCCTTGTGGCCGTTCACTTGCTATACCGAAAAAACAAGAAGGTGGCAGAAACGGCCAAAGTGACGGGATCATCCTCGTTAAGTGAAGAAGAACAACTCAAGCTCAACAAAATTTTATCAGATCAAGACAAGAGCTGACTGGCATTTCCCTTTCACTGGCTTACATTGATAAGCAACCAAACGCGGCACCGGCTGACTGGTGCCGCGTTTTTTGTTATCATGAAGCCCACATACCAACAGGTATAAGGGAAGGGACTAGATATATGATCAAATCAACCTCAACCACCCAACCCTTGAAATTTACCGGCGCATTGGGCGATGAGCTGCAAGCCAGACTGGATATGCCAGCAGGGCCAGTTAGAGCGACAGCCATTTTCGCGCATTGCTTTACCTGCTCAAAAGATTTGTTTGCCTCGCGCCGCATCGCATCAGAACTGGCAAGCCGTGGTTTTGCGGTTTTGCGCTTTGACTTTACGGGCCTTGGCAGCTCTGGTGGCGATTTTGCCGATACAAATTTCTCGTCAAATATCGAAGATCTGGTACGCGCTGCAAACAGCTTGCGCGAAGCGTTGCAAGGTCCAAGCCTTCTCGTCGGGCATTCCTTGGGCGGTGCAGCCGTGCTGGCGGCTGCCGGTCTCATCCCGGACGTAAAAGCCGTTGCGACCATCGGTGCACCTGCCGATGTCAAACATATCGAGCATAGTTTTAAATGCCATCTGGATGAAATCGAGGAAAAAGGCGAAGCCGCGGTCAGTCTGGCCGGGCGGCCTTTTAAAATCAAAAAGCAATTTCTGGATGATTTGAAAGATCACATCCAAGCCGACAGAATAGCCTCAATGAAAAAGGCCTTGATGGTGCTGCATTCCCCGCTTGATGAAACGGTTGGTATTGAAAATGCCGCTGAAATTTTTCAGGCCGCCAAGCATCCAAAGAGCTTTGTCTCGCTCGACAATGCCGATCATTTGCTAACCCGCAAGGAAGATGCCATCTATGCCGCCGAAGTGATAACGGCTTGGGCAACCCGCTTTCTCGATCTGGGGCATGAGCCACAAAACGCCACACCGCTTGGGGCTGTGGTGGCTGAAACCGGGCTTGGAAAATTCCAAAATTACGTGCGTGTCGGCCATCATACCATGTTGGCGGATGAGCCTAAATCCGTTGGCGGACTGGATTCAGGCCCCACTCCTTATGATTATCTGGCAACGGCCCTTGGTGCCTGCACAACCATGACGTTGCGCATGTATGCCGATTTCAAGAAATTGCCTGTCGAGCATATCGAAACGGAAGTCTTGCATAACAAAGTTCATGCGGATCATTGTGTTGAGTGTTCCGATCAGGACAAAGAGCATAAAACCAATAGCAAAGGCAAAATTGACCGCTTTGAGCGCCGCATCACCATCAAAGGTGATTTGCCAGAAAAAGAGCGTCAATCCTTGTTGCGCATTGCAGACAAATGCCCTGTCCATCAAACAATGGAGCATGGCTCCGTGGTGGTCACAAAATTTGCTGATGAGGCATAAACAAAGACATCGTGGAAGAGTAAGGCGCACAGACGCTTTGCTCTTCCCATTCCTCAAAGTCCGTGATAAATCCGCCTGCTCTTGATAAGCGTGAGGCAAAAATCATGGCATATCCTTCCTATTGCGGTCTCGATTTTGGTACATCCAATTCCACCATTGGCCTGATGCAAGACAATCAGGCATCTCTTGTGCCGGTAGAAGGCTTAGAGACCACCATTCCCTCAACGCTTTTCTTTGATTTTGAAGAAAATAGCGCCCATTTTGGGCGCGATGCCATCCATACCTATATTGAAGGAGGCGAGGGGCGTATGATGCGCTCGCTGAAATCCGTTCTTGGCACCTCTACCATGAATGAGACCACCATGATCGGCAAAGAGCGTAAACCGTTCAAAGCCGTTTTGGGTTTATTCATTGCCCATCTTAAAGCCAAAGCTGAAACAGCGATGCAAGCCCCATTGGAGCAGGTGGTGATGGGCAGACCTGTTCATTTCATCGATCATGATGAGTCAGCAGATCAGATTGCACAAAACACGCTGGAAGAAATTGCAAGAGAATGCGGCTTCAAACAGGTGGAATTTGAATTTGAGCCAGTGGCCGCCGCCCGTGATTTTGCCCAAAGCGTCACACAAGAAGAAGTCGCCCTGATCATCGATATTGGCGGTGGTACATCTGACTTTACCATCTTGCGGGTCTCACCTGATCATGCATTGGGGCAGCAGGACATCTTGGCCAATGCAGGCATCCATATTGGTGGCACCGATTTTGACCGCTGGCTCAGTCTTGCCCGGGTCATGCCCTTGCTGGGCTATCAAAGTCCCATGCTCAAACAAGGGCGCCTCATGCCGGTTGGCTATTATCATGATCTGGCAACATGGCAAAAAATCAATTTCCTTTATGATCATCAAACAAGAGCAGATTTGCGCCATTTGCGCCGGGAGGCCAAAGAGCCGCATTTGCTGGATCGTCTGATTGAGCTTTTGGATCTGCGAGAAGGTCACCGTCTGGCTTTGGCAGTGGAGGAAGGAAAAATCGCCCTGTCAGATAAACCAATGGCCAAAATTGATCTTGGCTTTCTGGAAAAAGGCCTGAAATCAGACATCACCCAAACCGATATCATGATGGCATTGGAGGATGGCGTCAGCAAAGTGCGGCAGACAATCATCAAAGCATTGGATCAGGCCCAAATCAAGGGGGACCAGATCAGCGCGGTTTGCCTGACCGGCGGATCGACAAAGGTGCCGTTTGTGCGCCAATCCCTGCTTGGACTTTTGCCAAATGCCAAGGTCGTTCAGAGAGACGCATTTGGCTCGGTTGGCACGGGCCTTGTTCTGGAAGCCCATCACCGATTTGCATAATTTGGCACTTTGTAAGCAAAGCGATTGTGGCAAAAAGGTGCCTCAATGAAAGGCAAGGACGTCACAATTGCTTTGCTAGTTATTAGGTAACAGGAATTTTATTGATATAAGTATATGAAATATAATAATTAATTTAATTCATTCAACATTACATATCTTTAATTCATCTGGCCATCTCCGCATCGCATTGTGATCTCTATATGATAATCATCAAACAAGGCTTGCCCTCAGACAAAGAAACCTGAGACAAGCGATCAGGAATTTACCTTCTGGCTAATGATGTGGCCTATAAGCGCAAAGCATGAACAATGCTTTATAAAGCCGAGCGGAGATGAACCAATGACCAAATCAGACAGGAACCAGCCTGCACAAAAAACACCCGTCAAAAAGACCCTTCTGGCATCAGCTTTGGCTCTGGGCGTTGTGGCTGGCATAACTGCGCCAACCTTGATAAGCGGCAAACCAACAGCCTCTGCTGAAGCGGTCTCTGTGACCACCCCGGCAGCTCCGGTTGATTTTTCCGGCCTTGTCAAAGCGGTCAAACCAGCAGTGGTATCCGTTCAGGTTAAAACAAAAATCAGCGATGGCGGCCAGAATAATTTTGGCATTCCGGGTATACCCGGCTTTGAAGATCTGCCAAAAGACCACCCTTTCAATCGATTTTTCCGCCGTTTTGGCGAAGGTCAACAAGGCCAGAATGAAGACCGCCCAGCACCAAAGCCGCGCTATGGCCAGTCTCAAGGCTCCGGTTTCTTTATCTCCGATGATGGCTTTGTCGTCACCAACCATCATGTGATCGATAAGGGCAGCGAATTTACCCTGATCATGGATGATGGCACAGAATTGGCCGCTGATCTGGTCGGCTCTGACGCGCGCTCGGACCTTGCTTTGTTGAAGGTAAAAGACAGCAAAAAGAAATTCACTTATGTGAAATTTGCCAAAGACCTGCCGCCAGTTGGGCAATGGGTGGTTGCGGTTGGTAATCCCTTTGGCCTTGGCGGCACGGTCACCGCAGGCATCGTCTCCGCCCATGGGCGTGACATCAATGCCCGCAATTATGAAAGCTTCATTCAGATCGATGCCGCCGTCAACAAAGGCAATTCCGGTGGCCCGACCTTTAACCTCAAAGGCGAGGTGATTGGCGTTAACACCGCGATCTTTTCACCATCCGGTGGCAATGTTGGCATTGCTTTTGCCATTCCTGCCGAAGTGGCGGAAGATGTCATCAAGGATCTGAAAAATGGCGGCAAGGTCAAACGGGGCTGGCTTGGCGTGCGCATTCAGGGTGTGAGTGAAGACATTGCCGACAGTCTGGGATTGTCCGAGGCATCCGGGGCTATGGTCACCAGCCTTGATGAGGCATCGCCAGCCAAGAAAGCAGGCATAAAACCCGGTGATGTCATTCTGGCCGTCGATGGCACCATCGTCAAAACCACCAGAGAATTGGCGCGTGAAATTGGCCGCAAGGATCCACAAACCGATGTTGCCCTGACCGTCTGGCGCGATGGCAAGGAAATCGAAGTTGCGGTCAATCTTGGCCTCTTTCCAGAACAATTGGAGCGTCAGGCCAGCGGTGAGCAAGAAACCCAAGAGCCTGTTAAACCGGCAATGATGGAAGAGTTCGGTCTGGAATTACAGGCCAATCCCGATGGCGATGGGGTGCTAATTGCCAAGGTTGAACCCCAAAGCATTGGAGCAGAAAAGTCTTTGCGTGCCGGGGACATCATCCAGTCGGTCGCTGGCAAAACTGTTAAGTCTGCTGCGGATGTAAAAAAACAGATTGCGGCAGTGAAAGAAGATGGTCGCAAAACCGTCCTCATGCGCATCAAGGCCCGCAATGGCATCCGCTTTGTGGCTTTGCCTTTGAAAAAATAAGCGCTTAGGCATTCAAAGCATGAAAGAAAGGGAGAGCTGAAAAGCTTTCCCTTTTTTAATGGATTTTCCCTTCAATTTGAAAGATTTGTCGATATAATTCGCACAAATTGATATTCAGGATCCAACATAGGATAGGCCATGCATATTCTGATCATTGAAGACGACACAGAAGCAGCTGCTTATCTGGTAAAGGGCCTTAAAGAGGCCGGACATGCCTGCGACCATGCCGCCGATGGCGATGAAGGCTATAAATTGGCCGCTTCCCATTCCTATGACGTGATGATTGTCGACCGGATGCTGCCAAAGCGGGATGGATTATCCATTATCGAACAACGTCGGACAGAGGGGGATGAAACACCAGTGCTGATTCTCTCTGCTTTGGGCGAAGTGGATGATCGGGTCACAGGCCTTCGCGCTGGCGGTGATGATTACCTCACCAAGCCTTATGCATTTTCCGAGCTGTTGGCACGGATCGAGGTAATGGCCCGCAGACGCAGCCCCTCAGAAGTCGCAACGACCTACCGCCTTGCCGATCTGGAATTGGATCGTCTTGCCCATACAGTCAAGCGAGCAGGGGAGCAAATCATCTTGCAGCCGCGCGAATTTCGCTTGCTGGAATATCTAATGAAAAATGCCGGACAGGTTGTAACGCGCACCATGCTGCTGGAAAATGTCTGGGATTATCATTTCGATCCCCAGACCAACGTCATTGATGTGCATATCTCTCGCCTCAGAGCCAAAATTGACAAAGGCTTTGAGCCTGCCTTGCTGCAAACCATTCGTGGATCTGGTTATAGCCTGCGCGAGCCAGATTGAGCCTTGAGGTAAAGAAAAGCATCGTGGCAATCAATTCCCTAAACAAGATCATGCGAACCACAGCCTTCAAGCTGTCGGCAATCTATCTGATCATTTTTTCCATTTTTGCCACTTTTCTAATCGTCTATATCGCCTTCAATACCCAAGTGCTGATGACGCGCCAGCTCAATGCCACAATCCAGCTCGAAGTCAGGGGATTGGTTGAGCGTTACCGTGCCGGCGGCCTCAGCGAACTGGTCAAAGTCATAGAAGACCGCTCGCGCCGTCCCGGAGCAAGTTTGTATCTTGTAACCGATTTTCGCGGTCATTATGTTGCGGGCAATGTGGCAGCTCTTCCCAAATGGGTGATGGAAAAGCGCGGCGCTGTGGATCAAGCCGTGATCTATCAGCGCCTTGGGGATGTGGATCAAAGAAAACAATATAAAGCGGTGGTCAATGTCTATGAAACCTTTGGCGGTTACCGGCTTTTGGTCGGCAGGGATATTGGTGAGCGCGAAACCTTTCGCGAGGTGGTCGAGCAGGCTTTCATCGTCTCAGGCATCTTGCTGGTATTTCTCGCCCTTTTGGCATGGCTGTTCGTCTCCCGCAAAGTGCTGAACCGCATTGATATGATTGCTGTTGCCTCGCGCCATATCATGGCCGGACAATTGGACGAGCGCTTGCCGGTTACCCAAGCTGGCGATGAGTTTGATCGCTTGTCAGATAGCCTCAATGTTATGCTCTCGCGCATTGAGGGCCTGATGCATGGGCTAAAGGAAGTCTCTGATAACATTGCCCATGACCTGAAAACCCCACTGACCCGTTTGCGCAACCGTGTGGAAGTCACGCTGGCCAGCGAAGAAGCGGACAGTCAGACCTATCGTCAGGCTTTGGAGCAGACATTGGAGGAATCAGAAACTCTGATCCGTACCTTCGATGCCTTGCTGCGCATCGCCCGAGTCGAAGCCAAATCCACCCAGATTGAAAAAATAAAGCTCGATATCGGTGCCATTGCAGCGGATATGGCAGAGCTATATGAACCGGTCGCCGAAGATGAAGGCGCTTTGCTGACATGGGATGCTACGTCAAGTCAGTATATTGATGGCAATCGGGAATTGATCAGTCAGGCCATTGCCAATTTGATCGACAATGCCTTGAAATATGCGGTGCGCCATGTCGCCGAACAACGCCAAACACCAGATGTGACAGACCAAGACCAAGCAGCAGAGGCGAGTTTGCCAGAACAGGCAAAAATTCATATCAGTGTGATGTCTAAGGCCAGTCAGGTGATACTGAGCGTGAGCGACAATGGCCCCGGAATTGCCAAGAATGATCGCCAACGGGTATTGCAGCGCTTCATTCGTCTGGATAAAAGCCGCAACCAGCCGGGAAGTGGCCTTGGTTTGAGTCTGGTCAATGCGGTTGCAAGTCTGCATGAGGCTAATATACAACTCGACGATAACGAGCCGGGTCTGATATTTTCCATCAGCTTTGCACAGGCATTGCCTGATCAGCAACAAGAGCAGGATAGTTAGGCTCAGGACTCATTAATTTGGCCCATTCTGCGAGAGCAGTTTTGTGCAAGGGCAAGGAGAAAAATCGCGACAATGTGGTTCATTTTCAAGATTTTACGACGTAGTCCATTGCGCAAAAATGCCTCGCCCTTCGGGTTTGTCTTGAAGCACTCATCTATCGAACCAAGACCTGCAAAAAGGGAACCACCCTTATTTTGCTCTTGGTTCTTCTATATGAATGCTTCAAGACAAACAGAATAGGCTAAATTAATGAGTCCTGAGCCTAGAGCTTGCCTTTGTGATTGGGCTTTGGCTGATGGAACGACAATAAGAGGGGGGAGCTTATGACTGCGACGCAGCCATCGACAAGCGAAAAGGCCGCAAACAAGGCAGACATTTGGCAAACGGTCAAAGCCATGCCGCATCTGGCGGACCAAGCAACAGTGCTTGCACCTCTTTTTGAAAAAATCAACAAGCTTGAAGATCAGACAGAGCGCCCGCTGAAAGCCTTGCGAACCCTCATAGAGCAAGAGGAAATGGCAGGCCTTTTGGCCGGAATTTTCGAAACCTCGTCTTATTTATCAGATTTGATGCTGAAGGATCCGCAGCGCCTTGAGCATATCCTCACCACAGATCCCAAAGACCATATTGAGCATTTGGTGCAGAGCGCCATTTTCCATGAAGCGGCGAGCGAAGCAGAGATCATGCGCCATTTGCGCCTGATCAAGCAAAATGCCGCGCTCACCCTTGGCCTTGCTGATATTGGGGGGCTGTGGAGCGTCAAGCAAGTGACCAATGCCCTGACAGAGATTGCAGATGCAACATTGCGCGGTGCCATCCGGTTTTTGCTGAAAGACAATCACCGACGCGGCAAACTGCACCTGAAAAACCCCGATGAGCCGGAACAGGATTGCAGCTATTTTGCTCTTGCTATGGGCAAGCATGGGGCAGGGGAGCTGAATTACTCTTCTGATATTGATCTCATCGTGCTCTATGATTCTGACACAGCCCCGTGCAAAGACAAATGGGAAATGGGCACCACCTTTGTGCGCCTGACCAAGCAGCTGGTCAAAATCATGCAGGATCGCACAGCCGATGGCTATGTTTTTAGAACGGATTTGCGTTTGCGACCCGATCCGGGGGCAACGCCGCCTGCCATGTCTGTTCTGGCCGCCTTGCAATATTATGAAAGCATGGGGCAAAATTGGGAGCGCGCAGCCCTGATCAAGGCGCGCGCCTGCGCTGGCGATATCAAGGCCGGAGATTATTTTCTGGCAGAGATTGCCCCTTTCATCTGGCGCAAATATTTCGATTATGCCGCTCTGGCAGACGTACATTCCATCAAACGTCAGATCCATGCCCATAAAGGCCATGGCAAGATTGCCGTCAAAGGCCATAATGTCAAACTGGGGCGTGGGGGCATTCGTGAAATCGAATTTTACGTCCAGACCCAGCAATTGATTGCAGGGGGCCGAAATCCGGCCTTAAGGGGACGCGAAACCATTCCGATGCTCTCCGAGTTGGTCACCCTGACATGGATTGAACCAAGCGCCCGCGATGACTTGACAAAAGCCTATGAATTTTTGCGCAAAGTCGAGCATCGCATTCAGATGCAGCGCGATGAGCAAACCCATATCATGCCAGACCAAGACGAGGGCGTGGCCGAAATTGGCCGCATGATGGACTACACAGATCTGGATGCCTTTAAAAAAGACATGCGCCAATGGCTGGAATGTGTGCAAGGCCATTATGCAGCCTTGTTTGAAGAAGAAGAGGCTTTGGGCGCACAAAGCGGCGGCAATCTTGTCTTTACCGGCGAAGATGATGACCCCGAAACCCTGCAAACCCTCTCGCAAATGGGCTATCAAAATCCGACCGAAGTCACCAAAACGGTGCGGGCCTGGCATTTTGGCCGCTATGCTGCAACCCGCTCCACCAAAGCGCGCGAACGTTTGACAGAATTAACCCCCGCTTTGCTGCAAGCTTTGGCCAATACAGACAATCCTGATAAGGCCTTTCTGTCTTTCAATACATTCCTTGGGGCCTTGCCGTCCGGCATTCAGCTTTTCTCGCTTTTGAAAAATAACCCGGACATGCTGGAAACTCTGGCAATTGTACTGGGGGCATCGCCCCGTTTGGCACAAACGGCAGGGCGTCGACCGCGCGTCATTGATGCTCTGCTCGATCCCGCTTTTTATGGCGATATGCTGGAGAGGGACAATCTCAATGAGCGTTTGTCCCGAATGCTAAAAGAAGCAACCTGCTATGAAGATGCTCTGGATGGCGCACGCATCTTTGGGCAAGAGCAATTGTTTCTGATTGGGGTGCGCATTCTGATGGGCGCGATTTCCGCCTCTCAGGCAGGCGCTGCCTATGCCATGCTCTCCGGTGTGATCATCCGCCATTTGCTGAAATTCAGCCAGCAAGAGCTGGAACGCCGCCATGGCAAAATCCCCGGCGGCAAGGTTGCGGTCATTGCGCTTGGCAAATTGGGTGGCCGTGAAATGACTGCGGGATCCGATCTGGATTTGATGTTGCTCTATGATCATGACGAAGAGGCAAAATGGTCAGATGGTGATAAGCCACTGGCTCCAAGCCAATATTATACCCGTCTGACACAACGTCTCATCACCGCCCTCTCAGCCCCCACAGCAGAAGGGGATTTATATGAGGTGGATTTCCGCCTGCGGCCTTCTGGCAATTCAGGGCCATTGGCAACCTCGCTCTCTTCTTTCCGCTCCTATCATCAAAAAGACGCATGGACATGGGAGCATATGGCCCTGACACGAGCAAGGATCATTGCCTCTGACGAAGGCTTTGCTAACATTGTCAGAAAGGAAATTGTCTCTGTTCTGGCTCAGCCACGCGATAAAAAGAGCATTCTGGCAGATGTCTGTGAGATGCGCGCGCGGATTGAAGGCGAAAAGAAAACAGACAATCCCTGGCATATCAAGCAAGTGGCGGGTGGTTTGGTGGATGTGGAATTCATTGCCCAAGCTTTGCAACTCATCCATGCCAACACCCATCCTAATATCCTGCATGCCAACACCGCAGAGGCGTTGAGATTATGCGTTGATGAAGGCTTGATCGACAAAGAGGATGCAGATCCCCTGTTGCCAGCCATCCGCCTTTATCACAATCTCACGCAAATTCTGCGTGTATGTCTGGATGGCAATTTCGATCCTCATACGGCTTCTCATGGTTTGAAACAGGCCATTGCCAGAGCAGGGGAAGAGCCTGATATCGTGCAATTGGAGCTGCGCTTGCAACAATGCCAAAGTGAGGTGCGAGACTGTTTTACGCGTTTGATTGGAGAGATAGACGCTCAAACAAAAGCGCTATGATGGCTGTGAAGGTTCAAATGCCCAAAAAATTGCCCCGGATACTGCTCACTCTTCCGGGGCAAGGTGCCAGTCATTAGGAGGCGGCTGCTATGCTCAGTTGGCACTGGTTACCGCGTGAGCGGCCTCCTCGGGAGAAACGTCAAACATCGGCACATCGAGATTGGGACTATCCGATGCAAAATCAGGGGCCTTAATCGCATTTGTATCATCTTTTAGCGCTTGTAAGGCATTTTTTCCGCCCGATTTGGGCAAACGAATGGTAATGCGTGTTCCCTGACCAATGCGAGAGCGGATTTTCATGGTGCCACCGCTCAAGGCGATGATGGACCGGGCAATGCTAAGACCAAGGCCTGAGCCTTTGTGATTTTTGGTGAATTGGTTTTGCACCTGCTCAAACGGATGGCCAAGGCGATCAATCGCATCCTGTGGGATGCCAATGCCGGTATCGGCAATAGTAATGGCGCTATAGCCTGCTTCCTCAAAGCCATAGAGGGAAATCTCGCCACCAGATGGCGTGAATTTGACCGCATTATCCAGCAGATTAACAAGAACCTGTCCCACCAGATCAGGATCAGCAAAGGCCTCCAGATCATCGGGCAATTTATCAGTCAGGGTCAGATTACGAGAGGCTGCAAGATCCTGAATAGAGCTGTTGCAAGTCTTGCGTGTCACATCTGCCAGATCAATGACTTTTGCATCCTGCTCCACTTCACCATCATCAAGGCGGGACATGTTGAGAATGTCATCAATCAAGCCCAGAAGATAAGTGCCACTTGTATGAATATCATGCGTGTAATCGCGATATTTCTCTGTTCCAAGAGCACCGAAAATCTCCTGTTTCATAACCTCGGAGAAGCCGATAATCGCATTCAATGGGGTGCGAAGTTCATGAGAGATATTGGCCAAAAACTGGCTTTTGATCCGGTTGGCAGCCTCTGCATTGTCTTTTTCATGCGCATATTGCTCTGTCATCACCACCAGTTGCTGGGCTTGCAATTCCAGCTCCTGACGAGAGGCGCGCAATTCAGAGACGCTTTCCATCAATTGCTGCTCGGATTTCAGCAAATGCGTTTCCTGATTTTTCAGCGCAGTGATATCGGTGCCAACAGACACAAATCCGCCATCAGAGGTGCGTCTTTCGCTGATTTGTAGCCAACGACCATCGGCAAGCTGGGCTTTGTAAAGACGGGCCTCATTGGGCTTGCTGGATTGTCCATCACTCATCAGACAGGTATCATGGCAAGGCGCATCTTCTTCTTCCAGATAGACCACTTGCGGCTCGCCACATTCCATCACTTGCTGATAGCTCAAACCGGTAATATCGCGATCACAAGGCAAATTATACAAATCGCGATAGCGCTGGTTGCAAAGGACCAGCTTGCTCTGACGATCCCAAAGCACAAAGGCCTCTGAAATTGCATCAACAGCATCACGCAAGCGCTGATCAGCCATGCGCCCGGTTTCCTCGTTGGCAATTTGCTGGCTGATGTCCATGGCAATGCCAATCAGATGCAAGCGATGCGTGCCAGCATTGGCAGCTTGACTATCAGAAGAGGGCAGCAAATCCTGATGCGCTGTCAATTGCGCGCGAATGCGAATCCATACCCAATGGCCATCTTCATGGCGCATACGAAACTTGCGGTCCAGCATGGTTTCCTGGGCTGCAAGCAAGTCTTCAATATGGGCTTGCAAATCGCCATCATCAGGATGAATGCGCTCTTTGACAGAGGCAAAGCCAATCAGATCAGTCCGGCCCGGCATGCCGAGTAAATCATACATGCTTTGTGACCAGTAAAGATGACCTCTGGCCAAATCCCAATCCCAAAGACCGGAGCGCGAGCGCTTGAGAGCTGCATCCATACGCTCGCTGGTGGAGCTGTGAATGCTTGCCGCTTCCCGTGCGCGGGTGCCTTGGCTGAAAAAGGCATAGACAATAAGCAGAATAATGCCGCTCATCACGACAAAGACAATCACATTATAGGCAACGGTCTGGCGCCAGTCTGCAAAAAGCTGATCGGTGCTGCGCAGAACCGTGATAGAGCCACGTCCGCCGCCAAGATGATGAACAGCCCCCAACGCGGTCTTTTTGTTGGGAAGAGTGATTTCCAAAACACCAGCACTGGCCCCAAAGGTCGATAAGGCTTGAGAACGGCCCAACAGATCAATCAGGGTTTTGCGCATATCCGTATCATTGCGAGGAATGCTCGCAACAATCATCCCATTCTCATCAGTCAGGAAGATTTGAAAATTCTTGGCCAGATCCATGGTGGGAAAAGCCGAGAATAGCCATTCCTGAAACAGAGCTTTGGAAGGTGTATTCAAAGCCATTGCACTGGCGGCAATGGTGGCTGCTATCTCATTGCTATCATCAGATACATCGTTAGAGGAGGAGATTTTTTCAGTCTGCTCGCTTTTGCTCTTGGCAAATTGGGCTTTTTGCTTGGCATCATAAAGATCGTGCTGATTGGCAACCCGTTCTGTCAAAAGAGTGGCAAGAAGCTGAATATCTTTCTTGGCATTCAGATCGAGCTGCTCCCTGTGATCAAGCAATTCTGACGTGCGCCAGAGAGAGACGAGGCCAAAAAAGATCAAAATTACAATCGGTATGATCTGACGAAGCAAAGGCTCTTGTTTGACAAACTGGAAATAGCTTGGCCGGGCAAGAAGACGGACCTGACCATGCGCCCCATCATCTGGGCTTGTGGTTCCGAAAAAACGGACTCGTCCCTTATTGGGCGCGCTGGCAAAATCAGCCTGCGTCATACCCTGGCCTCCTGGTTCAATCATGAGTTGTTCGGTAGAGATGTGCCGCATCTCCGAATCAATTCCATTTGAATCCACCAAGGGCCTTTTGTCTAGAGTCTGGAAGTAATTTTTTGGTTAATGAAAGGTTAAGAAAAGTAAAAGGAAAGCTCACTTTCCTGATTCTGTTGAAGAATCAGTCTCATTTCCTTAATGCAAGCATCGATTGACGATATCAGCGACATCTTTTGAGAGCGATTTTTTTGCTGCGATTCTCTCCAATTCGGCCTTTGCCTTGCTTTTGCGCCCCTCTTCAAGAACCCTCCAAGAGCGAAAATTATTCAAAAGGCGGGCCGCCGTTTGCGGGTTTTTGTCATCCAGTGCCAGAATAATGTCAGCGACAAAGGCATATCCTTTTCCATCTGCACGGTTAAACTGACTGGCATTCTTCATTGCAAAAGCCCCGATCAGGGCGCTGACGCGATTGGGGTTGCCAAGACTAAAAGCAGAGTGATCCAGCAAGCCTTTCACAATCGCAAGACAGCCTGCATCGGGGGAGGTGGCTTGCAGCGAAAACCACTTGTCTATCACCAGAGCATCATCCTTGAACTGCTCGTAAAATTGCGCAAGCAAGCTCGGAGCGCTCGACATACTATGGTGGGTCAAGCTGGACAGGGCGGCAAATTGATCGGTCATATTGCTGGCCGTTTGGAATTGCTGCTCGGCCAGAGGCGCGCCATGCTCCTCTGGTAGCATGACCAGAAGATCAAGAATGCGATTGCGCAAGGCCCGCATGCCAGCGCTGTTGGCGTCAGGGCTATAAGCGCCATCTTGCTTCAGGCTGTGATACAACTCGGTTAAAGGCGTTTGCAGCTGGCGTGCCAAGCCTTTGCAAAAGGCCTTTCTGCCTTGATGAATAGCATCAGGGTCAACATTGCGGCCAATTTCTCTAGCAATGTCCGTTTCACCGGGAAGGGCAAGAAGCTCTGCCCGAAAGGCATGATCCAGCTCCGGGTTTAATATAAGAGCGCCAAGAGCGTTGATCAAATCCAGATCACGCCTATCAAGCGCATGGGGCGCATTTTGGCAGCTTTTACGGATCAAGGCTTGCATAAGGAGATATTGCGAGGCTTCCCAGCGATTGAAGCTGTCGCTGTCATGATGCATCAAATGCAGGATATTGGTGTCGGTCAAATTGGAGCGCAGACGCACAGGCGCGGAGAAGCCGCGCAGCAACGAGGGCAGGGAGGCCGTTTTAACCCCTTCCAAAATGAAAGTCTGCTTACGCTCGCAAATATGTAAAATACCTTCTTTGCCCTCAATGCTTACATCACCACCGCGTGCGCCGGTGAAGCGGACATCTTCGCCATTTTCTCCCACAAGACCGAAACGCACCGGAATATGCAGGGCTTGCTTGGTTGGCTGGCCGGGTGTGGCTGCGCAAGATTGCTCAACGCAGAGGCGAAGCTCCTGACGTCCCTCATGATAGCTGGACGTAACAACCACATCGGGCGTGCCTGCCTGATGATACCAAAGCGCAAATTGCGCAAGAGAGCACTGGGAGGCATCTTCAAAGGCTGTGAGAAAGTCTTCAATGGTTGCCGCTTGCCCATCATGACGATCAAAATAGAGCGTCAACCCCTTGGCAAAAGCCTCAGGGCCGAGAATGGTTTTGATCATGCGACACAGCTCTGCGCCTTTTTCATAGACGGTTGCTGTATAGAAATTATTGATCTCGGAATAGCTGGTTGGCCGAACCGGATGCGCCAATGGGCCACCATCTTCTGGAAATTGGCGCGAACGTAACATGCGCGTATCTTCAATGCGCTTGACAGAGCGCGAACGCATATCTGAGGAAAATTCCTGATCGCGAAAAACGGTCAGACCTTCTTTCAGGCAAAGCTGAAACCAGTCGCGGCAGGTGATGCGATTGCCAGTCCAGTTATGAAAATATTCATGCGCAATAATGGCTTCAATCAGCGCATAATCGGTGTCTGTCGCGGTATCAGGTTTGGCCAGAACATATTTGTCATTAAATATATTCAGCCCCTTATTCTCCATCGCTCCCATATTGAAGTCGGAGACGGCAACAATCTGAAACAGATCCAGATCATAGTTCCGGCCATATTCCTGTTCATCCCAGCGCATGGAACGCTTTAAAGCATCCATGGCATAGCCAACGCGATCTTCTTTGCCATGCTCAACATAAATATGCAGCGCAACATCACGGCCCGATGCTGTGATAAAGTGATCGCTCACCCGTGCCAAATTGCCAGCAACGCAAGCGAATAGATAAGAGGGCTTGGGATGCGGGTCATGCCAATGGGCAAAATGCCAGCCGCTGCGCTCGCCCTCATCAGGCAGCACGCCCTCAGCAATCAGATTGCCATTGGAGAGCAAATAGGGATTGTCCGCTTTGGGAGCTTCAATCCTAACATCATAAACAGACAAGCAATCCGGTCGATCATAAAAATAGGTGATGCGGCGAAAGCCTTCCGCCTCGCATTGGGTGCAATAGGTATTGTTTGTGCGATACAGACCTTCAAGCCGTGTGTTGGCGGTTGGGTCAATCTCGGTTGTCACGCTCAAGGTGAAGGGCTTTTGCGGGGGCTTTAGGATCGTAAGATACTTGTCATCAAGCTGATAGTCAGAAGCCTCCAGAATAGCTCCATCCAGAGCAATGTCGCGCAAGAGCAGCCCCTCACCATTGAGGATAAGAGGCCCTGCATCAGCTGTGCCATTGGTCTGTTGGCGTGGCTCAATCTGCATCTCGTTGCGAACGAGTGTGCGCTTTGGATCTAGCTTAAAAGTCAGCGACAGATGCGGAATGGCATAGGCGGTTGGACGGTAATCTTCCAGTTTGATTACGGAATAATCGGTCTGCATTGTCATTCTTTTCTGTCTGCTTTGGTTTGCTGTCTTTGGGTGATCTGGGCGATCAGGCCTGCCAATTTATCGATCTCTTGCCCGGTCTGGCAAGTGGGAAAAATGGGGAACGGGCATTCATGCTATCCTTGGGAAGTGGAATCTGTACGTGTAGATTTTATCAGACTCAATCTTTTAAAAGGTCCCCATAACAAATTGATAGGAAAAAGATATTTCCCCCGCCTTGAATCAATCTCTGAAGAAAGGGTCAGGTTGTGATCATTTGCCTAACCCAGATCGAAAGGCACAAATTGGCGTTTGTTGGGATCAACAATCAATTTGCGATCAATGGGCGGTACAGCACGCTGGTGACATTTCTTGCGCTCACAAATACGGCAGGACACACCAATGCCAACAACGCCCGCGTCTGATTTCAAATCCAGACCATCGGCATAAATAATCTGATCGGCAAAGGAAAGCTCGCAGCCAATGCCAATCGCATAACGCCGTACGGGCGCGCGATAGCCTGCACCAAATTTTGTGACGCTGGTCGCAACGCAAAGATAACGAATGCCATCGGGCATTTCGGCAATCTGCACCAAATGCTGTCCCGGTGCTTCAAAAGCCTCATGAACATTCCACAGCGCACAGGCACCGCCAAAGCGGGCAAACTGGAACCGGGTGGCGGAATGGCGCTTGGTGACATTGCCAGCCCGATCAACGCGCACAAAATAAAAGGGAATGCCGAGCGAGCCGGGGCGTTGCAAAGAAGAAAGCCGATGACCCACTTGCTCTGGAGACGCGCTGAAATGATGGCGCAGACGGTCAATGTCATGGCGAGTGTCTTGCGCAACATCCAGAAAATGCTTGTAGGGCAAACAAAGCGCCCCGGCAAAATAATTGGCCAAACCAATGCGCGCGATGGAAAGAGCAGCATCAGATCGTAAGCCGGAACGCTCAAGGCGGGCATCGATCAAGTCGGAATAATCCAAAATCGCAATCTGGTGAGCCAGCAAAAAAGTGATGGAAGCAGATTCTTGCGCAGCATTGATGGAAAGGATACGTGTCTGCTGATCAAAATGCCGCATGGTTTGGTCATGGGCTGGCCGTTCCATATAGCGCACTCGCACATTATGCCGCTCTTCCAGATAATCCTGAAAGCGGCTGATGCGATTGCCCTCCAGCATATTATGACGTTTGGCAAGGTCTTCTGCGGCCCGGTCCAGCTCATCAATATAATTGTTATGATAATGAAAATAATCGCGCACTTCTTCATAAGGCAAAATAGAGCGCTCCTCGCCCTCTGCTGAATGGGCGCTCAAAGCGTCATCCAGCATCATCAAGCGATCATTGGCGCGTCGATGGGCCTGATGCAAAGCCAGAAAAGCCTGCGTCAACCATGGAGAGCTGGACGCAGCCATTTTCAATTCCTGCAAGCCGGGATTGGTTTCTCGAAACAAAGGATCGGCCAGCGCTTCTTTCAAATCCGCTAGAACGCGACTGGTGTCAGCGGAAGCCAGATCACGCAAGGACATGTCATAATGATGGCTTAAAGCAAGCAGGACCGGCGCTGTGAGCGGGCGTTGGTTATTCTCAATCTGGTTTAGATAAGATGTTGAAATGCCAAGGCGTTCCGCAAAACTGGACTGTGTCAAGCCATGGCTCTCGCGCAAAGACCTGATCTTTGGGCCAACAAAGAGTTTCTCTGCCATTCTGGTCCTCCGATATTTGCAAAATTTGCATTTTGCAAAATAAAATTTGCAAAAATATTTGCAAATTAACTCAATAAAATCAAGGGTTTTATTGACTTTTTTGTGTATCTGGCAGAAAACAGAAACATGAATTGCCCTTTGGACTAGGCAGGGTGGAGAAAAGGCTAAGGTCAGTCAAAGAGTTGAAAAACTGGCACTTGGCTCCTCCAAAAGGCGCATGGATTGTGGAGATAAAGCCTCACGATCAATCCGCCGCAGCAGCACAGGGTAAATCAGGATAAGCCATAGAGAGACCGGGCTGAAGAGCAAGGCTCTAACATTTAGGGGGAAGAAAAATGCTGGTGCTTGAAAATATTGGTGGTGAAGTGCGTCGCGGTTTGACACATCAGGCAGAGCAGGGAACGGTAACATACCGCACTCTGGTTATGGCTGAAACGCATCCGATATTCAGTGAATGCTTGCTCAATATGCTTGGCATCAAAAGAGAATATACCCCCGTGCTCGAATGCGCCGGACTGGATCAATTGCTCAGCGCCGCACCGGATCGCGAAGACACCTTGCTGGTGTTGAATTTGGCCGCAACAGCCAGCCGCGGTGCAGCAGCCATTGCCGATGTCCGCAAGGCCTACAAACATGCGCGTTTGATTCTGATTTGCGATGAGAATGACAAAGGATTGGCCCATTTTGCCTTGGGACATGGGGTTGATTGGGTGATCAGCAAAACCGCACCGGTTACAGAATTGCGCTCAGCTGCAAAGCGCATTCAGGCCGGTCTGGCAGATGAAGCGCCGGTTTTGGCAGCAGAGGAAGTCAGTGAGCGCTCTGATCTATATTCAAAGCTTGCCAATCTCACGCCAAAGCAAATGACGATTTTGAAATATTTGCGCGATGGCCTGCTCAACAAACAAATTGCCTATGAGCTGAGTTTGACCGAAGCAACCGTCAAGCACCATATCTCCCTGATCCTGAAAAAGCTCAATTGTTATCGCCGGACACAGGCCGTTGCCATCGCCAACCGGATGATGTGATCTCTTAACAGACATCACAATTGATCTTTTAAAGGAAGCAAAGCGAGCCTTGTGAAAACGCCACAGGCTCGCTTTTTCTGTTTCAGCGGCCAAGCAAGCCATTTGGTAGGCTTCAATGAGACAGGACATTATATCATCTGCATTATGTTATAATTCAGTCATTTAAATTGGCTGATAAAATTAATATCAAAATTTCGAATGTTGAAAAACAAGGGTTTCATTCTTTGGAATTTAAAAGAAAATCATGCGCCTTGTAAGTAATTTATCGCAGTGTTTACCAATCCGAAATATAAATCCTTAAGACTTGTGGCAATGAATAAAACAGTTTCGAGGATTCGAGATGTCAATATTGCCAACACGCCTTGCGACCAAGCTTCCTGTGATTATGGTTTTGTCCGTCACAATTCTGGTTGCGCTTCTCGTCTCTGTCGCATCCTGGATAGGTGGGAATTCATCGGTTCAACTCACCCAAACGGCTTTGGAAAATGCCGCAAGAGGGCGAACCAATACAGTCACACTCTATCTGGAACAGCTTCAGGGGAATATGCGTGCACTTGCCAGCCACACAATTGTGGATGACGCAGCAAAGCAGTTTCATGGTGGCTGGAAGGTTTTAAAAGAAGAAGCCTCGTCCAAACTGATAGATGTGTATGTCACGAACAATCCCAATCCAGAGCAAACGCGCCATGAATTTGTCGATGCTGATATAAAAGGCGTCTATTATTCTGCCGCTCATAAAAAGCATCAGCCACGCATAACAAAATTGCTGCAAGGCGGCATGTTTCGCGATGTGCTTTTCTTCGATAAAAAAGGCAATGTCTATTATTCCTATCGAAAAGGCGATGCATTTGCCAAAAACATCAATCAGGCCAAGGTCATTCATGAAGAATTGAATGCGCAGATCCAGCCCATTCTAAAACTGGCAAATGAAAAGCCCAATACAGTCTATAAAGGCAACGGCTTTACCGGTTTCATTCAGTCTAATGGCGATATTACGGCTTATATGGTCACCCCAATTCTGAAATGGGGCCGCATTGACGGGGCAATTGCCTTTGAAGTGAATACAAAAGAATTGGCGACAATTCTTGAAGATGAGACCGGGCTGGGCAAAACAGGCCATATCG
>JAOXSG010000107.1 GCA_025800105.1 Cohaesibacter sp. | reverse complement strand
TAAGTCTCAAAATAGCGAGCAACTTGAAATATGAAATGTAAGGCTTTAGGAGGTCATTGAGAAAGGATTAAACTATCTAATGTGCAAATTGTACATACACTGTAGTGACTATGAGTTTGTTGGTGATAGTGAGATTGCAGGACTACTAAGGGCCTGATTACATGAGCCGGGCTGGCCCGGTTAGCCGGGCCGGCTCAGTTTGCCGAGATCTCGGCAGGTCTGTTAAAGGCAACAAAAATCAACTTCGCGATTACATGACAACCGGGCCAGCCCGGTTAGCCGAGATCTCGGTATCACGATGCCGGGGTCCCGGCTAACCGGGCTGAAAATTGTCGCATGTAATCGTGTTCATCGGACCAGCCCGGTTAAACGGGCCAGGATCAAATTGCTCTTCCGAGCACGATATCCAGCCACAGAAATCCACGTTCCTCCATCTAAATAGGATGTAGAGGTAAAAGTAACCTTTCCAGCTGCATAAGTGCAAAAAATTAACCACCAAATTACCGGAACAAGGTGATCAAGATAATTTGTGCTAGAATCATTCGTGCTAAAACTGGGCTGAAAGTCATCTTGGCAAACCGGGCCAGCCCGGCTAACCGGGCTCATGGAATACCGGGCTGAAAGTCTCGGCAAACCGAGCCAGCCCGGCTCATGTAATCAGGCCCTAAGCGTGACTATTATCGAATCAATTTTTGTTTCCGGGCAACCGAGCTCGATTTTCAGAAATCGTACCCGAAATCCTAACCGAGCCCGACTGCGAATTCTCGCCCGAAATACCGAGCGCGGTCACCTGTTATCGCGCTCCGATTTAAACGAGCTCGATTTGCGGTTTCTTCTTACCGAGCCCGGTATATATCGCACTCGACCGCTACATCTAACCGAGCCCGATTTGTTTACCGAGCTCGAAAAGTGTAACCGGGCTCGATATATATTTTTTAAATTTCAGAGGGAGGACAACCCATGCTCCCCATCTCCGAGAGAGAGGTGAGAAGAGGAGAGACCCTGGGAACGAGGTTGCCGGTGAAACTCTGGACTCGAGATTGAGTTGCAAGAGCATCATTTCTCGGTTCCCGGCCTTTTTGACCCTCCAATCAGCGCGCGCGTAGTATCTATCTTGTTTATTTTAGAAAAGCTGATACAAAAAGGCTGCGCAACAAGGGGAGCGTTATATGGTCAAAATTTTTAAAATAAATG
>JAOXSG010000553.1 GCA_025800105.1 Cohaesibacter sp. | reverse complement strand
GTCGCCAGATTGGGGGTGCCTTGTCTCATGGAGCGAATTTTATAAATCTTGAAAAGACGACCATTTTGACCCACCCGGATTTGCACAAAGATCGGACTGCCTTTGCTCTCGAGGCGCACAAGGCAGGCAACCAGAAAGATGATAGGGGCACTGACCAGAAAAACAGGCACCGCTATGACTAGATCAAACAAACGCTTCATGCCTGAGAGACCTCTTTAGGCTGTGTATCAATAGAAGAGAGGGCAGGGGCTGATTGGGTGGCATGGAATGCTTCGTCAGGCTGATATCCCGTCACAAGAGAGGTGAGAATATCAATGGCCTTGGCTTCGTTGTCTTGCTCATAGGCAGCTTGGAAGAGCGCAATTTTGTGATCCAACTCACTCAGTGGGCGTTCTTCTTCAAAAGCGCGCATGATGCGAGGATGATCCGTTTCCTTGACATTTGTGCCGATCAGGAGTTCTTCCTTGATTTTTTCTGCGGGTCGCAACCCACTAATGGTAATTTCTATATCGCCATCGGGATTGCTTTCATCGCGCAAGGTTAGGCCACTGAGCTGCACCATTTGCACCGCCATATCATAAATGCGGATTTCCTTGCCCATATCCAGCACAAAAACATCGCCGCCTTTGGCCATGGATCCAGCTTGCAGCACCAAAAGAGCGGCTTCATTGATGGTCATGAAATAGCGTGTGATGTCTTTATGAGTTACCGTGATGGGGCCACCTTCATCAATTTGCTTGCGAAAGAGCGGGACCACAGAGCCAGAAGACCCCAGCACATTGCCAAATCTAACCATAGAGAAAAGGGTTTTGGTCTTTTGCGCGGCCATTGCCTGTATAATCAATTCAGCAATCCGCTTTGTCGCGCCCATAATATTGGTTGGGCGTACAGCCTTGTCTGTCGAGATCAAAACAAAGCGTTTGACCTTGAAATGTCGGGCCACGTCACAGGCATTACGGGTGCCAATGATATTATTTTGTATGCCTGAAAAGATATTATGCTCAACGATTGGCACATGTTTGTAGGCCGCGGCATGATAAAAGGCGTCAATCTTGAATTTGGCAACTGTTCTGGAGAGACAAAGCTTATCCGTCACCGAGCCAAGAATTGCATGAATTTCTGTAT
>JAOXSG010000165.1 GCA_025800105.1 Cohaesibacter sp. | reverse complement strand
TTATCCCATGTGCCGGACCGCTCGATCTGAAATTCACGCTCTGATACATCATTGATGACGCAAAAGCCTGCAATATGGGACAGGGCGTTGCTTTCCTCAATATAGCTGCCGCCTTTGCCGATGATGACGCCCAATTCAACTTCCCAGTCTGTTTTGGTGGAGTTGCGGGGCACTTGAATGTCATCATCAGGGCCGATAATGGCAGAGGTCCATTTGTTGAAAATGACTGGCTCTGGCGGAATTTGCATGCCGGCTTCGGCGGCATGGTCGGCATAATTTAGGCCGATGCAAATGAATTTGCCAACATTGCCGACACAAGGACCAAGACGCAGGCCTTTTTGTGCTTCTCCTTCAACAAGGGGCAGGCTTTGCGGATCCAGCTCTGCCAATTTTTGCAGGGATGCGGGCAAAAGCGCATCTCCTGACAGATCTTTGATGTGATCCGAGAGATCCCTGACATTGCCTTTTGCATCCAAAAGGCCTGGTTTTTCCTGGCCTACAGGCCCATAGCGAAGAAGTTTCATACGTCTTTCCTTTAGGACATAAAGTCTCAAGCCTGCCCCGACGCGATGTCGGGGCAGGTCTGTTGATCAATCATAGAGAACAGCTGCAATCTCTGGATTGTCAATGTTGCTGGCATCATAAAAATAGAAGCCGGTATCAATGGCAGCTGGGACGCTCTTGCCTTTGGACGCCTCAAGGGCTGCCTTGACGGTTTCATAACCAATGCCGACCGGGTTCTGGGTGATGGCGCCTGCCATCAGACCGGAGCGGATGGCTTCTTTCTGGGCTTTGCCAGAATCATAGCCAATGATGGTCAGGTCTTTTTTGCCCATTTCCTGCACCCCATTGGCAACACCGATGGCCGAGCCTTCATTGGTGCCGAAAATGCCTTTCAGATCCGGGTTTGCAGTGAGGATTGCCTTGGTCAGCTCGGTGGATTTGAGATGATCGCCGCCGCCATATTGTACGGTTACCACTTCAATGCCGGGATGCTTGGCCTTGATTTGGTTGAGGAACCCATCGCGACGGTCGATGCCGGTGCGGCTGGTCTGGTCATGGGCGACGACGGCCACTTTGCCTTTGCCACCAATCAGTTCGGCCATTTTGTCCGCTGCAAGGGCTGCTGCGGCCACATTGTCGGTGGAGGCGGTTGCGAGCGGAATATCGCTATCAACGCCGGAGTCAAAGGCAATGACCGGGATGCCTGCTTCTTTTGCTTGACGCAGCAAAGGAATAGCGGCCTGACTGTCGAGTGCAGCAAAGCCGATTGCCGTTGGTTTTTTGGCCAAAGCTGCGGCCAGCATATCAATCTGGCGGTCTACCATGGTTTCATTGTCAGGGCCTTCGAAGGTGATTTCGACGCCAAATTCACCAGCGGCTTTGTCAGCTCCGGCTTTCACAGCTTGCCAGAATTGATGCTGAAAGCCTTTTGAGACCAGCGGGATATACATTTTATCGGCGGCAGAGGCGAAGCTTGTGCCCGCCAGAATGGCGGTTGCAGCAACGGCAGTGATCAAACTACGTCTTGTAAACATTGGGTTCCTCCAGAGTGATTGGTTTGATTTTGTTTCTGTTAAATGGATGGGTAGATGGAGCGTATGTCGCTCTCTGATTGTCTTGATTGCTTTGGCGCTATCCGGTTTTGCTTTTGCGCACCATGTCGGCATAAACGGCCAGAATGATGATGACGCCGGTGACCACTGTTTGCCATTCTTGTGCAACGGAGAGGACACGCAGGCCATTGGTCAACACCGCCATGATCAGAGCGCCGATAAGTGTGCCCATGATGGTGCCGCGACCGCCAGCTAGAGACGTGCCGCCAATGACGACGGCGGCGATGGCTTCCAGCTCATAGCCAAGGCCAAGGGCTGGCTGGGCGGAATTCAAACGCGAGGCAATCAGGATGCCTGCGACGCCGCAAATGCCGCCAGCCAGTGCATAGATGCCCATTTTCCAGCTTTGTGTATTGACGCCAGACAGGCGCACGGCTTCTTCATTGGAGCCAAGGGCAAACGTATAGCGGCCAAGGACGGTGCGGCTGAGGATATAGGCGGCACTGCCTGCAATGATAAACAGGATCAAGACGCCATTGGGCACGGGAAAGGCGGGGAAAATTTCACCAATCAGAGAGCCGCGGGCGATTTGATCAAAGCCGGGTGTGTCGTTGAAATAGATTGGGCGTGTGCCCGAAATCACCAAAGACAGGCCTTTGAGCACCAGCATCATGCCAAGGGTGGCGATGAAGGGGGGGATTTTGGCTTTGGCGACCAATGTGCCGGAAATCAGGCCGCAAAGAGCGCCTGCACCAATGGCCCCAATCAATCCCAAGGGTAGGGGCAAGCCCGCCTTGGTCAGGATCACGCCAGCAATCACGGCGCAGAAGGTCATCAGCGTGCCAACGGACAGATCAATGCCACCGGTGATAATGACCAATGTTGCGGCGATTGCCAGCACGCCATTGACCGAGGTGGCTTGCAGGATTGCCAGCATGTTGGAGACCTGCATGAAATTGGGTGAGGCAATGGAAAAGCCGACCAACAGCAAGATCAGACTGGCAAAGGCCAGCATTTTTTGGTGAGCGCCTGTATCGATCAGGTGAGAAAAGATTGAGGAGCGTTTTGTTGCATGTGCCGCGGTCATGGGGCCTCTCCAACGGGTTGCATGGCTGCCTCGCGCATAGTGGCAAGGTGCATGATGTCTTCCTGAGTTGTTTTTGAACCACCGGGCAGAATGCCGGTCAGGCGGCCTTCGCACATCACAGCGATGCGATGGCTCAGGCGCATGACTTCTGGCAATTCCGATGAAATCACAATGATGGCTCTGCCTTGTTCGGCCAAGCTGTTGAGGAGCTTGTAAATTTCGGATTTTGCGCCGACATCAATGCCACGGGTGGGTTCGTCAAAAATAAGGATATCGCAATCCCGCAAGAGCCATTTAGCAATCACAACTTTTTGCTGATTGCCGCCTGAGAGCAGGCGCACTTCCTGCGTATCGGACGGGGTGCGAATGTCGAGCTGGCGGATATAATCCTTGGTGATTTCCTGCATTTGGTCTTCATCAAGGCGGCCCAGCTGGTCGGTAAACTTGGCCAGACTGGCCATGACAACATTGGCGCGCACATCCATACCAGTGGCAAGGCCAAAATGTTTGCGATCTTCTGACAGATAGCCAATGCCATTGGCCACTGCATCCGATGGACTGGCTATAGAGCAGGCTTTGCCATGGACGGTGATGGTGCCGCTTTCAAGCGGATCTGCACCAAAAATGGCGCGGGCGACTTCTGTTCGCCCTGCGCCCATCAAGCCTGCAAAGCCCAGAATTTCCCCTTTTTTGATAGAAAAGCTGACATCGCGTATCTCTTTGCCGCGATTGAGATCTTTGACTTCCAGTGCCATCTCTGCTTTTGAGAGATCAGGGATCTGGACCTCTTCGCTCTCCAGCTCGCGGCCCACCATCATGGCAATGATTTTGCTGATTGGGGTGTCTGCTGCTTCAACTGTGCCGACATATTCGCCATCGCGCATGATGGTGACGCGGTCGGCAATCTGTTTCAGCTCATCCATTTTGTGGCTGATATAGATGATGCCGACGCCTTCTTCTTTCAAACGGCGGATGATGACAAAAAGCTCTGCAATTTCCTTGTCATTCAGCGCCGCTGTAGGCTCATCCATGATCAGGATTTTGCTGCGATAGGACAGAGCTTTGGCAATTTCTACCATTTGCTGTTTGGCAATGGTCATATTGCCAACGCTTTCTTTGGGATCGAGCGCCAGATTCATGCTGAAAAAGATCGCCTCTGCCTGAGCATTGAGGGCTTTTTCGTTCAAGCGACCAAAAGACAGGCGTGGCTCGCGGCCAATGAAAATATTCTGAGCTGCGGTGAGATCATTCATCAGGCTGAGTTCCTGATGAATGATGCCAACGCCCAGATCCTGCGCCTCTCTTGGGCCTTGGGGATTGGCTTCCAGACCTTGTACCAACACCGTGCCGCCATCCTTGCTATAGACGCCGGAGAGGATTTTCATCAACGTGGATTTGCCCGCACCATTTTCGCCCATCAAGGCATGGACTTCGCCGGGGCGCAGGTCGAAATGGACATTTTTAAGGGCATGGACGCCGGGAAAGCGTTTTTCAATGCCTTTCATTTCGACAAGTCTGGTGTGGGCTTGTGCCTTTGTTGGGTGTGGGCTCGGCATCAGATTGTCACTCCGCCATCCACCAAAAGAGCCTGACCGGTGACAAACCGGCTGTCATCGGACAAAAGATAGAGGATCATTGGGGTCAGATCATCGACAGTTGCCAAGCGTCCCATTGGTTGGCGGGCAATGAAGTCTTTTTCTGCCTGTATGGGGTCGGGAGCTGATTCAATGCGTCCGCGCAAAGAGGGCGTATCGACTGTGCCGGGGCATAATGCATTGCAGCGGATGCCCTGTTTGACGAAATCTGCGGCAATGCCTTTGGTCAGGCCAATCACGCCTGCCTTGGTTGCCCCATAGGCTGTGCGCATGGGAAAGCCTTTGATGGAGGAGGCCATGGACGCCATATTGAGGATAGAGCAGCTACCGGTGATTTTGGCACGCTCGATCATGCCGGGGAGAAAGGCGCGGGCCATACGCATCATGGAGGTGAGATTGAGCGTGACGCTAAAGTCCCAATCCTTGTCACTGATATCGAGCAAGGTGCCGTTATGAACGAAACCGGCACAATTGAACAGACCATCGAGGGCAGGGCAGTTCGCGGCCAGATCTAGAATGGCTTTTGGATCGCAGACATCCAGACTTCTGGTATCGATTGCCGGATTTTCCTCTTTCAGGCTGGCAAGGGCTTCTTCATTGATGTCGGTTGCAATGACCGCAGCGCCGTGATGGGCGCAGGCAAGTGCGGCTGCGCGGCCCATGCCTTGTCCTGCTGCGGTGATCAGAATAGTCTTGCCATTCAGATCCATGATTTTCCTCCCGTTTCAAGGCTTTGATGCGCTTGAAGTCTGTTCATGGCTGTTGCCATTTTTGATCTTGTATTTGCTCGGCCACCATAAAGGGGCCTACATGACGGCTCCGATTTGCCATGGCACGAATTCGGCTCCTCCAAAGCCCAATTCTTCGCTCTTTGTTTGCTCGCCAGAGGCAATGCGGATGAATGTTTCGAAAATTTCCTCGCCCTTTGCTTCCAATGTGATGCCGTCCGAGATGATATCACCACAATTGATGTCCATATCGTCGCTGAGGCGGGCATACATTTCGCTGTTGGTTGCCAGCTTGATGCAAGGGGTTGGTTTGTAGCCCGAGACTGAGCCGCGGCCGGTGGTAAAGACAATCAGATTGGCGCCCGAGGCCACTTGTCCGGTGACGGAGCAGGGGTCAAAGCCCGGACTATCCATGAAAACCAGACCTTTTTTGTCGATATGTTCGGCAAATTTGTAAAAATCGGTCAGCGGAGCGCTGCCTGCCTTGGCAACGGCACCGAGGGATTTTTCCAAAATTGTGGTCAGACCGCCGCGTTTGTTGCCCGGTGATGGATTGTTGTCCATCTCTCCGCCATTGCGGGCGCAATAATCCTCCCACCAATGCACGCGATCAATCAGTTTCTGGGCGACATCAGGGCTGGCTGCTCGGCGGGTGAGCAGATGTTCTGCGCCATATATTTCTGAGGTCTCTGAGAGAATGGTCGTGCCGCCATGGCGCACCAAAAGATCGGAGGCAATGCCAAGGGCGGGGTTGGCGGTGATGCCGGAATAGCCGTCTGAGCCACCACATTGCATGCCGATGGTGAGCTGGGAGATCGGGGCGGGGCTGCGTTTGCATTGATTGGAAAGGGCTGCCAGATCCTGCAATTCTTTTAAGCCTGCCTCAATGGTGGCGCGGGTGCCGCCCGTTTGCTGAATGGTCATGAAACGCAGATTGCCATCTTGGCGGACAGGACGATCGCCGACCAGATTGGTGATTTGCATCACCTCACAGCCAAGGCCAATCAGTAAGATTGCTGCAAAATTTGGATGGCGGGCATAGCCCGAAAGGGTGCGAAAGAGGGTGTCATAGCCTTCTCCGCTGGAGGCCATGCCGCATCCGGTGCCATGGGCGATGGGGACGATGCCATCAACATTGTCATAGGCATCCAAAAGACCCGATTTTTCTGCTGCTTCTGCAATGAAACGGGCAACGGATCCAGAGCAATTGACCGAGGTCAGGATGCCAATATAGTTGCGGGTGCCCACGCGGCCATCTTCGCGATGATAGCCCATGAAATGTCGATCAGATGTCAGATTTTCAAGAGGGGTGTTTTGGCTGGCAAAGGCATAATCCTGCACATGGTCGCCCATGCCGATATTGTGATTGTGGACATGTTGACCGGCCATGATATCAGTTTTGGCTGCGCCAATGATCTGGCCATAGCGCATAATCACTTCGCCTTTGGCAATGGCCATGGTCGCAATTTTATGACCGCGCGCAACATCCTCTTTTAAAGAGATGTCCATTCCTTGTGGGACGTCGCCGCTTTTCATGTCTTCAAGAGCAATCACAACATTGTCGCTTTCCTGCAATCGGATGGTCTTTGGTCTTGTGTCCGCCATATAGGCTCCTCTGGCAGGTTCCCTTGGTCCGAAAAATTGATTAGGGCTGGTCTCGTTGGTGGTGTTTTAGCTTGACTTGCATTCTGTGTCAACTAACATGTTAGTATGCAAAGGTAGGATTTTATGACTCTCGTCGAAAATGACATGACAATCAGATTGCGTGATATCAGCGAATTGCCGGGATCTTTGGCCAGTCGGGTCTATGAGGCTTTAAAAGAAGCGATCCTGAAATTTGATTTGCCGCCGGGGCTCTTGTTGCGAAAAGCCATGATTTGCGAGCAATTGGGGGTGTCGCGCTCTCCTGTGTCGGAGGCATTGGCGAGGCTGGCTTCAGAAGGTCTTGTGGATATTGTGCCGCAATCGGGCACGCGGGTATCGCGGTTTTCCATGGAAGAAATTCATGAGGGTGCCTTTTTGCGGGAAGCTTTGGAACTGGCGGCTGTGGCTAAAGTGGCGCGGGAGCGCAGTGAAGAGCAGTTTGTTCAGTTGACGCGCAATCTGCGCCTGCAAAAGCTGTTGCTGGAAGATGAGGATTATGCGGGTTTTTATCAGGAAGATGATGAGATGCATCGCATGATTATGCGCTTTACCGGTTATGGGCGTGTCGTCTCTGTCGCCAGTGTGGCCTGGTTGCAGGTGGATCGGGCGCGGCAATTGCTTTTGCCAACGCCGGGGAATGTGCGGCGCTCTTTTCATGAACATCAGCGCATTGTGGATGCGATTGGCAGGCAGGATGTTCAAGCCGCCCAATTTGCCATGAAGGATCATCTGGACCAGCTTGTGGAGCGTCTCAAGCCTTTGGAAGTGGAGCGTCCTGATTATTTTAAACAATAGATGGCCGCTTCAATGAGCCATCCGTCACCAACTGGATCAGTCTATGGATATTTCTCAAACCAGCTTACTCAACCATCGCACCCAGCGGCCTGTTTCTTTGACGAAAATGGGCTTTGGTGGGGCGCCTCTGGGTAATCTTTATCGCAAAGTGAGTGAGGAGGATGCGCAGGCCTCTCTTCAGGCGGCTTTTGATGCGGGTATCCGCTATTTTGATACAGCCCCGCAATATGGTCTTGGGCGTTCGGAGATGCGCTTTGCACAAGGGATCAAGCGCTTTGGACGGGATGCTATTCAGCTTTCTACCAAGATTGGCCGTTTGCTGGTGGATTGTGAACCGCAAGAGGTGACGCCAGAGGCTTTTGTGGATGTGCCGCAAAAACGTATTGTCTTTGATTACAGCTATGACGGGGTGATGCGCAGCTATGAGGCGAGCAAGGCCCGCCTTGATGTGGAGCAGGCAGATATTTTGCTGGTTCATGATGTTTGTGCTTTTTCTCAAGGCTCGCAAGAGGCAAGTGATGCGCGGGTGCGCGAATTGTTTGATCAGGGGGGCTATCGTGCCTTGAGCGAATTGCGGGCGGCGGGTGACATTGCTGCTATTGGTGCGGGGGTCAATGAATGGCAGGTTTGCGAAAAGCTGCTGGGTTTGGGAGATTTTGACGGCTTTTTGCTGGCCGGGCGTTATACGCTTTTGGAGCAAGAAGCGCTTGATAGCTTTTTGCCGCTTTGTGAAGCCCGTGATGTGGGCATCATTTTGGGTGGGCCTTATAATTCCGGTATTTTGGCGACGGGTGCGATTGAAGGGGCCAAATATAATTATGCCCCGGCTCCTGAGGATATTCTGGAGCGGGTGCGCAAGATTGAAGCGGTGTGCGCCGCTCATAATGTGCCATTGATTGCCGCTGCCCTGCAATTTGTGCTTGGCCACCCTGCGGTAAAAACCGTCGTGCCGGGGGCGGTGAGTGCCAAAGAAGTGGAAGCCAATGTTGCCTTGATGCAGAGGCCCATTCCCCATGGTCTTTGGTCAGATTTGCGCGGGGAAGGCCTGATCCGGCCAGAGGCTCCGCTGCCTTCTGAACAGGGATCTGATGGATCTGATGGGGGGCTTGCATAATGTTGCGTGATATTGATCCTGTTCTCTCGCCTGATTTGCTGCATATCCTGCGTTCTATGGGGCATGGTGATGAATTGGTTCTTGCAGATGCCAATTTTCCGGCCAGCTCGGTTGGGCAGCGCGTAACTAGGCTGGATGGTCTGGAGGCGACCCGTGTGCTTGAGGCTGTTTTGAGCGTGATGCCGCTTGATCATTTTGTCTCGGATCCTGCCCATGTGATGGAAGTTGTTGGAGATGCGCAAGCGGTGCCGCCGGTTGTTGCTGCTTTTCAGGCTTGCATCAATGAGGGGGCGGATCATCCGGCCAGTTTGCAAAGTCTTGAGCGCTTTGCCTTTTATGAGCGGGCTAGACGCGCATTTGCGGTGGTGCAGACAGGCGAGACGCGGCTTTATGGCAATATCATTGTGAAAAAGGGAGTGGTTGCGCCATGAGCTCAAAGGCTGTTCGGATTGATGCACATCAGCATTTTTGGCTGGTGCAACGCGGGGATTATGGCTGGCTGACGCCTGAGCTTGAGGCCCTTTATCGCGATTTTTTGCCAAAAGATTTAGAGCCTATTCTAGACGGGGCTGCGATTGAGGGGAGTGTGCTGGTGCAGGCTGCGCCGACGGTGGCCGAGACCCATTATATGCTGTCTTTGGCTGATGAGAATGCTTTCATCAAAGGTGTTGTGGGGTGGGTGGATTTTGAAGCCCAAGATGCTGCGGAGCAAATTGCTGCTCTTGCCAGCCATTCCAGACTGGTTGGCTTGCGGCCCATGATACAAAATATCGAAGCTGATGACTGGATGCTGCAACCCTCTCTTGCTTCGGCATTTGAGGCTTTGATTGCGCATGATTTGACCTTTGATGCGCTGACGCTGCCAAGGCATTTGCCATATTTGCAAGAGTTGCTGGCCCGCTATCCTGATCTGTGTGTGGTTATTGATCATGGCTCAAAGCCAGACATTGCCAATGGTGCCTTTGATGATTGGGCGCGGGATATGGCGCTTGTGGCGGAGCAAAGTCAGGCCTATTGCAAATTGTCCGGTTTGGTCACAGAAGCAGGCGAGGGTTGGACTGCGGAGATGTTGCAGCCCTATGTCGATCATTTGCTTGCCACATTTGGGCCATCGCGTTTGATTTGGGGCAGTGACTGGCCGGTTTGCTTGTTGGCGTCTTCTTATGCGCGCTGGCTGGCTGCGAGTGATTGGCTGCTTAAAGCATGTTCTGATGAGGATCGCATGGCTATTTTCGGGGGCAATGCGGTGCGTGCCTATCGTCTTTGTTTATGAGTGAGAGTGGATTTATGACACCAAATCTTTCCTCTGACGGTCTGTGGTTGGGCCGGGTTGAGCGTGCGGGCCTTGGCCCGTCTGTTGTGAGCGTGCGTGATGGTCATTTGGTTGATATCACCTCTAAAGAGGCGCCCACTGTGCGCGATGTGCTGGAGCGTGAGGATGCGGCCGATTATGTGCGGGACGCACAAGGTCAGGTTTTGTGTCCGGTTGATGCGCTTTCTTCTGATATAAGCTGGCTTGCCCCGTGTGATTTTCAGGCGGTCAAGGCTTGTGGTGTGACGTTTGCCGGTTCCATGGTGGAACGTGTGATTGAGGAACAGGCGGCAGGGGATCCTGAAAAAGCGGATGATATACGCCAACGGGTTGGGGCAAGGATTGGCGATAGCTTATCCAATATCATACCCGGATCAGAGCAGGCCCAAGAGGTCAAGCAGGCTTTGATTGCAGAGGGGTTATGGTCGCAATATCTGGAAGTTGGCATTGGCCCGGATGCGGAAGTCTTTTCAAAAGCGCAGGTTTTGTCGTCTGTCGGGTTTGGCGATGATGTTGGTTTGCATCCCATCTCCACATGGAACAATCCTGAGCCGGAAGTGGTGCTTGCGGTGAGCTCCAAAGGAGAGATTAAAGGGGCGACTTTGGGCAATGATGTGAATTTGCGCGATGTTGAAGGCCGCTCTGCTTTGCTCTTGTCCAAAGCCAAGGATAACAATGCCTCTTGTTCTATTGGGCCAATGATCCGCCTTTTTGACGGGCATTTTTCATTGGATGATGTGCGAAAAGCCGAGCTGGATTTGCAGGTAAAAGGGGAAGATGGCTTTGTTTTGCATGGGGCTAGCTCCATGAGCCAGATTAGCCGTGATCCTGCGGATCTGGTGCGCCAGACGATTGGGCAGCATCACCAATATCCTGATGGTTTGATGCTGTTTTTGGGAACGCTCTTTGCGCCGACTAAAGACCGGGATGCACCCGGGCAAGGCTTTACCCATAAAATTGGTGATGAGGTGAGTATTTCCTGTCCGCAATTGGGACGATTGGTCAATCGGGTGAATTTGTCGACAGAGTGTCGGCCATGGACGTTTGGTGCCAGTGCCTTGATGCGCAATTTGGCGGCGCGAAATTTGCTGTAAGATCAAATTGTTATAACTGGGTTTTGGCGTCTTTTGGCGAGATGCCAAATTCCCGCTTAAAGGCTGTGGCGAAATTGGCCGGGCTTGTATATCCGGCAATGAATGAGGCTTCGCCAATCGAGAGGCCGTTAAATTCCAGCCCTGCTCTTGCTTTTTGTAGGCGCCAGCGTCTGACAAAATCGGACACCGATGTGCCATGCACATTTTGATAGAGACGTTGCAGAGTGTTGACGCTTGTGCCGATATGATGGGCCAACATATCGGTTGTGATTGGTGTGTTTGGCGTTGCTTCTAAAAATTGCTCAATGCGTTCCAGTCTGGCGCGATCCTGAGGACGCAAGCCATCGCTATGATTGCTTTTGCCTTTTTTGGTGATTTGCATGAAGGCTTCGGCAAGAAGGGTCAGAACGCGGATTTCGATATAGAGTTTATAGACGCTGGTCGGCAGCTCTGGCGGGTTGAGAATTTGTTCTGCTGCGGCGATGGCTGAGGGGCTAGGGGTCCAGCTGCGGCACGCCAAATGTGTTTTTGTGAAGGACAGGATCTGTTTTGCTTCCTGTTCATTGCCCAGATCCCGGTCTAAAATCCAGCTATGTCTTGCTGTTGCAATGACTTTGCGGATTCGCTCGCCTTTTTTCAGGCGACGGCGAAATTTTTCCGGTTTGGTTTGGGAGAAGACAGAAGCGATGGGACGCACCTTTGTGCCGTCTTTTGAGATGGTTGGCATGGGAATTTGTAATTTCCCGATTGTGGCGTCAATATTGCCTTCCAAAAACAGCTTCACCCCAAAATGGGCTTGGCTGTCGGATTCCACTTCAAGATCCTGCAATTCCTGCGTATCAGAAAAATGGACGCTCAAACCGTCACTTAGCATTATATATTCATTGCAGCCGCGCATCATTTTTTCGTCGCGATGGTGGTTGCGATCAATCCAGGAAAAACCGGATTGCTTGCCGTGATCATAGAGATCGCCTGCTGTTATGATCGTGCCATGCTTTGTGAGCGAACTTGCCATTTCTTCCTCTTTTGAGCTTTGCTCTTTGGGTGCCTCACTTTTTTGGCAGGTGAGCGAGTCTTGCTAGATGTGGTGCTTTTATCTGTCTTCAGCTCCTTTTGTGCTGCAATGAGCGCTCTGCAAAACTCTTTGGGTCATGCTCAAAGGATTCCAGACTGGAAAGCGACCTGTCACTTCTTGTATCTAAATATGAGACAATTAATCAAGTTAACATTGATCAAGATGGCAATGGCGATTGTTCGCTGGTCAATATTGCTTGCTTTTAGAACAGGTTGGTCGGATGAAAATGCATCTTTGGAAAAATTCGCTGCTTTTGGTTAGCGTCAGCAGTTTGGCTCTTGCAACCTCTATGGCACAGATTGCAAAGGCTCAAGAGGCCGAACAGCTCGACAAAATTGTTGTGGTCAATCCGGCAGATGAAAAAGATCTGGAAACAGATAAAGTCATTACCAGTGAAGAGATTGAGCGGTTGAATGCGCAAGATCTCGGCGGTTTATTTGCCTCAGAGCCTGCCATCACTGTCACCAGTGGCAGCACGGCGGTACAGAAATTCTATTTGCATGGCATTGATCAGGCAAAGGTGCATGTGACCATTGATGGTGCGCGGCAGAAGAACCCTGTTTGGCACCATGTTGGCAATTTTAATCTCGACCCTTACTTTTTGAAACAGGCTGATGTGAAAAGTGGCGTGTCGCCTGCTGATGCTGGCCCCGGTGCCTTGGCTGGCAGTGTCGAGATGACAACCAAGGATGCATCCGATCTTTTGCGGGACGGGCAAAGCATTGGTGGCCGTGTGATTGCGGGCTATGAAAGCAATAGCCAGACTTTCACCGTCACCGGTGCCGGTTATGGCAAAAGCGAGACTGGCTTTGAAGTGCTGGGCATCGTTAAGCGGGCCGATGGCGATGATTATAAAGATGGTGCGGGCAGGAAAGAGCCGGGCACAGCCGATGATTTATGGAGCGGCCTTGGCAAGGTTGCCTATGAGAGCGGCGAGGGGCATCGCGTTACCCTTTCTGGCGAATATTCGCGCGATTATGGCTATCGCAAATTGCGGGCCAATATGGCCTTGGCCAATCCGGCGCGTGAAAACCTGTATAATGAGAATATTGCTGAGCGTGCCAGCATTGTTCTGAATTATGAGACGACCAAACCGACAGAATTGTTTGATCCGCAAGCAACGCTGTATTTCAGTCAGCATATTTTGGACCGTCCTTATGGGGCTTATCGTCGTGGGCCTTTCCTCTCGCCTGCGGGTGATTTCAAAAGTGACAACAATGAGTTTGGCGGAAAGCTTCTCAATACTTTTACCTTTGGCAAGGCATCGGTAACGGCTGGGGTCGATTTTTATCACAATCAGACCGATATTGAGAGCTTCTATAAGGCGGTTGTTCCGGTGCCGGACGCTTCTGAGACGGTTGCCAATATTGGTGCATTGGTTCAGGCGCGCTTTAGCCCCATCGAGCGGCTTGAAATTTCGACCGGTGCGCGGGTTGATTATCAGAGCTATGATTCCGTGGATGGCCAGACATTTGAGACTGTTGGCCTTTCACCCAATCTTTCTGCTTCTTTCGAAGTTCTGGATGGTTTGAAACTGAATGCCGGCTTTGCCTCTGTCTTTGGTGGTTTGGAGCAGGCGGAAGCGGCGCGTTTCCATGCACTGAATTATAAATATTCCAGTGATTTGAAGCCGACGCGCTCTCACAATTCCGAGCTTGGCTTCTCTTTCCGCCGCAATGGCTGGGATTTGGGCGGCAAGCTCTTCTACACCCATATGGAAAATCCGATTGATTATGGCAATTATAATTTCCGCACCCGTGTGGCAGATCGGATCAATGGTCAGGATCTAAAGAGCTACGGCTTTGACCTTTATGGGCGCTATGATTGGGACAATGCTTTTGTCTCTGCCGCTTTCTCTCATACTGAGGTCAAATTTGGCGATGGATATGCAGGCTCTGGTCATTATAACACGGCCAATTCGGTCGGTGATATGTTGACCTTGCAAGGGGCCTATACCTTTACTGACTATGATGTGACGGTTGGGGCGCTGGCCAAGGTTGCCTTTGATTATGACAAGGATATCTTTGATAATTCCAACCGCAAGTTTGAGAAGCTTGAAGGTTATGAAGTGGTTGATATATTTGCAGAATGGAAGCCAAAGACCTCTCTTGCCAATTTGTCTCTTCGAGCTGAAGTGACCAATCTGTTTGATCAGGATTATGCCGAGCGCGGCAGCTATCAGACCGTTCCGGGGGTGATTGGATCCATCCATTCTCCGGGGCGCTCTTTCAACATCAAGCTTGGTGCTGAATTTTAAAAGCTGAAAAACAAGTTAGGGTTTGAAAATGGGGGAAGGATTTTATCCAACTCCCATTTTTGTTGGCTGGATCTTTGCCAATTGAGTATAGTTTTTCAAAGAAATGAGGACCGGATTATGCAGCATCACAAAGCTTTGGTTACCAGCGATAAAGCCTCGCGCTATTTGCAGCAAATGTGCAAGCATTTTGCTCATAAGGTGCCATCGACATTTGACGAGACGCAAGGGCGTGTTGAATTTCCCTTTGGGCTTTGTGTGATGAGCGCAAAGGATGATGTGCTTGAAATTGTCATGCAGACCGAGAGCGAAGAGGCTTTGTTGCAAGCGCGTGGTGTGCTCGACAGTCATTTCGAGCGTTTTGCATGGAAAGAGGAATTGTCGCTGCGTTGGGAGTGATGCCGATTGCCTTTTTGACCGCTCCCTTAGTGCCCGATTTAAAAGTCTCTGTCTGAGACTTTTAGGCCGCATATCCATCCCTCTCCCCCTCCCAAACCGCCCACGAGGGTACCATGACGGGTGGTTTGGGAGGGGGAGAGGGATGGCTTAGGACTTTTAAATCAGGCTCTTATAGCCGCTCAGCCATAATGCATGACGAGTGTTTTGCCATCAATCTCGTGAATTGTGACCTCAATGCCAAAGGTATCGGCAATGATTTGTGGGGTCAAAATCTCTTTTGCCGGTCCATTGGCAATGAGCTGTCCCTGTTTCAAGACCATGATCCAATTGGCGTAAAGGGCTGCATAATTGATTTCATGTAGCACGATGACAATGGTTTTGCCTGTTTGGGCGGCAAGTTCCGTTAGATTGCGCATCAAATTGCGCGCGCTGGCCATATCGAGATTGTTCAAAGGTTCATCCAGCAGCAGATAATCGGTATCTTGCGCATAAGCCATGGCAACAAAGGCTTTTTGTCTTTGTCCCCCTGAGACTTCATCGAGAAATTTATCGGCCAGATCGCCAAGATCAAATTGCTCAATTGCCTCTTCTATCCGCTCCAGATCTTTGTGGTTTGGCCGCCCTTTATGATGCGGGAAGCGCCCGAATGCGACCAATTCGCGCACGCGCAAACGCGCAGTGATGCTGTTGGATTGGGTCAGGATCGCTAATTTTCTAGCCAGTTCATCGCTTGGTGTTGTGACGACATCCAGATCATCAATGGAAATGCTGCCCTGTTCCAGCCCTTGCAATCTGGCAATCAGCGACAAAAGGGTCGATTTGCCAGCCCCATTGGGGCCGATCAGGGCTGTGACTTGCCCCTTTGGAATGTTAGCTGAAATATTGGATAATATCTTTGCGCCATCAATCTGATGGCTGACAGAGGAAAGGCGGATCATCTGGTTGTTCCTCTTATGATCAGGAGAAGGAAGGTCAAGCCGCCGAGACATTCGACCACGATGCTTAAAGGCGTTGAGAGCCCTATGAGATGCTCAAGAATGACCTGCCCACCAATCAGGATTGAGGCTGCGATGAGCGAGGCGGCAGGGAGCAAATAGGCATGGTGATAGCTTGGGATGATTTGATAGGCCAAATTGCTGACAAGAAGTCCGAAAAAGGCAACAGGGCCAACCAATGCCGTGGAGATTGAGATCAAAAGGGCAATGATGACCAAAAGCGTATAGAGGCGCGTTTTGTAAGGGATGCCCAGATTGGTGGCTGTCTCTTTGCCGAGTGCGATGACATCCAGTTCATGGCGATAATGCCACAGGGCTGCTAATGCGATGATCATCATGAGGGAGGCGATGAGCAAGAGATCTGTATTGATTGTGTTAAAGTCGGCAAAGGTGCTTGCAGCTGCGATGACAAAATCATTTGGATCAATGACGCGCTGAATGAAGCTGGTAATTGAGCGAAAGAAGACGCCAAAAATAATGCCGGTCAGCAAGAGGCGGTGCAGATCCTGTCTTGCTTGGTTGGCGGATCGGCCCAATAATGTGCCGAACAGGGCCAAAGAGGCCAGCATCATGATTGTGAAATTGAGGAAAAAGGGGATTTCCTGAGGAAGGCTTGCAAAGCCAAAGCCGCCTAAAAAGAAGACCATCATGGTTTGCAGCAATATATAGAGGCTATCAAACCCCATAATTGATGGGGTGAGGATGCGATTTTGGCTGATGGTTTGGAACAGGACGGTGGCACAGGAAATGGAGATGGCCACCATGGTGATGCCAATCAATTTTGTGCCTCTGAATGACAGGACAAAATCCCAGTTTCCTCTTGCATTCAATGTCAGGAATGCAATGGAAAAAGCGATATAAAGTAAAAAGATAAAGCCCAAACGATGCAGGGTCATGACGCAGTTCCTGACATTGATGGCTTGGTCTTTTGTGGTTTTGATCTGGCAGGGACATAGAGCAACCAAAGGAAAATACAGGTGCCTGTGATCCCAAAAATTGTACCAACGGGAATTTCGAAGGGATGCCTTACAATCCGGCCCACCAGATCGGACAAGAGAACCAGAGTTGCACCCAAAATGGCGGTGATGGGCAGGGTTTTGCGCAGATTATCGCCCAGCCAGCGGCTGACAATGTTGGGCACGACCAGTCCGACAAAGGGAATGATGCCGACTGTTACCACTGTCATGGCTGTGATGAGCGAGACAATGGCCAGACCCAGTCTTGTGATATGTTTGTAATTCAGGCCCAGATTGATGCTGACATTTTTTCCCAATCCCAAAATCGCAAATTGATCGGCTGTGAGATAGGCAAGCATTGTTAGCAAACCTGCCAGCCAGAGAAGCTCATAACGCCCCTGAAGAATGCCGGAAAATTCGCCGTTAAACCATGTTTCTAAATATTGCATCAGCTCTGTATGGAAGGCAATGAACGTGACAATGGCACCAATCACGCCGCCATATGCCAGCCCGACAAGGGGCACCATCAAAGGCTGATGGGCAGGGAGTTTTCGGATAAGGGCCAAAAATCCGGCTGTGCCTGCCAGCGATACCAGACATGCAATGGCCATTTTGACAAAAAGCGAGCTTGCGGGGAATAAGAATGTTGCAATCAAGACGCCAAGGGCTGCGCTTTGGCCGGAGCCTGATGTCATGGGTTCGACAAATTTATTGGCCACAATCATTTGCATGATCAGCCCGGCCACGGCCATGGAGGCCCCTGTGAGAAGGATTGCAATGGTGCGGGGCAGGCGGGAGATGATGAGAATCGAGAGCGCCTCCCCATCTTGCCAGATTTCGTCTTGGGAGAGATCAATCACCCCGATCAACAGACTGGCCAATGTTCCTAGCGCGAGGAGAAAGAGTGCAATGGCCCAGCCTTTGGTCATTATGCTTTGCCGTTTTGTTAAAAAGCTATGTTTAATGCGGCCTCACTTGGAGTGATGAGGCCGCATTGTTTGTTGATGATGGCTTTGCCTGATTAGTTTGCTTTTGAGAAAGCTGTCATCAATTCATCCATTGTCTTTGTCATGGATTGGATGCCGCCACTTGCGATATAGATATTGGCTGCATTCAAATAGACAACCTGATTTTTGCTCCAGGCTTTTGTTTGTTGTACCAGTGCGTTATCAAGGGTTTGCTTGGCGCTGGCGCCTTTTTGGCCAATGGCCGCAGTGCGGTCGATGACGATCAGCCAATCTGGATTGACGTCGCGGATAAATTCAAAGGAAATGGCCTCGCCATGGGTTTGTTCTTCAACATTTTCAATGGCTTCTGGTATTTCTAAAGCCTCATGCAACCAACCGAAACGGCCTGTTGCGCCATAGGCTGATATTTTGGGACCATTGGTCATGACGATCAAGGCTTTGCCTTTGCCTTTGATGGCGGCTTTGGTCTTGGCTATTTTTTCGTCAAATATTTTGGCAATCTCTTGCGCTTTGGCCTCTTTGTTGAAAAGCGCGCCATAGGCCGACAAACGTGCTTTTGCCTGTCCGACAATATCCTTGCCCCAAATGGTCATATCGATGGTTGGAGCAATCTTTTTGATGGCATCATATTGCTTGGAGGATCGTCCGCCTATGATCATCAAATCAGGCTGCATGGCGTTGATGGCTTCAAAGTCAGGCTTAAACAGGCTGCCAATGGTTTGCGTGTTGGGCATAAGATGGTCAAGATAATTGACGAAGAGCTTTTCAGGCAAACCGACCGGTTTGATGCCAAGTGAATCGATGGTATCGATGGCAACAACGTCGAGAACCGCAACCCTTTTTGGCACTTGCTCAATGGTTGCTGTGCCGCGTGGTGTTTTGATCTCAATGGCAGCAACGGATTGAGCGGCCAACAGACCTATGGTTAGAAATACGGCACCAATGGCTTTTCTTGTTTTGAACATGGGCTTGGCCTTTTCAGTGCGTTATCCTTTCCATTTTGGTGTATGGAAAAGATCCAGCAGAGTGCAATTTGTTTGATAAAAGAGGGCGTTTCAGTCTTTCATGACTTTTATGTTCAATATAAAGATTTATGCCAAAAGATGAAGCGTAAAGTCAGGTTTTCAAATGATTTTGTCGCAAATTCAAAGAAGATAAATTGAGTTTTTCTCTCTTTTCTGTCAAATATTTAGCAGATAAGTCCGGCTGTCTGTCGGGTATTCGTTCCGCATTTGGAAAATATATAGGACCACGATTATGAAAAGCCTTGATGAGATCTCCCGTGAGCCGCATGATTTTCTGATTAGCAGGGTTTGGTTTCATATGCTGCGGGCGCATCGCAATCTTTATCCTAAAATGGAAAAACGCTTGCGTGCGCATGGATTTGACAGCCCGCTTTGGCATGAAATTCTGACTGAACTTGAGCGGGCACAGGAAGAGGGGATCCGATCCAGCGAATTGCAAAAGAAGCTTTTTATGGCTCAGCATAATTTATCTCGTCATTTGAGCCGGATGGAGAAAAAAGGCTTTATTGAGCGCACTGCTTGCCCCAAGGACAAGCGCGCGCATTTTTTGCATATCAGTGAGAAGGGCAGAGAGGCCAATCGGGCCATTTGGCCCTATTATTTTGAGGCTGTTCAGTTGGAATTGTCTGATAAATTTGATCGGGATGAGGCATTCCAGATGTTTCAATATCTAATTCGCCTTTATTCCTAAGAGCGTGTTTTTTCTTCTCTTCTCTTTTTCGAGACATAAAAAAACCGGCATGGGAACCATGCCGGTTTTTTGTGCTTATGATTTTGGCTGATTGTTAAATCGCTTAAAAGTCATAGCGCACTGTCGCAAGGAAAGAGCGGCCCGGCTCTTTAAATTCGCCAACGACGCCAAAGTCACCGCCATAAGCGGCGCGATCGGCATAATCTTCATCAAAGATATTGTTGGCATTCAGGCGGATAGACAGGCCCTTGATTTGCTTTGGTTCATATTCTGCAAACAGATTGACGGCGGTATAGCCTTCGATCTTTTTGTCAGACACGTTTGAGCCGGTTTTGAAATCCAGTGCCGCGTCAACGCTGCCGCCGACTGTCAGATCGTAAGGCTCAAACGTATGGGCAATGTTGAAGGCAATCACTTCTCCCAAGGGAGTGCCCAGATCCAGAGCATTGTAAGAATCTGATTTGGTGCCATTCACTTCAATTTCGGTATTGGAATAGCTGATGCGGGCGTGACCGTTCATCCAGTAATAGCCAAGGCCAAGATTGAAGCCTTTTGTCACGAAATCGACATTGTTTCGCGTGGTTGTTCTGGTTCTGTAATTATATGTGGTGCTTCTGGCATTTTTCACATCGTTGCGGAAGACTTCAGCAGTGGCAATGAAATCCCATTTTTTAAGGCTAACACCAGCGCTGACATTTTGCGCGCGGCTTGCTTTCAAGCCACTATAATCCCAGCCCGGCTCAAAAGTGAAATTATCTTCCAGATCGATGCCGCCAAAGATATTGGCGTAACCGGCTTTCAAGGTCAGGCCATCAACCACTTCATAAGCGACAGAGGCATTGCCACTAAAGCCGGAGACGTTCAGATCTTTGCCAGAGCTATGACTGACGCCGTCAAAATCCTGACTGTCATAGCGGCCACCCAAGGAGAGTTTCAATGGCTCGATTGGTTGCAGGCGTGCTTGCACGAATGCCCCAATATTTGTCGCGCTTTCCTTATTGTTGGATCTTGGGTCGGTATAGGTTGCTTCCTTGTTATAAGCATCTACCCCGACTGTGATGCCGTATTTTTGAGCAAAATGGAATGTATTGGCGATTTTAGCATTGACGGTGCTGGATACCCCTTTGGAGCCATAAGGTACTGGGACGCGGATGTCATTTTCGCTATAGCCCAAGACGACTTCAGGATCCCAAAGATCTGTTGGCGCTTCTGTATTGAAGTTAAAGGCCATGCTTTTTCTGGAGGTTTCATAGAGGCGAATTGGGCTTGCCCCTCTGAAACTGCCAAAATTGGCCCGATAAGGGCGCAAGGCTGTGTCCTTGAGGATTTGAGCTGAGGCTTCAAAGCGATTGCCATTTTCGGCAGAATAGCCACCTTTTAACAGCAGGCTTTGCAATGCTGCTTTTGAGCCGGCAATTTCCTTGCCATCGCCTGCTTCATAATCCTGTCCACGCGCATTTTTTACATAACCCAGAATGTCAAAGCCTTGATTGCGGCCATAAAGGGTCAGAGCTTCTGAAAAGGTCAGGGAATTGCTATCTGCGGAGAGCAGAACGCGACCGCCGAACTTGTCATCGCCTTTTAGGAAATCCAATGCATCCTTGGTTTGGAAAGCAACAGAGCCAGCGGTCGCATTGGGGCCAGAATCGGCTGCCGCAATGCCTGCATCGACGCGCACAGCTTTCAGCAGGCCCGGATCAATGGCATTGGCTGTTACATGGTGGAAAGAGCGGTTGTTTTGCATGGCGCCATCAATGGTGACATTGAGATTGAGCATATCCACGCCATTGACGAAAATTTTCTGTGCAATGGGAATGCCGCCGCCAACGGTGATAGAGGCTTCTTCTGCGAACAGATCTTTCAGATCGCCGCTTTGGGCTTCCTTGATGGCTTTTTCCGAAATATAGGTTGAGAAATTACGGTCAGCCGCTTCTGCGAAGCGATCCTTGTTGTAATTGCTTTTCACATAGATGGTATCAAGCTCTTCTGCATCTTGCGCATATGTTGCCGCTGGTGCTGCAACGGTTAAAGCAAGTGCTGCTATGCCGCATAGATAGCTTGCTTTGCGTGTTCCAGATTCTCTGCCTTTGGCCATTGTCATCCCTTATTGCCCTGTTGTTCCGTTTTGTCATTATTTGTGACTCTGGAACTCATGTTATTTAAGGGGACTATAGGCCTTCAAAATAAATATGCAAATACATATTTATTTTGAAGGCGCAATTATGGGCAAAAATGTTCAGAATATTAGTTGATTACAGGGATGGACCTTATGGTTCAGATCAGAAATGGTGTTTCTTAATTATGCCTTTGCGTTCTATTGCGGATGGAGAGCTGCGTGACAATTCTAGCGGTTAATCCAATCGAATTGAGAGGATCAATCGCAGATTTTGATTCGGTTTTATGATCATTGCCATCTCTTGTCTGAGACTGACATTGTCGGTTTTCCCATGAGAACATATTGAAAACAAATGCTAAAATATTATGTTTATCTGTTGTTTAGAATTTTGTTTGTATTTTGGAACAAAATGAGTACATTAATCATGGTTGCGCTGGTGAGGCGGCTGTGAAAAATGGGGCTCGAAATGGTTCAGGATAGTCTCCGACTTGTTGAAGGAAGCAGCATGGATAAAACAAAAGCATTGGAAGCCGCTCTGTCTCAGATTGATCGGGCTTTTGGCAAAGGCTCTGTGATGAAGCTGGGCCAGCGGGATGTGGTTGAGATTGATGCTATTCCGACAGGCTCTCTTGGATTGGATATTGCGCTTGGCATTGGTGGTTTGCCAAAGGGGCGGATCATTGAGGTTTATGGTCCTGAAAGCTCTGGTAAGACGACATTGGCCTTGCATTGTATTGCTGAGAGCCAAAAGCGTGGGGGCATTTGTGCTTTTGTGGATGCCGAACATGCGCTTGACCCAGTTTATGCGCGTAAATTGGGCGTTGATATTGACAATTTGCTGATCTCCCAGCCTGACGCTGGTGAGCAGGCTTTGGAAATTGCCGATACGCTGGTGCGCTCTGGTGCTGTGGATGTTTTGGTTGTCGATTCCGTTGCAGCCCTGACACCACGTGCTGAGTTAGAAGGGGAGATGGGGGATTCTCTTCCCGGCTTGCAGGCGCGCTTGATGAGCCAAGCTATGCGCAAATTGGCTGGCTCTATTTCTCGCACGAACTGTATGGTGATTTTCATCAACCAGATCCGCATGAAAATTGGTGTGATGTTTGGCAGCCCCGAGACGACAACTGGTGGCAATGCATTGAAATTTTATGCATCTGTTCGTCTGGATATTCGCCGGACTGGCGCGATCAAGGATCGTGATGAAGTGGTTGGCAATCAGACACGGGTGAAAGTGGTTAAGAATAAAGTGGCCGCTCCATTCAAGCAGGTCGAGTTTGACATCATGTATGGAGAAGGCATTTCCAAAACCGGTGAATTGCTGGATTTGGGGGTTAAGGCCAATATTGTCGATAAATCTGGTGCCTGGTTCTCCTATGATAGTCAGCGTTTGGGTCAGGGGCGTGAAAATTCTAAGAATTTTCTTCGTGATAATCCTGAGGTGGCTGAAGAGATTGAATTGGCCATTCGTCAGAATGCGGGTCTCAATAGCGATGATCTGATTGAAAATGTCGGGCCAGAAGAGGGCGATGATTGATTGCCTTTGGTGATCTTATTTTGAATTTGAAAGGGGCTGTTTTTGACAGCCCTTTTTTTGTTTTGTGCTTTTGTGTTTGTTCTAAATCCTGATTGGCTTACAAGTTTGGCTGTCTTGTCCACTATGAAGGCCAAAAGCTGGGGCTATGGGGGAGATTGTTGCGCTTGATGGCTGATTTCTTGGGTTGGTCTTGGCAAATTTATAGACAGCACTCAAAAGGGCGGCTAAAACCGCCAAGATGAGAGGTGTTTGAAGCTAACGGATTGTCTTTTGGTTTTGAATGCTGATGAGATTGTGAGCCTCTTTTTGACCATGTTTTGCTTTTGATGAAGGCTAGATGTGTTGTTTGAGGCCATATCCGTAAACTGATAACAGATGGTATGGTGTATTCATGAGTGGTGTAAACGAGATCCGATCCACATTCCTGAATTATTTCGGCAAAAATAATCATGAAATTGTTGATTCAGGCCCGCTGGTTCCGCGCAATGACCCAACCCTGATGTTTACCAATGCGGGTATGGTGCAGTTTAAAAATGTTTTTACCGGGTTGGAGCCGCGCGATTATAGTCGGGCGGTGACTTCGCAAAAATGCGTGCGTGCTGGCGGTAAGCATAATGATCTGGATAATGTCGGCTATACTGCGCGTCATCATACCTTCTTTGAAATGCTCGGTAATTTCTCCTTTGGAGATTATTTCAAAGAAGATGCAATTGAATTGTCTTGGAAGTTGATTACGGGTGAATTTGGTCTGCCAAAAGACAAGCTTTTGGTGACGGTCTATCATGAGGATGATGAGGCATTTGATCTTTGGAAGAAGATTGCGGGCCTGCCTGATGAGAAGATTATTCGCATTCCGACCAGCGATAATTTCTGGTCCATGGGGGAGACCGGTCCTTGTGGTCCTTGTTCGGAAATTTTCTATGATCATGGCGATCATATTTGGGGTGGCCCTCCGGGCTCTCCTGAAGAAGATGGCGATCGTTTCATTGAGATTTGGAACCTTGTTTTCATGCAATATGAGCAGATTTCCAAGGATGAGCGGATCAATTTGCCCAAGCCCTCAATTGATACCGGTATGGGGCTGGAGCGCATTGCCGCTGTTTTGCAAGGCACCCATGACAATTATCAGACAGATTTGTTCCGCGCTCTGATCCAGAACAGTGTTGATTTGACCGGACGTGAGGAAGAAGGCGAAGCGGCTGCCTCTCATCGTGTGATTGCTGATCATTTGCGCTCGACCAGCTTTTTGATCGCCGATGGCGTGCTGCCTGCCTCTGATGGTCGCGGTTATGTTCTGCGTCGTATCATGCGCCGTGCTATGCGTCATGCCCGTCTTTTGGGAGCGCAGGATCCTGTCATTTATAAAATGGTGCCAACGCTTGTGCGCGAAATGGGACAGGCTTTCCCTGAATTGGTGCGAGCTGAGGCTTTGATCACCGAGACGCTGAAGCTGGAAGAAGCGCGATTTGGTAAAACCCTGAGCCGTGGTTTGCAATTGCTGGATGACGCGACCCACACTATGGGGGATGGCGATAATCTGGATGGCGAGACCGCGTTCAAACTTTATGATACCTATGGGTTCCCGCTGGATTTGACGCAGGATGCTTTGCGCGCGCGTAATATTGGTGTCGATACCGATGGCTTTGATGTTGCCATGGAGCGCCAGAAAGCAGAAGCCCGTGCCAATTGGTCTGGCTCTGGTGAGGCGGCAACTGATGCGGTTTGGTTCGATCTGAAAGAAAAAGCAGGTGTGACCGAGTTTCTTGGTTATGAAACAGAGGAAGCCGAAGGGGCTGTTCTGGCTCTGGTTAAGGATGGGGCAGAGGTTGATGCCTTGCAGGCTGGTGATGAAGGTGCGGTGATTTTGAACCAGACACCTTTTTATGGCGAATCTGGTGGTCAGGTTGGTGACCATGGTGTCATGGTCGCTGATGGCATCCGTTTTGACGTGCGTGATACCGTGAAAAAGGCCGATGGCATGTTTGTGCATATGGGGACCTTGGTTGAGGGCAGCTTGAAAGCCGGTGAAGCGCTGGAATTGAAAGTCAATAAAGAGCGCCGCAATGCGGTGCGCTCCAATCATTCCGCGACCCATTTGATGCATGAGGCCTTGCGCGAGACATTGGGCGATCATGTTGCTCAGAAAGGATCGCTGGTTTCGCCTGAGCGTCTTCGTTTTGACTTTTCCCATCAAAAGCCGATGGGAGAAGAGGAAGTTGCCAATGTTGAGGCGATGGTCAATGAAATTATCTTGCAAAATGGCGCGGTTGAGACCCGTGTTATGGCGGTGGATGATGCGATTGAAGCCGGAGCAATGGCCTTGTTCGGCGAAAAATATGGTGAGGAAGTGCGGGTTGTCACCATGGGTGAGGCTGTGCGCGGTGAAAAAGTCGGAAAGCCTTATTCCCTTGAATTGTGTGGCGGCACCCATGTGAAGCGGACAGGCGATATTGGGCTTATGACCATTGTGTCTGAAAGTGCAGTTGCTGCTGGTGTGCGCCGTCTTGAAGCCCTGACAGGGGATGAAGCGCGGGCTTATTTGCAACAGCAAGATGCGCGGGTTCGTGCTGCGGCGGGTCTTTTGAAAGTCTCTCCCAATGATTTGCTGGACCGTTTGGAAGCTTTGGTGTCTGATCGTCGCAAGCTGGAAAAAGAATTGGCCGATGTGCGCCGCAAGCTTGCTATGGGTGGTGGACAAGCCGGGGGCGATGCCCATGAAGAGGTGAATGGTCTGAAATTTATGGCCAAAGTCGCCGAGGGCATTTCTCCCAAGGATCTGAAAGGTCTTGTGGATCAGGGCAAGGAAAGCCTTGGTTCTGGCGTGGTTGTACTGATCGGTGTTTCTGATGATGGCAAAGTTGGCATTGTGGCCGGTGTGACCAAAGATTTGACCGAGCGGGTCAATGCTGTTGATTTGGTCAAAATGGCCGCGGACATTCTTGGTGGTCGTGGCGGTGGTGGCCGTCCTGATATGGCGCAAGCTGGTGGCAAAGATGCAGCACAAGCTGATGCTGCGATTGCAGCGATTAAAGAGCATCTTGCCGGATTGTAACGGATATATATTGTGTCTGAGGCATTGAAATATGCCTCAGATATTTCAGAGCATCCCTATAAAAGCACCGCTTTGGCGGTGCTTTTTTTATGTCATTTTTTGGGGGGAGCCTAGAGGGGAAGCTTGAATTGAATATTAAATATTGGATAAAATTTTTGAAAGCAAATGGCTGCCTGACCAATCGAGGTGGTGGGCAAGCGGGTGATCAGGCAGCCACCGGACTATCGAAATAGTCACATGAAGTACGTAACTCAAAAAGGGGTGGTGGTAAATAGCACAGGCTGAATAAAAGCAGTGTAAAAAGTGTCAATCAGGCCATATATCTATTTGGTTTTGTTTTGAAAGTTTTTTGATAGAATTTAAATATCTGAAAATTCAATAATAATTAAATTTATGTCATAAAATGTGTTTTGGAAAAGGCTGACAAAATATCTGTTAAGAATAGTTGCTATTGAAACAATAAAGGGCGCCGATGAGGGACGCCCTTTGTCTCAATGGCTTTGTTGGTTTTATGCCATAGCTTTTTGCAGGTTTTGGTCAATGGCATCAAGGAAGCCGGTGGTTGACAACCATCCTTGCTCGGGGCCAACCAGTAGAGCCAGATCCTTGGTCATTTGGCCGCTTTCGACCGTATTGACGATGACTTGCTCCAAGGTGTTGGCAAATTTCATCAGCTCGGCATTGTCATCGAGTGTGGCGCGGTGTTTTAAGCCACCGGTCCATGCAAAGATGGAGGCGATGGAGTTGGTTGAGGTTTCCTCGCCTTTCTGATGCTGGCGATAGTGGCGGGTGACGGTGCCATGGGCGGCTTCCGCTTCGACAATTTTGCCATCGGGTGTCATTAGTTTGGAGGTCATCAGACCCAGAGAACCAAAGCCCTGTGCCACTGTGTCGGATTGCACATCGCCGTCGTAATTTTTACAGGCCCAGACGAATCCGCCATTCCATTTCATGGCGCAAGCCACCATATCGTCAATCAGGCGGTGCTCGTAATGAATGCCTTTTTTCTTAAACTCTGCCTCGAACTCTTGCTCGTAAATTTCCTGAAACAGATCTTTGAAGCGGCCATCATAGGCTTTGAGGATGGTGTTTTTGGTGGAAAGGAAAACAGGCCAGCCCAGTGAAAGACCATAATTGAAAGAGGCGCGGGCAAAGTCCTTGATGGATTCGTCAAGGTTATACATACCCATGGCAACACCGGCGGCGGGGGCGTCATAGACGTCCTTTTCGATCACGGTGCCATCTTCTCCGACAAATTTCATGGTCAATTTGCCTTTGCCGGGGAAGAGGAAATCGGTTGCCTTATATTGATCGCCAAAGGCATGACGGCCAATGACGATTGGCTGGGTCCAGCCGGGCACAAGGCGCGGGACATTTTTACAAATGATGGGCTGGCGGAAGACAACGCCGCCCAGAATGTTGCGGATGGTGCCGTTGGGGGAGCGATACATGCGCTTGAGGCCAAATTCTTCGACGCGCTGCTCATCGGGTGTGATGGTGGCGCATTTGACGCCAACGCCATATTGTTTGATGGCTTCTGCGGCATCGACTGTAATTTGGTCGTCTGTGCGGTCGCGCTCCTCGATGCCAAGATCGTAATATTTGAGGTCAATATCCAGATAGGGCAGGATCAGTTTTTGTTTGATAAAGTCCCAAATGATCCGTGTCATCTCATCGCCGTCAAGTTCGACAACGGGGTTCGCAACCTTGATCTTAGACATCGCAGAGTGTCCTCATATATTAATGCCAAACCTTTTACTTGCCCGCGTTGGCAAGCGCTCTTTTAAAAAATGGGTCGGCTGGTGTGATATAAGGCTCCTATAGCATTGTGTTGCAGTGCGGCAAAGGGCTTGGCCCTGCAATTTCTGGTTCTTTTCCAAAAAATCTGAGTGTTTTGTGACCATCTGTTGTCTTTCCTTGCTGGAAATACTTGTCATAGGGCCTTGGCTGGGCCATTAACTGGCTCAAAATGGAAAGACAGATAGGAAGATAAGATGGATCCGGTCATTATTTTGGTGGAGCCGCAATTGGGCGAGAATATTGGCACTGCTGCTCGGGCCATGGCCAATTTTGGTGTGACGGATTTGCGTCTTGTGCGCCCGCGTGATGGTTGGCCCAGCGAAAAGGCTCGCAATGCGGCCAGTCGGGCAGATCATGTGATTGGTAAAACCCAGATTTTTGAGACTGTTGAAGAGGCCATTGCAGATTTGGATATGGTCTATGCCACAACGGCGCGTCAGCGCGATATGCTCAAAACCGTTCGCCACCCGGTGGAAGCGGCGCAAGTGATGCGCCAAACCACGGAAAAAGGCGGTAAGGTCGGCATTTTGTTTGGGCGCGAGCGCTGGGGGTTGAATAATGATGAAGTGGCGCTGGCCAATGAAATTCTGACCCTGCCGGTGGACCCGGATTTTGCTTCTCTCAATATTGCGCAGGCTGTTTTGATCATTTGCTATGAATGGCGAATGAGCGGGCAGGAGCGCAAAGAGGCCCTGCCTTTTGAAACGCCTGATGTGCCGCGCGCCAGCAAGGATGATATGGTGCGCCTGTTTTCTCATTTGGAAGAGGCGCTGGATGAGGTTGGGTTTTTCCGCCCGCCGGAAAAGCGCGAGCATATGGTGCGCAATTTGCGCAATATTTTGCAAAAAGGCGATTGGGCCGAGCAGGAAGTGCGCACCTTGCGCGGGGTGATTGCAGCCTTGCAGCGTCGCCATGAGCGGCATCATCGATAGGGGGCTGTGACATGGTTGGCCAACATGCAGCCAGAATTCTGGTTTTTGACTCCGGTTTCGGTGGATTGTCGGTTTTGCTGGCCCTGTTTCGCACCATGCCTGCGGCAGATTATATTTATTTGGCGGATGATGCGCGTTTTCCTTATGGAGATCTCGAAGAAGATGACTTGACGGATGGTCTTGTTTCTTTGCTGCAAGCCCAATGTCAGCTTCATAAACCAGATCTTGTGGTGGTGGCTTGCAATACGGCCTCGACCATTGCCTTGACGCCTTTGCGGGCAGCGTTGGGTTTGCCTGTTGTTGGCATTGTGCCGGGGGTCAAGCCTGCTGCGGCTGGCAGTCAAAGCGGCAAGATTTCCGTTTTGGCGACGCCGGGCACCATGAAGCGCTCTTTGATGCATGAATTGATTGAGGATTTTGCCCATGCATGTGAAGTGAATCTGGTGCCTTGCCCATCATTGGCGGAAATGTCCGAGCGCTTTGTTCTGGATGGCGTTTGGGATAGTCAGGCTTTGGGGTGTGAGATTGGTGCAGCTTTTGCGCAGGATGATACTGGGCGCAAGACCGATATTGTTGTGTTGGGATGTACGCATTATCCGCTGATGCTGGCTGCGCTCAACAAGGTTGCGCCTTGGCCTGTTCTCTGGATTGATCCGGCGCCTGCGGTTGCCCGCCGGGTTATGCTTTTGCTGGGGCAAGAATGGCAGGATAGTGTTGCCAACCGGCAGGCGGCATACGGGGATTTATCGGCCAGTTTTGGCGGTTCCATTCAATTCTATTCCACTGGAGATGGGGAAGGGCGGCTGAAAACCGCTTGGGCGCGGTTGCGTCCGGGGCTGGGATAGGCTCTCTTCTGAGGAAATTGCGATAAAGCTGCAAAAATCAGCAAAAAAGCGGCAATATTGCCCATCCAGTGTTTGACTCTTGCCAGGTTTGTGTCTAAACACAGCGCAGCATTGAGGGGCTTGTTTGACAGGCCCCCTTTGTTGTTTAACGCACCCGTGAGAGCCAAGGGGCGCAAATCCTTGGATCTCTGTCGAATTGAACATCATGTGATGTCTTTTCCAGGAGGGGCGCGTTTTCTTAAAAAGACAAAAACAGGAAAACACGTTATGTCTAAGCGCCATTCGCAAAAGTATAAAATTGACCGTCGCATGGGCGAAAATATCTGGGGCCGTCCTAAGTCTCCAGTAAACCGCCGCGAATATGGTCCCGGTCAGCATGGTCAGCGCCGTAAAGGCAAGCTGTCTGACTTCGGTATTCAGCTGCGCGCCAAGCAGAAGCTGAAAGGTTACTATGGTAACATTTCCGAAAAGCAGTTTTTGAGCATCTATAAAGAAGCAAGCCGGATCAAAGGCGATACATCTGAGAACCTGATCGGTCTGCTGGAATCCCGTCTGGATGCCATCGTCTATCGCGCAAAATTTGCTGCGACCGTTTTCGCATCCCGCCAGTTCATCAACCATGGCCACGTTTTGGTCAATGGCAAGCGCGTGAACATTCCTTCCTATCGTTGTAAAGTTGGCGATGTTGTGGAAGTGCGTGAGCGTTCCAAGCAGCTTGCTATCCTGATCGAAGCCACTCAGCTGGCCGAGCGTGATGTGCCTGATTACATTGTTGCTGATCATAACAAAATGACGGCAACCTATCAGTCTCTGCCACAATTGGCTGACGTTCCATATCCAGTGATCATGGAACCAAATCTGGTGGTCGAATTCTACTCTCGCTAATTGGCGGGATGTATCGAATTTATGGAATTTTGGAAAGGCCGCCCTTTTTGGCGGCCTTTTCTTTTTGTCTGGCGTTGGTATAAGCACTATGCCGCTGTTTGATGTGAGGACCGATCAAGATGAGTGAAGGCAATTTGTCAGAAGTCTCTATCCCGCAGGATGGGCTTGAGCCTGTGACCTTGCAGACAGAGGTTGAGGATGGTTTGTGTCATCCAATGTTTCGCCATGCGCCGGGCTCTGTGTCTTTCAAAAAGCTGCGCAAACGCTTGCTGCGCAATGTGCGCGAGGCGATTGATGATTATGGTATGCAGACGAAAAAGCAAAAATGGCTGGTTTGCATGTCAGGGGGCAAAGATTCCTATGGTCTTTTGGCTCTGCTGCTGGATTTGAAATGGCGTGGTCATCTCAATATTGAGATTCTGGCGTCCAATCTGGATCAGGCGCAGCCCGGTTTCCCTTCTAATATTTTGCCAGCCTATTTTGAAGCGCATGGCATTCCCTATCATATCGAGCGTCAGGATACCTATTCCATCGTCAAGGAGAAGATCCCGGAAGGCAATACCTATTGCTCCTTATGCTCTCGGCTTCGTCGGGCCAATCTTTATCGTGTGGCGCGTGAGCATGGCTGTGATGCCATTGTCCTTGGCCATCATCGGGACGACATTCTGGAGACCTTTTTTCTCAATCTGATGCATGGGGGGCGGCTTGCTGCGATGCCACCCAAATTGAAGAATGAGGAAGGGGATTTGATGGTATTTCGCCCGCTTGCCTATTGTCTTGAGAGTGATTTGGAAAAATTCGCGCAAGCTATGCAATTTCCGATCATTCCTTGCGATTTATGCGGCTCGCAAGATGGTTTGCAGCGCCAGCAGGTCAAAGCCATGTTGCAGGGCTTTGAGGCTCAGCATAAGGGCCGCACGCAAGTGATGTTCCGGGCGCTGAAAAATATCCGCCCCTCCCATATGCTGGATCGGGATCTTTTTGATTTTCAGGGTTTGTCTGTCGAGGATGACAGGGCAGGGGATGATCATGATGACGCAGAAGGCTGTGGCGCGGTGAGTGCACTCTCTGAGAGTTTCCTGCATATGCATGAAGAGTAATCAATGGTTAAAACCATTTTATAAATTTATCTTTTTGCCTTATAATCTTGTCATATAATATTTGATATTGGCGATAATAGCTTTTTGATGCTGTTTTATTTTCAATTGGCTATCATGGTTTGACTTGATGACTAAGGTTTTTAAATGGCGGCTCTTATTGAATTTTTTGAAAAATATTTTGGTGAATATATTCAGAAGTTTAAACTAATATTTTTTATTTCAGCCATTGTAACGATTGTTGTTTGGTTTTATTTCGATTTGATTGTTGGCGAGCCTCTTGTGTTAGATGAAGTGGTTGGTTTTTATTTGATATTTTTCTTCGTGTTTTTATCTTTCCGATATTTGTTTTTCTATTTGAAACGGTTTTTTATATTTTTTATTTTTGGTTTCATAATGATGCCAAATTTTTCATTTGCGGGAGATTTCAGAATTGTCGATGTCCCTGCTACTGGCAAGCATCGTTTTGATTTAAAAAAGCCTTCGCTCTATCGCTTTCCATTTGCTTTGTCTGAATTGTCTATCTCTGAGTTTGCTGATGATGATCCTGAGGCTATAGATTGTTTGAAATATAAAAGGTTGGATTCGAACAAACTTAATTTGGAATTTTGTGGTTATGGCGAGTCTTTTCGCAATGCTATAGGGAGCATTATTCTGGGCTCCGATGGTAAAACGGCCTATGCTTACGATTTGTTTGATCTTGAGGCCGGTGGTGGTGGAAATTATGGCCGTGTCTTGCAAGTGCCCAGTACAAAATTGCGCAATTATCTATCATCCAATAAAATAGAAATTGAGCTTTTGACAAAAGCTTTTATGGCTAAAGATAATGCTGATTATTCTAGGAATTATTCTGGCTATGGTCTTTATGCTTTTATATTGTTTAGAGAAAATAGTGTGTCTGGTCGCAAGAGACGACAGGATGTTGTTCGATCCTTTTATAATATCTTGCCGGACTTTTCGATTGATACATTTGGTCTTAAAGAACAAAATGTTGCTTTAATGCTCTATCCTACAATCTTGGATGATGAGGAGATATATCGATCATTCAATAGTGAATTATTGATCAATGGTAAGCAATATCAGGATGAAGGTGCATTTTTTGTCGATACTTATAATTATGCTTATGCATCCAGAGTTTTAAAGAAAATTCGCAAGACGCTAAAGGTTGATTTGCCATCTATTAGTGTTGTTTTTGTAGCGCTGCCTGATAAGCAATTTTCGATCAATCATTTTGACTGGAAAAAGGCTATTATTTTTGATCTTGATCAGGAAAAGAATTTGGATGACTTTTTTATCCAACTGAATAATCAATTGACTTATGATCTGCACGGGGATTATCCGACTGATTTTATGAGTCAAATTCGTAATTTCGCTAAATCGACCGGTCGGCTGGCTTTGCTATTGGTTCAGTAATACCAACGGTATGAAAGATTGACCCATATGACCGGATTTTATTGGTTTTCTGGCAAGGAGCTTTTGCTGTCATGCTCTGATTGACCATAAAGTAAGAGCGAGGCAGTCCAGTGAGCCAATAAAACCGGCCTTCGGTGCCTTTAAATGGCCCACTGAGCGGCGTTATCTTTCTAGGAAATTGCCTCGGCATTGTCCGTCGAAAGATGCCTTGTCAGTAAACCATTTAAAGGCATCCCATGGATCAATCTTTCATGCCGTTGGTATAAGTGTCTTCTTCTATGGCAAGAAAAAGCCCGGATCGATGTGATCCGGGCTTTTTGTATTTATTCTATGCTTTTGCGTTTTAGGCCGTCACTTTGGAATTGAGCAAGTCTTGCAATTCCTGATTTTGGAACATTTCCCGTACGATGTCGCAGCCGCCGATAAATTCGCCTTTGACATAGAGTTGCGGGATGGTTGGCCAGTTGGAAAAATCCTTGATGCCCTGACGCAGATCATCTGATTCCAGTACATTGATGCCTTTGTAAGGCACTTGCAGATAATCCATGATCTGTACGACCTGACCAGAGAAGCCGCATTGTGGGAAGCTTGGGGTGCCTTTCATGAAAACCACAATATCGTTGGATTTCACTTCATTTTCGATCCAGGCTTGGATATCGCTCATATTGCCGTCCTTTGTGTTTTCTTTTGCGTGACCATCGGGCGTGCGGGCCGGGGGAGCCTTGCCTTTGGTCAAATTGTCACATTTATCCATCAAAGAGCCGGGGAGCCTTTGATATATGTGAGGTTATACGGGAAGTTATTCGGGCACAGATGTTTGCAGGGCCAGAGCGTGCAATTCGCCGCCCATATTGCCCTTGAGAGCTTCATAAATCATCTGGTGCTGTTGCACGCGGGATTTGCCACGAAAGCTCTCAGAGACCACCTCTGCCGCATAATGGTCGCCATCGCCTGCCAAATCACGAATGGTAATGTTGGCATCGGGCAGGGCTTCCTTGATCAGGGTTTCAATTTCTCTTGCATCCATCGGCATGGCGGCCTCCTACAGATTGTCTTTTCACTGGCAAGCTGGTCCTTGCCACATAGCAGCATGAATAGCATTGTATCGGTCAGTCAGCATGGCTGACCGATAACAACAATCCTTCAAGGCCATGTTTTCTTTAAACGTGTGGCCTTTAAGACTGGTTCATAAAGTTTGGGAACCAATCTTCATGTGCGCAAGACAATTTTGCAATGGAAATGCTGCCATGACCCACGACTTTTAGGTCTTTGCCTGTGACAAAGCCAAGTTTTGTCGCAGGAATGGCGGCATTTTTCGCATCAGCCAGCAGCTCCTCTGCTTTTTCAGACGAGCAGGTGACGAGATAGCGCGCCTGATCTTCCGCATAAAATGCAATATGGGCATTGTCTGCGGGCAGTTCAATATCTGCTCCAAGGCCGGATTTCATGCCCATTTCTGCAATGGCGACGCCAAGGCCGCCATCAGATAGGTCATGGGCGGCATTGATTTTGCCGGCGCGGATCTGATTGCGGACAAAATCGCCATGGGCTTTTTCTTTTGCCAGATCAACGGGAGGCGGGGCGCCTTCTTCGCGGCCCAGAATATCACGCAAATATAGGCTTTGGCCCAACTCATGGCCATGATCGCCGATGAGGAGGATGACATTGCCTTCTTCAACAAAGCCATTGCCGACAGAGATATTGACATCAGGCAGCAAGCCAACCGCGCCGATGGCAGGGGTCGGCAGAATGGCCTCGCCGGATGTCTCGTTATAAAGCGAGACATTGCCGGAGACGATTGGCATATCCAATGCCTCGCAAGCCTCACCAATGCCTTTGATGCAGCCGACAAACTGGCCCATAATTTCCGGCTTTTCTGGATTGCCGAAATTGAGATTGTCTGTGGTGGCCAAGGGTTCTGCGCCCACTGCATTGAGGTTGCGCCAGCATTCGGCAACGGCTTGTTTGCCGCCTTCAATTGGCTCTGCCTTGCAATAGCGCGGGGTGACATCAACGGAGAAGGCAAGGCCTTTTTTGTCGCTGCCATTGACGCGGATAACACCGGCATCGCCGCCGGGGCGTTGCTTGGTGTTGCCCTGAATCATGGTGTCATATTGCTCCCACACCCAGCGACGGGAGGCGAGATCGGGCATGGCAACCATTTTATAAAGGCTATCGAGTAGGTTGGCGGGGGCTTCAATGCTTGCACTATCGAGCTTTTCAAGCTTTGGTGTCTCGATCCATGGACGATCATATTCGGGGGCTTCGTCGCCCAGTTCCTTGATCGGCAGGTTTGCGACTTCCTCACCATTGTGATAGATGCGGAAGCGAAGATTATCTGTTGTTGTGCCGACTTCGGCAAAATCCAGCTCCCATTTGCGGAAGACCGCCTCGGCGGCTTCGCGTTTTTCCGGGTGCAGGACCATCAACATGCGCTCTTGTGATTCTGAGAGCATCATCTCATAGGCGGACATATTTTCTTCGCGACATGGCACCTTGTTGAGGTCCAGATCAACGCCGAGATTACCTTTTGCGCCCATTTCCACGGCAGAGCAGGTCAGGCCCGCTGCGCCCATATCCTGAATGGCGATGACAGCGCCGGTTTGCATCAGCTCCAGCGTTGCTTCCATCAGGCGTTTTTCTGAGAAAGGGTCGCCGACCTGAACGGTTGGACGCTTTTCCTCGGAATCGTCATCAAATTCGGCAGAGGCCATGGTTGCGCCGCCGACGCCATCGCGGCCGGTTTTGGCTCCCAGATAGACGACGGGCATGCCGACGCCTTTGGCTTCGGACAGGAAAATCTTGTCGGCATCGGCAAGGCCAGCTGCAAAGGCATTGACCAGACAATTGCCATTGTATGATGGGTGGAAATTAACCTCACCGCCAACGGTTGGCACGCCAAAGCAATTGCCATAGCCGCCAACGCCCGCAACAACGCCTGAGACAATATGGCGGGTGCGCTCATGCTCTGGCTGACCAAAGCGCAGGGCATTCATGGCTGCAACAGGGCGTGCGCCCATGGTAAAGACATCGCGCAGGATGCCGCCAACACCGGTGGCCGCGCCCTGATATGGCTCAATGTATGATGGGTGGTTATGGCTTTCCATCTTGAAAACAATGGCCTGACCGTCATCAATATCGACCACACCGGCATTTTCGCCAGGGCCTTGCAGAACGCGGGGGCCTTTGGTTGGCAAGGTGCGCAGCCATTTTTTGGATGACTTATAAGAGCAATGCTCGTTCCACATGGCTGAGAAGATGCCAAGCTCTGTGATGGTTGGCTCTCGGCCAATCAATTCCAGAATGCGCTTATATTCGTCCGGTTTCAGGCCATGCTCTGCGATCAGTTCCGGGGTGATCTGGATTTCGTTCTGGATCATGCCACCTTCTCCAACAGGCTTTCAAACAGGCCACGGCCATCCAGGCCGCCATGCAGGTCTTCAATGAGATTTTCCGGGTGAGGCATCATGCCCAAAATGGTGCCACGGGCATTCATGATGCCTGCAATATTGTTGCGAGAGCCATTGATATTGGCTTCTGGTGTGACTTCGCCATTTTCGTCGGCATAGCGAAACAGAACCCGGCCATCGCCTTCCAGCATGGCGAGGGTTTCATCATCGGCGAAATAATTGCCGTCATGATGAGCCACAGGACAGAGAATGGTCTGGCCATCTTCATAGGCCCATGTGAAGTCGGTTTCGTTATTCTCGACCCGCAGATGGGTTTTCTTGCAAATGAAGTTGAGGCCTGCATTGCGCATCAGGGCACCGGGCAGGATGCCGGTCTCGGTAAGGATCTGGAAACCGTTGCACACGCCCAGAATTTTGACGCCTTCTTTTGCCTTGGCCAGCAAATCTTTGACGACAGGAGAGCGCGCTGCAATGGCACCTGAGCGCAGATAGTCGCCATAAGAAAAGCCACCGGGAACGATGATCAAATCAGATTGTGGGATTTGGGTTTCTGTATGCCAGACCATGGCTGGCTCGTCACCGGAGACGGAGCGCACGGCGGCGGCCATGTCATGCTCACGATTGGTGCCGGGAAATACTAGGATTGACGTTTTCATATTAGCCTCATCCAGAGAAAAGGGAGTGGCAAGCGCTTGTCAGCTGCTATGGCCTTAAGATGCAGGTTAAAGAAGAAAGACAATGGCAAGGATGGATGCAATCACCGGGATCAGAATGAAAATAGCTGCCTTGATTGCCATGAAACGGATAGCTTTGGCGGTTTCGCTCTTTTGATCATAAGGTCTTTGCGGTGAAGGAGCCGTGTCTTGCTTGCTCATTATTTATCCTGCCTGTTCGCAGCCTTTAGAGAATATCGATGTGATAATTCTCGATAACGGTGTTGGCCAGCAGCTTTTCGCACATGTCGGTCAATTTGCCTTGGGCGCTGTCTTTGCTGGTCTCGTCAAGCTCGATATCGATGACTTTGCCCTGACGCACATCATTGACGCCATCAAATCCCAAAGCGCCCAGAGCGCCTTCAATTGCTTTTCCTTGCGGGTCCAGAACGCCGTTTTTCAAAGTGACGGTGATACGAGCTTTCATTGGTCGCGATCCTGTTTCTCTCGTTGGGGCTTTGTGCCCAAAGTATTCAAGAGGACAAAAGGGAAAGGCAGGAAAATTCCTGCCTTTTGGGGTTATTTGACCAGAACAGGGCCAGTGCCCTTATGTTCGGTATTGATATTGTGGATGCCAAGGCGGCTTGCCACTTCCTGATAGGCTTCCAGCATACCACCCATTTCCTGACGGAAACGGTCTTTATCCAGTTTGTCGTTGGATTCGACATCCCAAAGGCGGCAGCTGTCAGGAGAAATTTCATCCGCCAGAATAACGCGCATGGTGTCGCCTTCGAAATAGCGGCCACATTCGATCTTGAAATCGACCAGACGAATGCCGACGGCGCGGAACATGCCACAGAGGAAATCATTGATACGGATGGCAAGGGCCATGATATCGTCAATTTCCTGCGGGGAGGCCCAGCCAAAGGCGGTGATATGCTCTTCGGAGACCATTGGATCGTCCAGCGCATCATTTTTGTAGCAAAATTCAATGATGGAGCGGGGCAGTTGGGTGCCTTCTTCAAGGCCAAGGCGCTTGGCGATGGAGCCAGCGGCGACATTGCGCACAATGATTTCCAGCGGAATGATTTCGCATTCCTTGATCAATTGCTCGCGCATGTTCAGGCGCTTGATGAAGTGGGTCTGGATGCCAATGGCATTCAGATTGTCAAAGATATATTCGGAGATGCGGTTGTTCAGCACGCCTTTGCCGTCAACAATTTCGTGCTTTTTGTTGTTAAAGGCGGTGGCATCATCCTTGAAATGGGCGATCAGGGTTCCTGGCTCTGGCCCCTCATAGAGAATTTTGGCTTTGCCTTCATAGATCCGACGACGACGATTCATCTGTGCGTACCGTTCGTTAGAGGCTCTCAAGTGAGAGCGGGGATGGATGTGCTGTGGTTCGCATCATAAGAGATGGGATGAGAATCACCAAGACCACGTGCAAAAGCATAGACCGTGCTGCTTTGCCAGCGATAGCGCCAAAGTGGCCAAAGATTTCTCTCATATCTCTTAAGGGTACCAAGTTGCTGGCTGTCTAGCGAATCTTGACAGGATTCACAATCGCAGAATGGTCTGGTGGGTGAGTTTTTTTTGGTGGCTTTTGGTTTGTGTGAGCAAAAAGGCAGCAATATAAAATACATTGGTCGGGAAAAGCGGACGAAAGGGCCTTGATGGCTTTGAAAGTCGGCTTTGATGCTGTTTTTCGCTTTGTCTGTCTTTTTTAGAGGTGGCCTTGGCTTGATTTGCTTTGGGATAACCAAAGTTCGATGAAAAAGGGGTAAGGTTTTATTGCCTTTTATGGTTCAGATCATATATGAGAAAGTAACGAAGATAGTATCAGGCTGCGGCCGGACCGAGGAGAAGTTTCATGACAACCTTCGACAAGCGTGAAGAAGCATTTGAAGCCAAGTTTGCGCATGATGAGGAATTGCGTTTCAAAGCGACTGCGCGCCGTAACAAATTGTTGGGTTTGTGGGCTGCTGAGAAACTGGGTTTGGAAGGCGATAAGGCAGAAGAGTATGCCAAATCTGTTGTGCGTGCCGATTTTGAAGAGCCGGGCGAGGAAGATGTGTATCGCAAGATCGAGGCTGACTTCAAGGACGGCAATGTCGATCAATCCGAGCATCAGATCCGCCGTACGATGACAGATTTGATGAGCACTGCTATGGAGCAGCTCGCCAAGGAAGGTTGATCCCGGCTTTTAGTGCAGGTGAGTGCAGGATTTTGAAAAGGCTGGTGCTTTTGGGCACTGGCCTTTTTGTTTTTGGGGGCAAGCGTGCAACGTGCCAAGATGCCGCAGTCTTTTTTGATTTCTGTCAACGCGCTGTCTTGGCACAGCTTTCATTCTGTCATCAGTGACCAGACTCTATGAGAGGCGCTTTTAAGGAGTGCCTGTCTTTGCTGCGGGAGAAACCTGATGCTGAAACTGACAGCGATTTTTTATATTATCATTGCCCCGACCATGGCCGGTATTTTTGCCCTTGTTCCTTTGACCATGGCCGGTACTTTGGATTTTGACTATAAGCAATTTCTTGCTTTTGTTGTCTGTGGTGCTGTTCTGGCTATGCCGGTTTCTTGGTTCGTGGCTGGTAAAGTCAATAATTTGATCGCCAAGACCAAAGGCCCACAAGCAACGGCTTAAAGGCTATGATTTGTTTGAAGGCTGTTCTGTCATTCAGATAAAAAAAGCCGGTTCCTTTTGCAGGATCCGGCTTTTTTGTTGCTGTAAGCAAGCTGTTTGCCTTACGCCAGTTTGGCGATGAATTTGGCAAAGGTCATCAAGCCTTCGGGCCATGGGCCATGGCCGCTTTGTTCATTCATATGGCCACTTTCTCCTGCATCGACAACCAATGATCCCCATTTTTGGCCAAAAGTGGCTGCGGTTTCATACTCGCAATAAGGATCGTTTCTGGAGGCGACCAGAATAGAGGGGAAGGGCAGTTGGCTTTGCGGTATGGGGGCAAATTTTTGCAAATTTGCGGGCACATGCTTATCGCTTTGTACATTGGGCATGCCAACGAGATAAGCCCCTTTCACAATGCCGGGTTTGATGGCATGAGCGGCTTTGACGCTGGCAAGAACACCAAGGGAATGGGCCACCAAGACAGCCGGGCGCCTGGCTTTTTCCACCTCTTGTATGATGGTGCTGACCCAGCTTTCCGGCTCAGGGTTTGACCAATCGGCTTGCTCTATTCTGCGGGCCGTTTTGATCTTGTCTTCCCAGCGCGATTGCCAGTGACCGGGGCCGGAATTGTCCAGCCCCGGAATGATGAAAATGTCTGCTTCAGACGCTTTCATGCGCTTACCCTTTGTGTTTCAGTTTATGTGGTTCGTTCATGCGTCGCCAAAGACGCGCTTGAAGATCACATCAACATTTTTGGTATGATAGCCAAGATCGAAGCGATCACGGATTTCGTCTTCTGAGAGATAGTTGCGCACATCCTCGTCATTGAGCAATTCGCTCAGGAAATCAACGCCAGCGGCACCGGAGACCTGATAGCTGTCCCAGACCTTCATGGCATTGCGCTGGACCAGACGATAGGCATCTTCGCGAGAGGAGCCTGCCTGTGTCAGAGCCAGCAAAATACGCTGGGAGTGAACAAGGCCGCCCAGACGGTCCATATTGCCCATCATACGCTCTGGATAGACGACCAGCTTGTCAATCACGCCGGTCAGGCGGGCCAGCGCAAAGTCGAGGGTCACGGTAGCATCAGGGCCGATCATGCGCTCAACAGAGGAATGGGAGATATCACGCTCGTGCCAGAGCGCAACATTTTCCATGGCCGGAATAGAGAAACCGCGCACGATACGGGCGAGACCGGTCAGGTTTTCGGTCAGGACAGGATTGCGCTTGTGCGGCATGGCGGATGAGCCTTTTTGGCCCTTGGAGAAAAATTCTTCTGCTTCCAGCACTTCGGTGCGTTGCAAATGGCGTACTTCGGTGGCGACACGCTCGATGGAAGAGGCGATCACGCCAAGGGTGGCAAAGAACATGGCATGACGGTCGCGGGGAATGACTTGGGTTGAAACCGGTTCTGCGCTCAGGCCCATAGCCTTGGCCACATGTTCTTCAACGGCAGGGTCGATGTTGGCAAAGGTGCCAACCGCACCGGAAATGGCGCAGGTTGCGATTTCTTCGCGGGCAGCGATCAGGCGTTTTTTACAGCGATCAAATTCTGCATAAGCTTCGGCCATTTTCAGGCCAAAAGTGACCGGCTCGGCATGAATGCCGTGGGAGCGGCCAATACAGACTGTGTCTTTATGCTCCATAGCGCGGCGCTTGATGGCGTCCAGCAGCTTGTCCATATCGTCCAGCAACAGATCGGCGGCGCGGGCCAATTGCACATTAAAGCAAGTGTCCAGCACGTCAGAGGAGGTCATGCCCTGATGGACAAAGCGGGCATCGTCGCCGACAATTTCTGCCAGATGGGTGAGGAAGGCGATCACGTCATGCTTTGTTTCGCGCTCAATCTCGTCAATGCGGTCAATGTCAAAGGTGGCGCTGCCGCCCTTTTCCCAGATGGTTTTGGCGGCTTCTTTTGGGATGACGCCCAAATCTGCCAAAGCGTCACAAGCGTGGGCTTCAATTTCGAACCAGATGCGGAATTTGGATTCCGGGGACCAGATGTCGACCATCTCTTGACGGGAATAACGAGGAATCATGGCAAGGCCTTTTTGTATTGAACAAAGAGAAGGGGCGCTTTTGCGCCCCGAAATGATTGCTTATTTTTGCGCTTTTTCCGCAGCTTCGCGGATCATGGCAATATTTTCAGCATAGGATTCGATGGAGCCACCTTTGAAAACGGCGGAACCTGCCACCAGAATGTTGGCGCCTGCTTCTGCGACCAATGGGGCGGTTTCCACTGTCACACCGCCATCAATTTGGATGTCGATGTCGCGCTCGCCAATCATGTGTCGCACGCGGCGGGTTTTCTCAATGACGGATGGCAGGAATTTCTGGCCGCCAAAGCCGGGATTGACGCTCATCAGCAGCACCATATCCACCTTGTCCAGCACATATTCGATGACGCTTTCATGGGTGCCGGGGTTCAGGGACACACCGGATTTTTTGCCCATCGCCTTGATGGCCTGCAAGGAGCGGTCCAGATGGGGACCGGCTTCGGCATGAACGGTGATCAGGTCTGAGCCTGCTTTGGCAAAGTCTTCCAGATACAGATCAACCGGGGCAATCATCAAATGGGTGTCGATGACTTTTTCGGTATAAGGGCGAATGGCTTTGACGACTTGCGGGCCAAAGGAGATGTTTGGAACAAAATGGCCATCCATGACATCGACATGGATCCAGTCGCAACCGGCTTCGTCGATGGCTTTCACTTCTTCGCCAAAACGGGCGAAGTCTGAAGCGAGGATGGAAGGGGCGATTTTAATAGGCCGCGCCATGGTCAGTCCAGTCCTTGTTTGTCTGTGGGAGGATTGCGCTCGCGGTAGCATAAACCGAGCCTCAAGGGCAATGGGGCAACGGATAATGTTTGCAGATTCTTTCTGTTTGTTCTGCTTTTGGCAGCCTTTATGGCTGTGCTGGCCGCATTTATTGGCCTTTTGGCTGTGTGTCTTTCTGGTTTTGATGTTTGAATATTGGGGTGAGTATCAAAGGCAGCATATAGATCGGGAATTGGGCCAAGGCGAACCAGAGCCATGACATATCGGGCATTAGCCCGCCAATGGCCACCACCATCATGCCCATATTGCGATTGCCCACAGCCAGCGCCAATGGCCAGCTTCTTTGCAAGCCAAAGGGGGAGAAGACAAGCAAAGTCAGGCCGATTTGCAAGAAAGCCATTGCGAAGGTTGCCAAGGTCATCAGGCTGGCAAAAACCGGCTGGTCTATGAAATGTGTGGCGACTCCATCCATCAGTGCAATGGCAAAAGCAAAAAGAACCAGCACATTCAGGCCATCTATTTCATGTTTGTGATGGTTGAGGCGTTGCTGCCCGATCAGGGCTTTGAGCAGGCGCGAGGCAATCCAGCTTCCCAGCAGAATGAGGGTGAGCTGTTTGGCCAAATCAAGGGCGGAGATGGGCAAGAGGCCGGGCATCAGCCAATCTGTGATGAAAGGAGCGGTCAATGGCACAAGGAGCATACTTAGGACCATGACCGAGAGGGAAATGGCACCATTGAGGCCCAGAACATAGGCCATGGCCGGGGACGACATGACCGGCGGGGCTGTCATCATCAACAGCAGGATAACCGTAAGGCCGGGATAGCTTTCCTGAAAGCCCAGTGATTTGAACAGCCAAAATAAAAAAACCGGCAGCAGAATGAGCAACCAGAGCGCGCTCATTATCACCATCAGGGGTCTTTTTGCCACTTGATGCAGGGCATCGGGTTCTACGCGCAAAAAAGACAAGGTGAGCAGCAATAAGATGAGTTCGCGCAGATAGGGTTTGATATAAGCGGCGATTGCAGGAAAGGCCAAACCAATGAGGATGCTGATTGCCATGGCAAGGGCGCCATTTTTGCCCATGCGACTGAGCAGGGTCATTGGTATATTGGATACAATCATTGCAAATGTCTGGTTTGTTGATAAGAATAGCGGGGTGGGTGTCGCTGTCAGGATAGATCTGTCTTGTGCACTTGTTGCATAGCTTAGTGGAATTTGCAAAAAAAAGAAGGGGGCGCTTATGGGGTATGATGTGATCGTGTTGGGAGCGGGCATGGTTGGCGTTTGCACCGCGCTTTCTCTTCAAAAAGCCGGCCTTGATGTTGCCTTGGTGGATCGCAGAGGCGCGGGGGAGGAAACCTCCCATGGCAATGCGGGGGTGATTGAGCGCGATGGTCATGTGCCCATTGGCGTGCCATCCGATTTTGCGACATTGATGAAATTTGCCGGCAATCAGCAAATTGCCATGCGGTATGATCCGCTCTTTTTACCCAAAATTGCCCCTTGGCTTTATCAATTATGGCGTTTGTCCAATTCCAAGGGCATTGATGCTTTTGCTCATGGGGTGGAGCCAATTCGCAAAAAGGCTGCCGAATCCCATCTTGCTTTGGCGCGTGAGGCAGGTGTTGAGGGGGCTTTTCGCGATAATGGCTGGTTGCATTTATATGATGGTGCGACATTTGCCAGTGCCGAGCCGTCTTTGCACTATGCTAGAGAGTTTGGTCTGAATGTTGATCTTCTCGATAAAGAGGGTCTTGTTGATTTGGAGCCATCTTTGACGCTCAAAGATGATGCCAAGGCAATTTTTTGGAAGGATACGCTGTCTGTTTCCTCACCAAAGCGGGTGACCAAAGCCTATGCCGGACTTTTTGAGCAAAGAGGCGGTGATTTTCTGATGGGCGATGCGCAAAGTCTGCTGCGTGAGGGCGATTTATGGTTTGTGCGCTGTCAGGAAAAGCGCATATCTGCTCCGCGCGTGGTTGTGGCTTTGGGGCCATGGAGCATGGATTTGCTCAAGCCTCTTGGCTATCGCTTTCCCATGGCCGTCAAGCGTGGCTATCATCGCCATTTTGGGGCGCAAGGCAATGCGGTTTTGCATCGCCCCATTGTTGATGAAGTGCAAGGCTTTTTGCTCACGCCGATGGAAGATGGCATTCGTTTGACCACGGGGATTGAATTTGCCGATCGAGATAGTGCCAAAAGCCGCGGTCAGCTTGAGGATGCTGCCAAGGCTGCGCAAAGCCTGTTTCCGTTAGGCGAGGCTGTTGAAGCTGGCGCGTGGCGTGGTGCGCGGCCCTGTTTTCCCGATGCCTTGCCTATTGTGGATGCGTCAGGGGATGGCAATGGGTTATATTTCAATTTTGGTCATGGCCATTTGGGCTTTTCCAGCGGGCCGCTCACTGGGCAATTGATCGCTGATTTGATGATGCAGCGTCAGCCCTGTCTGGATCCAGCGCCTTACTCCGCCAGCCGATTCTCTGCATGATTATTCATTCAAGGGCAGGGCGACCGTTTCCTTGACCGTTGAGACGACAATGCGGCTTTGCACATCGGAGACCAGTTCGGAATTGAGCAATTTATAACACAGGAAATTGTCGTAGCTTTTGATGTCTTCTGTGACGACTTTGACCAGATAATCAACTGCGCCAGTGATCCGCTCGCATGTTACGACTTCTGGCCAGATTTTCATCAGGCGGTCAAATTCTTCCATATTCTTGCGGCTGGGCACGGTCAGTTTGACAAAAGCATAAGAGACAAAGCCAAGGCCCACCGCCTCGCGGTCGACAATTGCTGTGATCTGGCGCAGAATTTCCTGTTCTTTGAGCTTTTTTATGCGCCGCCAGCAGGGCGTTTGAGACATGCCTGCCTGTTTTGCAATCTCTGCGATGGAGAGAGAGGCATCTTTTTGTAAGACTTTGAGGATGCGAATATCCCCGGAATCGAGTGTAAATTTTTCCATAATTTAGGTCTCAAGAAAGATATTGGTTAAAAGTTACAAAAAAAGCCGGGGTCTGTATATATATTATTTCGTACGAAATGGGCATTATTTTGGAAACAAACGTTTGGTCTCATACCATTTTCGACTGCAATGACCCAACTTTTGTGGCTAAAGTGGTGTTTCCTTCCTTTTGAGCTTGTCATGGCTCTCCCCCGCATCCGACCAACGCGAGGACCAGATATGAATGCATCTGTTTTACCTATCTCCCTGACTGATAAATATGAACAGGAGACAGGCCGGGTTTATATAACAGGGATTCAAACTCTTGTGCGGCTTCCTTTGGATCGGATTCGCTTGGACAAACAGCAAGGGCATAAGGTTGGTGGCTTTATTTCCGGCTATCGTGGCTCGCCTTTGGGAACCTATGACAATCAATTGACATTGGCCCAGTCCTATCTGGATGCCCATGATATTACTTTCATTCCCGGTGTGAATGAAGAATTGGCGGCGACCGCTGTTTGGGGCAGTCAGAAATCCGGCCTTGCCGGGCAGGGTAGCAATTTTGATGGGGTTTTGGGCCTTTGGTATGGCAAGGCTCCGGGGGTGGATCGGTCTTGTGATGCTTTTCGCCATGCCAATTTTTCCGGCACTGCGCCTTTGGGGGGCGTGTTGGCGGTGGCAGGGGATGACCCGCTGGCCAAATCCTCGACCGTTGTGTGCCAAAGTGAAATGGCTTTCATTGATGTGGAAGCTCCTGTTTTCACGCCCTGCGACATTCAGGATGTTTTGGATCTGGGGCTTCATGCTTTTGAATTGTCGCGGTTTGCTGGCGTTTGGACGGGTATGATTGCTCTGGCGGATATGATGGATGCCTCTGCGATGGTGGATGTTACGCCGGATCGCTTGCAATTTTTGCGCCCTGATGATGCCTTTAATCCCCGTCTTCATGGGGAAATGAACCGTCTGATGGAATTGAAAGGGCGGTTGGATCATGAAATGACATTGCGCGATTTGCGCCTGCCCGCTGCCAAGGAATATATTCGTCTCAATAATCTGAACCGCGTCTCTTTTGGTGCACAAAACCCACGTATTGGTTTTGTTGTTTCCGGCAAAGCTTATCGGGATTTATTACAGTCTTTTCAGTTGCTTGGCATTGATCAGGCGCGCGCCGCTTCTATGGGGCTAGGGGTCTTTAAGGTTGCGGTGTCCTGGCCTTTGGAGCCAAGTGGTTTGCGCACCTTTGTTCATGGGTTGGAGCGGCTTTTTGTGGTGGAGCATAAACGCGCCATCATGGAGCCGCAAATCAAGGAAATGGCCTATCTTTGGCAGGCTGATGAAAGGCCACCCATTTGGGGCAAAGTGACGCCAGAGGGGGAGGCTTTCTTGCCGTCGGTGAAAGAAATTTCCTCCTTTGAGCTGGTACCTGCCATTTTAAGAGTTCTGCCTGATGAGCTTATCAGCGATGATTTTCGTTCTGTTGCTGATCGCTTGACCCAGCAGATGGCTTATAGCCAGAGTAAAGCCAGTGCTGCGGCGCGTATCCCTTATTTCTGTTCCGGTTGTCCGCATTCCAGCTCAACTGTGGTGCCCGATGGGGCGCGGGTGATGGCGGGGATTGGCTGCCATTCCATGACCGAGGCAACCGGGCGGATTACCGATTCCATGACCATGATGGGGGGAGAAGGCATGCATTGGGTGGGGATGCATGCTTTTGAAAAAGACAAGCATGTTTTTGCCAATCTGGGGGATGGCACCTATTTCCATTCCGGGTCTCTGGCCATTCGTCAGGCGGTGGCCGCCAAAGTGCAGATGACCTATAAAATCCTTTATAATGATGCGGTTGCCATGACGGGCGGACAGGCGGTTGACGGGGTTTTGACGGTTCCCAAAATCACTCATCAAATGAGGGCCGAAGGGGTTAAAAAAATTGTCATCGTCACCGAGCGCCCGCATCTTTACACCAAAGATGTGGATTTGGCTGAGGGGGTGCCGGTCTATCATCGTGATGACTTGGTGCGGGTCGAAAAAGAGCTGATGGCGTTTGGTGATGTTTCGGTGCTGATTTATGATCAGACCTGCGCGGCGGAAAAACGTCGGCGTCGCAAGCGGGGCACGTATGAGGTTCCCGATTATCGACTTTTCATCAATGATCGTGTGTGCGAAGCGTGTGGGGATTGTTCTGTGCAATCCAATTGCCTGTCTATCGAACCGCTGGAGACGGATTTTGGCGTCAAACGGGCGGTCAATCAGTCCAGTTGCAATCTTGATTTTTCTTGCGCCAAAGGCTTTTGCCCCAGCTTTGTGCGTGTGCAAGGGGCTGAGTTGCGCAAGGCTGATGCCAATGCTCTGGATATTGAGGCTTTGGTTGCCGATTTATCCATCCCTGATTTGGAGCTTGGGGTTGAGACGCGCAACATTTTGATTGCCGGTGTCGGTGGCATGGGGGTGACCACTGTTGCCGCCGTTCTGGCAATGGCGGCGCATATTGATGGCAACAATGCCTCAACGGTTGATATGACCGGGATTGCGCAAAAAGGGGGGCCGGTTACCTCTCATGTGCGTTTGGCAAAAGGGGAGGCTGCCATTAATGGGCCGCGCATTCCCGTTGCCTCTATGGATTTGATTGTGGCCAGTGATTTGCTGGTTGCTGGCACGCAAGAGAGCCTTTCTATGATGAGCCTTGAGCGCAGCCATGCGGTTTGCAACAGTGCGGTGGTGCCAACGGCAGAATTTGTTTTGACGCAGGCTTTGTCCTTTGAGGATGCGCGCTTGCAAAAGCTGGTTCAGGATGCGGTGAAGGATGCGGTCTTTGAGGATGTGGCGCGTCTTGCTGAAGGATTGCTTGGAGATGCCATTTTTACCAATATGATTTTGGTGGGCATGGCTTGGCAAAAAGGCTTGTTGCCGATCTCTCATGACGCGCTGGAAGAAGCTGTTCGGCTGAACAAGGCGGCGGTTGAGAATAATTTGCGGGCCTTTGCCATTGGACGGGCCTTGATTGAGCGGCCTGAGCGGCTTGACGCCTTATTGCCTGCCAAGCAGAGGATCAAAGAGCGGGATTGGCAGGAGAAGCGTGATGTCTTTTTTGACGATTTGAAAGGCTATCAGAATGCGCGGTATGCCAAGCGCTATAAGGCGATGATTGACAAGGTGCAGGCGGCAGAAGAAGCGGTGTGCGGCAAGGCTGGAGCTTTGACCAGTGCGGCGGTGACGCAGCTTTATCGCTTGATGGCCTATAAGGACGAATATGAAGTGGCGCGGCTTTATAGCGATGCGGCTTTCCATCAAGCCTTGGATGGGCGTTTTTCTGACTATAGCGATCTCAAATTTGAATTGGCTCCGCCGCTTTTGTCGCGCTTGGATGCCAAAACGGGACGGCCGCAAAAGCGTGTGTTTGGGCGTTGGATGATCAAGGCTTTTTCTATCCTTGCGCGTTTGAAGTCTCTGCGCGGCACGCCTTTGGATCTGTTTGGCTATCATGGGGAGCGGCGGGCCGAACGGCGCTGGATTAAGAGATATCGCGATGATCTAGACTGGATTTGTGCGACTGTGAGGGCGGACAATGTGACAGATTTAACCGCCCTTGCTCTTTTGCCAGCCCAGATCAAGGGCTTTGGTCCGGTTAAAATGGCCGCAATGGAAAAAGCCGCCGTGCGCCGTCAAGCTTTGCTTGAGGCATTGAAAGGGGATCGCGTTTGCGATCAAGAAGCGGCGCAATAATTTATGCCCTAGCTTAATTTCTCGCCAAATTTCTCTTGCCATGTGGGAAAGAGATCCTTTGGGGCAGGGGTTGCTGCATGAATGGCGCGGGCGATGGCGCGGGCCATGGTGTTGGCGGCATAAGCGCCCAATGTGATGAAGGCGTCCTCCTTTTGCGGCAAGGGTTTTTGGCCATTGGAGAGCGCGAAGATCAAATCGCCATCCAGTGGTGTGTGAGAGGGATAAAGGGCGCGGGCGAAGCCATCATGGGCCATAATAGAGAGGCGCTTGGCTTGGGCTTTTGTCAGCTTTGCGTCGGTGGCGATGATGCCGATGGTGGTGTTTGCACGATTGCCTGCCTCTTGCATGGCATCCATTTTGGTTTTGGGCGTGTGTATCTCGCTTGGCAGGGTTGGCGGTAGGCCAAGGCCGCCAAATTCGCTGTTTTGTTCAAACGGAGCGGCCCAGAAATGTTTGCTCTCGCCCATTGTGGCTTGCCCAAGCGCATTGACGACAACCAATGCGCCTATGGTGATGCCGTCCGGCGTGAGGAAAGAGGCAGAACCCAAGCCGCCTTTAAGGCCTGCGGTCAAAGCGCCGGTGCCTGCGCCATGGCTGCCGATCTGGAACGTCTGGCTGGCTTTTTCTGCGGCTTGCCAACCCAAATCCCAATAGGGGGATTGTTGAGACCAATTTTTATCGCCGCCATTGATGAGGTCAAAAATAATGGCTGCGGGGACAATGGGCACATGAACTGGACCAATAGCAAAGCCGCGCCCTTGTTGGCGGAGCCAGCCTTGCGTGCCGCCTGCTGCGTCCAGACCAAAGGCAGAGCCGCCAGAGAGGACCAAAGCATCAATGGTTTCGACAGTTTGATCTGGATTGAGAAGCTCGGTATCGCGCGTGCCCGGCGCGCCGCCCATGACAGAGCAAGAGGCAGTCATTGGTCTGTCACAGAGCAGGACTGTGGTTCCGGATTTCAGGCGCTCACAAGAGGCATTTCCAACGCGCAGTCCTTCGATATCGGTGATCAGGTTTTTCATGCATTTGTCTCACTCTGGATTTTAATAGGTAGATTTCGGTTTTTTGGAGGAGAGGCCAAGCCATAAGGATAAAAAGATAGAGGAGAGGCCCGCTATTTGTAAGCCGCTCAGGCTCTCGCCCAGTGTGATGATGGCGACAAGCAAAGAGGTGACCGGGACAAGAGCTGTGAAGAGGCCTGCAATGGAAGCTGGCACGCTTTTGACCCCATAGCACCATAGGTAAAAACTGAAAAGGGAGGCGGTGAGAATATAATAGCCTGCCAAAAGCCAGAAGGAGAGCGGGGCCTGCATGGGAAGCTGAAAGCCGCCATCCAGACTTATGACCAATGGGATGGTGATGGGAATGGCCAAAGCATGGACCAAAAGGGCCAAACTCCATGGGGGAATGAAGGCGGCATAGCGGCGGGAGAGAACTGCGAACAGGGCTTCGGAAAAAATAGCTGTAAAGACCAGAGCATTGCCCAGCCAGATGGCATTTTGATTTTGGTTGAGGCTAGAGGCTGGCCCATGGCTGTCGGGATTGGCAAAATTGAGGATGGCAACACCCAAGACCGCGAGGGCGATAGAGGCGACTGTGCGTGCCGAGATATATTCGCGCAAGATAAGGAAGCTTAAAATGGCGATGACGGCGGGCAGGGATGAGCTGATGATGCCGGCATTGATGGCGGGTGTATAGCGCAAGCCAATCAGCATGAAGGTGGTGAAGAAGACGACGCCAAACAGCGAGAGCATGGTGATCTCTGCCCATTGACGTGGGCGCAAGCCTCGTATGGCTTGTAATCCATTGGGTTCCATCATGCATAAGGGGAGCAAGAGCAGGGTTGAGCTTACAAACCGCAGTAAGGCAAAGGAGGTCGGTGGCACTGTCTCGATAATGAGTTTGCCAAGCGGAATATTGCCGCCAATCATGATCATGGCCAAAATGATGGAGAGATAGGCGCGCATTTTGAGGGCTCATCTTGATGGGTAATACCAACGAGTAGAAATAATAAGCCATAGGATGCCTTGAAATGGTTTACTGACAAGGCGTTTTTCGACGGACAATGCCGGAGCATTTTCTTTTTTGATGCGAACCTTTTACATTGAATTGTCAAGATAATTCAATGAGGC
>JAOXSG010000025.1 GCA_025800105.1 Cohaesibacter sp. | reverse complement strand
GTCGTCCACGTTTGGATCTCGAGTCAGAAACCACGTGGTGTCAAAAGCCCGGGGGTAACCCTGGGGTTGGCTAATGCCTGACCCCCGGGACTGACAATGCGTGCAAATGCCCCGCAGTTGCCCGGGGGGCGGGATGGGCGTGGCTGGAATTAACTGATGCATTATGAATATAACATTATTTTAAAAAACATTATGTGATAAAAATTTACCGCGGCAAAAACCGTAGTCGAAAATGGCCCCAAAATGGCGCCAACATTTAGCTTACAGTCAATCTACTTCACGCGTGACCTGAAGAAGCGAAACTGAAATGAACATTCGAAATCCTCTTTGTAACTTTCAGCATTCCAACGGAATGTTGAAGTTTTCTTGGAAAATCGCTCTGAAATTCACGAATCAACTGCCAAATAATTTCACCATACACCTAAAAACCTGATAATTCTCATGTTTTTGAATAAAAATAGCTAAAATGATATTTCACTGCTATTTATCTTCGAAAACCTAACGACGTTGCCAC
>JAOXSG010000012.1 GCA_025800105.1 Cohaesibacter sp. | reverse complement strand
ATAGGACATACGGGTGAAGAAGGCATTGTCCGGGATTTGCGCGCATTTCTGAACTGCTCACGGGAATTTAAATTAAAATTGAAACCCAAGAAAGTCTTTATCGGATTTAACCAGCTGGAATTTGTAGGGCATAATCTATTTATCGACGGGCTGGCAATGTTGAATGATAAATTGAAAAAATAGCAAATTTTGTAGTCCCCAAGATAAAAACACAGTTGCGAAGTTTCCTTGGGATGACCGGTGATTACCGCCGATTTGTCAAAAATTTTGGGCAGATTGCAAAGCCGTTAACTGAATTACTAAAGTCAACACCAGAGCGACGGAGAGCTGAATTGGTGGGCTGGGGAGATGCTCACCATCAGGCGTTTACAGAGTTGAAGAATGCATTTATCAATGCGCCAATATTGGCCAAGCCAGATTGTAGCCGAGCCTTCATTGTGGATGCTGACGCAAGTAACGACGCCGTGGGAGCGGTTCTTTCGCAAGTTACTGACGGAGCAGAGCACCCAGTATACTTCCACTCGCGGGTTTTGAAGGATGCAGAGCGCTCATATTCAGTGACAGAACGGGAGGCGTTGGCTGTGGTGGTGGCTGTGGTAAAATTCCGGCCCTATAGATCGG
>JAOXSG010000003.1 GCA_025800105.1 Cohaesibacter sp. | reverse complement strand
AGATCACTTATGGATCTGTCCATGGCAGCAACCGGCGGAGAACGAAGAGATAGGGAGATCACTTTGGATCCGAATCACTTGTGGACTCAACGCGGCGGGCCGACCCGGAGCGGGGAGGATAGAGGGAGGTAGTGAAGTAGGCTGATGGGTGACAGCGGTCCCCAGGAGAAGGAGGGAGGTTATTGAAGCTGTGGAGACGGAGGAGGGTCGGGATTGTGATAACCCCAAGTATCACCGACCTGATTATCGAATACAGGTAGGGGATGAGGCCAGAGGGGTGGCATGTTCCGGGATCTGGCACTGGAGTAAAAACAAGATGGCGGGTGAAAGCCTTAAGTGAGGGCACGCCAATATGGCTGCGTTCTCACACAAGGATGGGGACGGAGGTAAAGAGGGCAAGAAACCCTAAGGGAGGGCACACCAATATGGCTGCGTTCTCACAAAGGGAGGGGGACGAAGGTAGGAATAGAGAGAAACTCAAAGGGAGGGCACGCCAATATGGCTGCGTTCTCCCAAGGAAGGGGGAAGAAAGTACAGAGAGGAAATGACCGGAAGGAGCAACTGTTGGCAGAGAACATGGATTGAGTAGAGAAGATTGGCTAATTGAGGCCAAAGTGGTGATGGCGGCGGTGGCCAAAGCTCAGGCTTTGAGGTCGAACAAGACCCTTATCCTATGTATCGCGGGAGGCAAAAATTGTGATGCAGAAATGGCCAAACAACCTGCGC
>JAOXSG010001209.1 GCA_025800105.1 Cohaesibacter sp. | reverse complement strand
GGGCAAAGGTTTTGCGGTTGTGGCCAGTGAGGTCAAGCAATTGGCCGCCCAAACCAGCAAGGCAACGGAGACCATCGGCGAGACCTTGTCTGATTTGGACAAAGAGGCGGACTTGCTGATTGAGTTAAGCGTGCAAGCGACCGGTGCCATGAGCGATGTTGAAAACAGCTCCAGCTCCATGCATGACGTTTTGCAAGCTCTGGATGGAGCCTTTGAGAGTATTCGCCAATCTTCGCAGGATATTGAAAGTGGTGTGGCGGAAAATAATCAGTCTTTGCGTTCACTTGTGGGGGATGTCAATGCGGTGCATGGGGCCTTTGAAAGCAATCAAAGTGGACTGACCTCTGCCTCAAATCGGATGGTTTCTGCGGCCAGGCTTTCGGATAAATTGGTCGCGACATCGTCTGTTGGCGGACTTGAGACAGAGAATACCTTTTTTATTGAGACCGTGCAAAAGCTGGCACAACAGATATCCGATGCCTTTGAAGCGGAAGTGAAGGCTGGCCGGATCAGTGAGCAGGATTTGTTCGACCAGAGCTATCAACCTATTGATGGCACCAATCCGCAGCAAATGA
>JAOXSG010001173.1 GCA_025800105.1 Cohaesibacter sp. | reverse complement strand
GGCTGGGCCACACGTGAAAGGCCAGGAGGATTGCCGAATGGAGAAACTTGGGGACTTGTGGCAGACAGAAGGAGAGGGTCATGCCCAAGCCTGGATTCATTCTCGAGGCGCTCAAATAGTGCAAAGTAGTCGCCGTTCCGGACCTGAGTCTTGAGATCTAAGTTCGTAGGAAGTGGGAGACAGTTATGATACACATCCCACTGCCTGCCTCGCCCAGCGAGATCAAGTAACTCCCATTGTGAAGTGGAGGCAGGCCAGGTACATGCACCCACCCATTCATACGTAGGTGTACCAATTTTCACAATTACAACTCGATGGCTGGCCGAGATCAAGGAGGGATCAGCGAGGACAAAGTGCCTGTGTTGTGGGTCATGGAGGGTGGCGTGCTCCTCGAAGCTGACATGCACAGGATAAAAATGATAGTCAGATTTGCCCCACTTTGGGAGGGCCAGTCGCCCTGTCGCAATCAATGCAGACTCCCACTGCTTAGAGTCGGCAGCACAGGTTCATGAAGGAGGTGCTGGTGTAGCAGCTCCGGCCATAGGCTACATAAACTGTGATTTTCCTCTGGCAATCTGGAACACACTTCAGTG
>JAOXSG010001146.1 GCA_025800105.1 Cohaesibacter sp. | reverse complement strand
TATAGTAAGCAAAAAAGGATCAACCTGACATTTGAGTGCCGTTGGCATGTTTTACATTTTCTTTTAGTAGCGGGCCCCCAACTAAATGCAGTAGTACTGCAAGGCAGCGCAAGGTTTGCGCAAGGTTTTGATAGTTCAGCTAGGCAGGTGCCAGAAACCGGAGATCAGATGATTTTGGCAAACCAGGGGCAAAATCGTGCGCAAGCTTCGCGCAAGCTCGCGCAAGCTCATGCGCAAGCTTGGCCTTCCAGAGCCACCACGTGCCCATCCGCCACCACATGTCCTTTTTGACTCTCAGCTCTACTCTGAGCTACTCTTCTCTTCTCTGGCCAGCTACTTTTCTTGCCTTTTCTTCATTTTCCTCAGACAGTTCAACCTCATGTTACCTCCAGCTCAAAAGTGCACCGCGCAAGCGACATTGATAGGTTTTGAGATATAACAAGAATTGCTTATCGTTTTATCTTGATGAGACAGATGCATCAAATATGTATTGAATAAGAAGCGGGCCCCCATCAGAAAGTCCCAAACGATCAAATCTGGGAAAAGACATTTCGGAAAAAACCCCCATGAGTTTCTTGAAAAACATCTTCCTGAAGCCGTGATCTTCAAGTAAATAGGCCGATAGACCACCGGACTCCGAGGGGGGTTGCCGTTGAGTCCA
>JAOXSG010001140.1 GCA_025800105.1 Cohaesibacter sp. | reverse complement strand
GGTGGCCTGATTACCGAGAATAAAACCGAGGGCTCTAGCGGCTTACCATGGCTGCATAGCCTCCCCGTAGTCGGCGCCCTATTTGGTTCAAAGTCACAGTCAAAAATTAAAACCGAGCTGTTGGTGATACTGACACCACGGGTGCTGTTTAATGAACAGGATATGCGAGACGTCAGCCGTGAAATGCGTAACCGCATTAGTAATTTCACTTTATTTGATGAATAGTTTGAACGTTAAGGGTAAGTAATGAAAATAGGAAATTTACTGGTTAGTGCTTTTTTAATGGCGGGGCTAACCGCATGTGCCACCTTGTTTGAATCGGGCACCCCTGAAGAGATTGTGACTAAGCGTGCCCAAGCGCGTATGGATGCCTTGTTGCAAAAAGATGTTGATGGACTAAAAGAAGCCTATAAATACAATAGTCCGGCTTTCCGCGAACATACCAGTGCCAATGAATACCATCGATACGTTGCGGGAAGGACGATGTGGAACTTTGCACGAGTCAAGTCGGTAAGCTGTAAAGAAGACGTTTGTGATGCGGTTGTCGAAATTAATTATACCTTGCCACAAATCAAGCATCCTATGTCATCACCTTTTGAGCAGCGCTGGATTAAAGTCGATGGGCAGTGGTGGATTTACAACAAGTAGCTTATTCTGCTGCCGCTAGGATAAATTTGAGGTTTTTATGAAGTTTAGAAATTTGATTGCTGCAATCTGCTGCTGTGTCGGCAGCGCTTCTGCTCAGAGTGAGGCCCAGCTGGCTTCCGCGAAGGGTGTAGAGGTCAGCCTGGCCGATGTGAGCTATTTTATAGGGCAGGCCGTGCCTAAAGATCAGCGCGGCGAGTTATTAAAAAATAAAGAGGCCCTAGTAAAGATTGCGCAAGAAATTCTGGTTGGCCGCATCTTGGCTAATGAAGCCAAGGCAAACGACTCGATTGATGTCGAGCTGATCGAGTGGATTGGTCAATATCAAATAGATGAACAGTTAAAAGGCCGGCAATTACAGTTTGAAGCTGAAAAGAATATTGAAAACGTAAAGTTGGATAAGGCGGCTAAAGATATTTATGACAAGGACAAAAAGCCCTTCACAATGCCGGCTGAAGTAAATGCTTCGCATATTCTGATATCTTCGCTTAGCCGCTCACAAGCAGAGGCCAAGACAAAAGCAGAAGCACTGCTCAAGCGCATTAAAGCTGGCGAAAAGTTTGAAGATTTGATACCTGAGTCTGAAGATCCTTCCGCTAAACAAAATAAAGGCAACCTTGGCTTTTTTGGACCAGGACAAATGGTACCGGAATTTGAAAAGGCCGCCTACGCCCTGAAGGAAAAGGGCGATATGAGCGACTTGGTGCGCACCCCATATGGCTACCATATTATTAAGTTGATTGATCGCAAAGAGGGGAAGGTGAAGGCTTTTGAAGAGGTCAAGCCCCAGTTAATCGCTGAGCTAAAGCGAAGCCTGCTTGTGCGTTATAAAATGGATCGTCAACAATCTCTGCTTAAAGGCATTGAGGTTAACCTTGATGATAAAAGCCTTAGCGCGCTCCAGAGTAAGTTCAAACCAGCTGGAAACTGATGTCGCTAGGTGGCAATAAGCTTGGCGGCTAAGCATGATTTAAGTGTTAGATATTTTTATATTAATTAGAGTTTTGAATGGCGCCAGTACTTGATGTCAACTGTGTATCGAAGTGCTATACATCTTTCAGCAGGCCCCATCAACGCCTGCTGAGTTTTTTTATGCCTGGCCGGCGTAGGGCCCAAAAGGATTTCTGGGCCCTAAAAGATATTAGCTTTACGCTCGATAAGGGTGAAACCATAGGCATAATCGGTCGTAATGGTTCGGGTAAATCCACTCTTTTGCAAATTATTTGTGGTGTGCTAAACCCAACTGATGGCAGTGTTGCATTGCAGGGGCGGGTCGCTGCCTTATTGGAATTGGGTGCCGGGTTTAATCCAGATTTTAGCGGCCGCGAAAATATTTATCTCAACGCGGCGATCTATGGCCTCAGTAAAAAACAGGTCGATGCGCGCCTCGGCGACATTATTGCGTTTGCAGATATTGGTGAGTTTATTGATCACCCGGTCAGGCATTATTCGTCTGGGATGTTTGTGCGCTTGGCATTTGCGGTTATTGCGCATGTGGACGCTGACGTACTGATTATCGACGAGGCTTTGGCAGTGGGGGATGCACTGTTTGCGCAGAAGTGTATGCGGTTTTTAGAGGCCTTTAAATCCCATGGCTCTATCCTATTTGTTAGCCATGACTCGGGTTCGATAACGCGGTTTTGCGACCGGGCTATTT
>JAOXSG010001126.1 GCA_025800105.1 Cohaesibacter sp. | reverse complement strand
GTGGGGGAGGGGGGTCTTTGGCCTTGGAAATCCAGGTGGGAGGGGTTGTCACAGTGATCCAGGAAATCCGGGTGGGGGGTCAAAAACCCTTACCATCCGTCGAAGGGGGGGGGGGGTGGATTTTTTCTGGAATAATCCAATGTCACATACCCAGATAAACAAATGCTTTGTAATTGGGGTTGTTATAAGTTATGTGAAATAAAGAGCCATGGCTCTTGGTGGAATATAAATCGCCAGTACAAAACGTCATCGCTTATGCACGCATTGCGTGCCTTTTATTTAATTTTACCGTTGTGGTGTATAAACTGAGTTCAAAATCCTTAGCATTTTGTTGTAATAGGGTTCCGTAGAGAAAAAAGTTGCATTGATTGAGTGACACATTTCAGTGAGAATCTCTAAAATTCAATGCCATACCCTCAACGTGAAGGTATTTAACAAACTTTGTACCTTTTAGTAGATGTTTGAAAGCATTTTATGCCAAGAAAAAGATTCAAAACACTTCAAAAAACACGAA
>JAOXSG010001123.1 GCA_025800105.1 Cohaesibacter sp. | reverse complement strand
AAAAATACCATTCCATGATGGGAGTGCCGATTTTGCGCGGTGGTCGTATTATGGGAGTTGTAGCGGTTCAAAACAAAGAAACCCGTGACTTTTCCGATACAGAAGTTGAAATTCTTGAAACCGTCAGCATGATCGTAGCTGAAATCATCGCCGCAGGTGGTGTGGTACGACGTAAAGAACAAACCCCTGTCGATGGATTGGCAATGAAACCATTGCGCCTCGATGGTGTGAAACTTTGCCAAGGTCTGGCGATGGGGCGTGCGATCCTGCATCGCCCTGAAATTTCTGCCAATAATATGGTGGCAGAAGATAGTGAAACAGAGAAGCAACGCCTTGATGAAGCCATGAGCGCCATGCATTCCAACCTGGATAACATGCTCAAAAACATGGCCAATCAGGATAAAGGCGGCGATCATATTGAAATCCTGCAAACCTATCGCATGATTGCGGAGGATCGCGGCTGGATCAAAAAGATTAATGAGGCGATTGAAACTGGCCTCACCGCAGAAGGTGCCGTTGTTCGCGTACAGAACGAAAACCGCGCCCGTATGAACCATGTGTCTGATCCTTATATACGTGAGAGGCTTCTTGATCTGGAAGACTTGGCCTATCGCCTGTTACAACATCTTGCAGGGGAAGCAGATATTGAGGAACGCAATAAAAATCTTCCGCAATATACAATCATTGTTGCCCGAAATATGGGGCCTGCTGAATTACTGGATTATGACCTCGATAAAGTACAGGGTATTGTCCTTGAAGAAGGGTCATCC
>JAOXSG010001120.1 GCA_025800105.1 Cohaesibacter sp. | reverse complement strand
CCCAAACAAATTATAAAATGGAAGGTGGACGCTAGCGCTCGGCGGTTTTCGCTGGTTTCAGACCAGCCCTCATCCGAGAGGTTCTCAGTGGATCTCGAAACAGTTCCGACTTTTGAGAAAGTGACTGTTAATTCATGTTTTAAAAAGGTCGCCGCTTTTACCGGTGGATAAACGAGTTAAAATTATTTTCTTTTTGCCACAAAACATGAAAGGCATGAATTAAGAAACTAATCCGTTTGCTGTCTGTGTCGTTAAACGATAAATCTGTGAGCATGAAAAAGGATTTTTTGTTATTAAACAGACTAGCTTCTGTTTGCTGGTTTTGAAAACTTTCCGCTTGATTGCTGTTCTCCCGCTCGCGGCGCTCGGAACCTTGTAATGTAGCTTTTTTCTTTCTGGTCTCGTTGATGGTTGACTCCAAGAGTTAATACAGAAAATTGTTTGTTTGTTTGTTTGTTTGTTCTTTTTGTTTCACAGCCAGTGTCATACTGAGAATTAATAAAATTTGTTTGTTTTGATAGCGAAAAACCATTTTTGCTCAACGGACGTGATCAAAACCCAGTCAGCCATCATGTCTTCAACTGGGTTCTCTTATGGACCAAACTCACCGCTCGGGAGCTCCCCAGTGCAAAGTTTGTCGCAAACAAATTGTCCCGCCTCGG
>JAOXSG010000534.1 GCA_025800105.1 Cohaesibacter sp. | reverse complement strand
ATTCGACCATTGCGTTGACTTGAAAGATGCAAGACATTTCTACTCAAACCAAGTTGTCGACAGTGACAATTGTAAGCAGTTTTCCCTTTTTCAGACCCAAACTAGTGATGCTCAGACCTGCGTAAAACCGAAGACAACCAAAGTGCTCACGGTGAACAAGCAGCCTTGGCTAGTTTTCATACTATGTAAGATATCAACTAGTTAGTACGATTTTGTCCATCATAAGTATCATGAATCCGGCAGCTTCCCTCTATAAGATTTTGATTTGTGACCATTTCGTGACCCTTTCCTTTCACAGAATCTCAAGCGTGAAAAGTCCCGAGGAGATCCAGCAGCGGATCTGCGATCTGCTAGGCAGGTATCCCAAACAGGATGCTAAAAAACCAACTGAAATCTATTCACCCATGAAAAACAACTTCCCATATGGCTATGCTCCGATATTCGGGTCTGGATCGTTCCGCGGTGATCCAGACGTCTGGAACGACCACTATTGCAAAATGTCTGTTCCGGACGTCTGGAACGGAGTGCCTTGAATCATGTGATATTCATTTCATATACGACTTAAAATGAATCAAATAATTCGGCACTGGACGCACAAACCTGTTTTTGCTTCTTGGGCAACATGGCTGTGAACGGACACTGCCCTTGGATACCATGAAACTGGTCTGGAACGGTCTGGAACGAGGTCTGGAACGGGATGGCCAAATTTTTCCAGTACAGAGTAGTACTTTGTAGTACAGAGTAGTACTGGAGTAGTACTTTGTAGTACAGAGTAGTACTGGAGTAGTACTTTGTAGTACAGAGTAGTACTGGAGTAGTACTTTGTAGCACAGAGTAGTACTGGAGTAG
>JAOXSG010001107.1 GCA_025800105.1 Cohaesibacter sp. | reverse complement strand
CCATGACGATGAAGGCCAATGGGTGAAATTAGATAAATTGGGCAGACCATATCGTGTCAGTAAACACGACGGGAGAAGAATCGTCAAGACAACCAGACCCAAGGACTTTACTCCGGAAGAGTGGAAGAACCTAGGACACGAACATCGAAAGGCACTGGCCGAAGTGTATAAAACTGCCGAAGAAGAAGTTGGACCTGAGTTGGACTTTGGCGATGGTCCTGAAGAAGAAGAACCAAAACCTGATGAAGTGCCCAGAAGGAGAAAAAGAAGAACAAGGATCACGAGAGACGAGACAAAATTGAAGGGCGATGATGATGTCACCGATAAGCCCGACGATCATCCCGACAAGATAGCTGTATCCAAACCAATGACTCCAGAGCAACGGTTTGTGGACACCGTCCCATCCGGGGTATCGGAGGACTTTGAGAGCACTCCCCACATTTCGCTAGATGAAAACAACAATTGGATAGAGTGGGAAGAGTTTGTGAACAACATCAGCCCAGCGACAGCATCAATTCCAGTGTCGTCCAAACAACAAGATCAGCACAACCATCATGTACCAATGATGCCATGCATCCATCATCTCAAGGATGATCATCGATCGCGACTTGGCGAAAGTGTCATTGGGAGGATTTTCAGCAACGCACTCGTTTCCAGACCAG
>JAOXSG010001105.1 GCA_025800105.1 Cohaesibacter sp. | reverse complement strand
CCAGCCCTCTCCCCCTCCCAAACCGCCCACGAGGGTACCATGACGGGTGGTTTGGGAGGGGGAGAGGGCTGGCTCAGGACTTTTAAATCGAGCACTAAGAAAATCAGGCCAACCTGTAGGTGGCCTGAAGAGAAGGGCTGCTTGGGTCACACAAAACCAGACCCCGTTCTACCAGATCTTCAAGATGAGCGAACATGGATAAGGCCGCCGCCCCATGAAGGGCTTTGTCAACATCGCGATACACCACCTTCACCATCTGTGCAATGGTCTCATCACCTTGTGAAAGCCGATCCAGAACAGCGCGCTCCCGGCCCAAACGATGGTCTTTCAAACCGGCAAGAAAAGGTGCAACCTCTTCGATGACGCCGCCATGGCCGGGCCAATAAACCGCATCTCTGCGCGCCATCAATTTATCGAGACTGGCCATATAATCGCGCATGGACCCATCGGGTGGGGCAACAATAGAGGTGGACCAGCCCATCACATGATCAGCCGAGAACAGCCCACTGCCATCGCAAAAGGCAAAAGCCAAATGATTGGCAGTATGACCGGGTGTATGGATCACCTCCAGCTCCCACCCATGCCCGGCGATCACATCGCCATCCTTGAGATAAACATCAATCTCAAGCTCCATATCCGCTGAAGCATCAAGAGGGTTCACTTCGCCCAGATGCAAATCCCGAGAAGGCCGATGCACTCCTTCTGCATGAATGGGAGCATGGGTCCGCTCTTTGAGCAATCTGGCACCGGGAGAATGATCCGCATGGGTGTGAGATACCAAAATCTTCGTAATGGTTTCTCCGTGGCATGCGGCGATGATTGCATCAATATGGGCTGCATCAGCGGGCCCCGGATCGAGAATTGCCACCTCATTTTCCCCAATAATATAGGTGTTTGTCCCATGCCAGGTGAAAGGGCCGGGATTGTTGCAAGTAATTCTTCTTACCTTATGTGATAGATTTATTACTTTGCCATAACAAGGTGTAAAATTTCGATCAAAGTGCAAATCAGAACCTATGATTGAGCAAGCCAAATGGAATAGAAATTATTGCTTGATATCATAGTCGCTTTCAACTGATTTTTATTTACGAGAAATTTTATTTACGAGGGTGTGAATATAAAAAATAAAACCATTTGTTGTTTATTTTCATTCATTATTTTAAGTATAAAAAAAATTAAAATATTAATTGAAGATTTTATTGTCTATTTTTAAAATAATAAAATTATTTTCTTATTTATTTGTTTTAAATTTCATAATTTATTTTAAATAAAAAATTTATTTTGATTTTTTGTTTAAATATTAAAATTTTTTAAGAAATCAGTAAATGAAATTTATTTTAAACTGCTCGGCTTAATACTAATGAATAGGTGTGTTCTATTGAGTTTTAATACTCTTTTAACGCTGTTTGAGTGAAGATTGACTTGGATGGTGCTTTGAATATTAGTGGTGGGCACCGCTCATAAAGTTAAACTGTCGATAAGGTGAGCATATGGGGCAGTCAATACAGCCAACAGGCGTAGAGCGGTTTTTCGATGACAATGATATTATTGTCAGCAAGACGGACCTGAAAGGTCGTATAACCTATGCCAATAAGGTGTTTCTGGATGTGTCAGGCTATAAGGAACGAGAAGTTCTTGGGCAGCCTCACAACATGATTCGCCACCCGGAAATGCCACGGTGCATTTTCAAATTGCTTTGGGATTGTCTGACATCGGGCAAGGAAATTTTCGCCTATGTCAATAATTGCGCCAAAAATGGCGATCATTATTGGGTCTATGCCCATGTGACGCCAAGCTGGGACCGCAATGGTCAGGTGGTCGGGTTTCATTCAAACCGACGCGTGCCGGACCGGGCTATTCTGGATAAGGATATCATCCCCCTTTACAGCGATTTGCGCAATCTGGAAACGAGCCACCGCAATGCCAAACAGGGTATGCAGGCCGCAACAGAGCGCATTGATGCCATGCTGGCAGATTTGGGTATCGGCTATGATGAATTTATGGCCACAATCGGGCAGGGGAACCGCCGGGGATTCCGCTAGAAACTGTTCGAGCAGAACCATGCTCAACAAACGGATAAAATCCAATTTTTACGCATAAAGAGCAGAATAAAATAATGTGTATGTAAGCAGCTTGGGGCAGCTGTTGGGGCAATACAGGGAAAAGAATCTGAGGTGGTAAGATGTCATTTCTAACATCAAAAGCAGCAATTCAGAAAATCATCACAGTGTGTGAAGCGGTTGCTGACGGAGACTTTGAAGCAAGGGTTCTGGACATTCCCGAAAGCGGCGATATGGCAGACCTGATGAATGCTGTGAACCTTCTGATTGATAGATCAGATGCTTATATAAGAGAATCAAAAGCCTGTCTGGATTATGTGTCGCGCAATCAGCATTTTCGCCTGATTGCAGAAAAAGGCATGGTGGGAAATTTTCGTCAGGCGGCACAAAGCATCAATAAGGCCACATGGGCGATCAAACAAAAGCATGATGACTTTACCAAAATGGGCGATCGCTTCGAAAATGATCTGAACAATATCACAACCCAGATGTCTGGCATGATCGGCGATTTGCAATCCTCTTCCGATGAGGTGGGAACAGCCTCACAAGATGCTCAATCCCAAGCCCTGGTTGTTGCTGCGGGCGCAGAACAGGCCTCTGCCAATATGCAATCGGTGGCGGCTGCGACAGAGCAATTGACCAGCTCCATTTCCGAAATCAACCGTCAGGTGAATGACGCAGCAGGCATTGCACAATCCTCTGTACAAAAATCGCAAGATATGAGCGAAGGCATCCGCGGTCTGTCTACTGCTTCTCAGCAGATCGGGGATGTTGTCTCGCTGATTTCCGATATCGCAGCCCAAACCAATTTGCTGGCTTTGAACGCAACCATTGAAGCGGCCCGCGCCGGAGAAGCCGGACGAGGCTTTGCCATTGTCGCGCAAGAGGTGAAAAACCTGTCTGCACAAACAGCCGCAGCAACAGAAGAAATCACCGCCCAAATCTCCTCTTTGCAAAGTGCAACCCAGCGGGCCGTGGGCGCCAATGATGAAATCAGCAAGACCATTGCGCGGGTGAGCGAAATTTCAACAGCCATTGCCGCAGCCGTTGAGCAACAAAGCGATGCCACACAGGAAATTGCCGCCAATCTCGATGAAGCCGCCAAAGGCACGTCAGATGTCAGCGTCGGCATTACCTCGGTCAATGAAGCAACCAAAACAACAGATTCATCCGCCCAGAAAGTGCTGGCCGTTTCCAACCTGATGGTGGAACAGGAGAAGAATCTGGTCCATCTCAAATCAGAGCTAAGCTCTTTCCTGTGCGAAATTCGCAAAGTGGGATAGAAGCAGGAAAACTGGCCAGACCGATAAAATACCGAATATGCAAAACAAAAGGGCTCCTCAAAGGAGCCCTTTTTCATAGAGGATAGTCACGATATAGCTATCAAAGAAACAGATTACCCTGACAAGCCATTGGGCATAACAGGGCAGGGGCGTGTCGGCTCTTTGGCTGGTACTGAAATAGGTGTCTCATGATCTTGCCGTAAAGAAGAGCGGCTCTGCACCACATCAGCAGTGAAGCAATAGCCAATTCCGTGAATGGTTTTAACATAGGTCGGATTGGCAGCATCAGGCTCGATCTTCTTGCGCAAGCGCATGATATGAACATCAACCGTACGATCCCCCACATAACATTGCCGCCCCCGTGCAAGATCCAGCAATTGATCGCGGGACAACACACTATGGGGGTGCTTGACCATGGCATGAAGCAATTCAAATTCAGTCGTGGTCAGATTGACATCCTCACCATGGGGCAGAAGTCGCAAGCTGCGCTCCTGCGCATTCATCACAAATTGATCAAATTGCAAAATGGGCGTGCCTTCACTGGCTTGCCGTACGGCAACATCTTCCAATCGACAGCGGCGCAACACGGTTTTGATCCGGGCCAGCAACTCACGCGCTTCAAAGGGTTTGGTGACATAATCATCGGCCCCAAATTCCAGCCCCAAGATCCGGTCAAAGGGATCGTCACGCCCGGACAGAACAATCACCGGCAGATTGGAATCGCTGCGCATATCGCGCAAAATATCGAAACCATCGCGGTCTGGCAGTCCAATATCAAGGATACACAAATCAACATGATGCTGGCTGAGAACCTTGGTCATCTCCGCAGCGGTCGCCGTGCAGCTCACCTTATAATGTTGCTTTTTAAGATATCTGGACAAGAAAGATGTGATCTGCGGATCATCATCCACAATCAGAATATGGCCTGTTGTCATGGTCGCTCTTCCCTCGTTGAGAAGATCTTAACAAAATCCAGCTGAGAAAAACTTGATGTCGATCAACGCACCATCTGCTTTGAACGATAAAATACGGCAAAAGACGTATGTTTTTGAAAGACAAATCCAGTTTTTGGCCTTTTCGGTCTAATTGGTGCAAAGGCGCGTGACACTCTAGCGGAGAAACCTGCATGTTTTCCTCTCTGAACCGGTTTTTCTCCAAAGCACCAGAGCGTGTGGAAGGCATCCCCGTTGGTTTGGTTGCCGCAGGATTGCTGGCAGGAATCATTCTGACAGCCCTGTTTTTGGCTTTGGGGACGGTCACGCGCTTTGAACAAATCAAATCCGGTTGGTTGTCTTTCTCCCATCAGGCAGAAGAAAAAGGCGTCTGGATCAGTCAGATTCGCGGCCATTTTGGCTATGGCGGCATGATCCATAATTTCAAAAATTATGTCCTGCGCCGTGATGAAATCTATATCCAAAGTCTGGGCGAGGAGTTCAAACTGCTCTATGAGCCGATTGACGCCTATATTGCCTCTCATCCATCCTCAGAGGAAATCAAGGCCCTGATTGCCGTGCGCAGAACCATCAAGCGCTACGAGATGAAAATTCCGATCATTCGTAAGGCAACTCAGGAAAGTTGGACAGCTGAGCGACTGGATCAGGCTGTTAAAGTCAATGATACGGCGGCTTTGCAAGGCCTCAATACGCTTGAGACAATCTGGTGGGAAGAACGGGAGAACAAAATTTCCGAGCTGGTCAATGCCTTGTCAAGCGGCGAACAATTGACCCGCTATGCCTTTATCGGCTTGTTTGTCCTGATTATTTTGGCAGCGCTTTTAATCGGCTTGATGCATTTCCTGATTCAGCGCATTTCCGCCTCAGCAAGTCAATTATCGAAAGAATTGTCGGCGCGAAAAAAAGCCCAAGAGGCAGAAAAGAAACTCTCGCGTGCCGTGGAACAAAGCCCCACAACCATTGCCATCACCGATACCCAAGGAAAAATCGAATATGTGAACCGCAAATTCTGCGAGTTAACAGGCTATGAAAAGCAAGAGCTGATCGGGCGCACACCCAATATTCTGAAATCCGGCTATACCTCCCAAGAGGCCTATAAGCTGATTTGGCAACGCATTGGCAACGGGCAGGAATGGCGAGGAATTTTCAAAAATCTCAAAAAAGACGGATCCTTCTATTGGGCCTCAACCGCTATTCTGCCCTTGAAGGATGAACAAGGCCATATCACCAATTTCATTGGCATCGGCGAGGATATCACCGAAAAGAAAGCCGCCCAGCAACATATTGTCAAAGCTCAGAAAATGGAGGCTGTCGGCCTGCTGGCCGGTGGCATTGCCCATGATTTCAACAATATCCTGATGGTCATTTTGGGCAATGTGCAAATCGCCTTGCTGGAAGCAGATGAAGCGGCCAATTCGGAAGAATTGCAACATATCGAAATTGCCGCGCGCAGGGCGCAAAGTCTGGTCAAGCAATTGCTGACCTTTGCCCGCCGTCAGCCAGCCAGCCCCAGAAGTCTACATTTGGGTCAGCAAATTGACGAAATCCTGATCCTGCTACGCTCCTCCATTGCCAATACAATCACCCTTGGCTTTGAGCGCAAATGCGCCTTGGGCGAATGCACCATCATGGCGGACCCTACCCAGATTCACCAAATCCTGATGAATTTATCGCGCAACGCTGCCGAGGCCATTGGCGGCAAGGCCGGATCGATCATGTTTGAACTCTCACGTTTGACACTGGATGAACCTCATGGCCTGAATGAGCTGCCCGCCAAGGCACAAGGCATTGTCAAACTCAGTGTCATTGATACCGGCCCCGGTGTTCCTGATCATATTGTCGAGCGCATCTTTGATCCTTTCTATTCAACAAAACCAATTGGCAAGGGAACCGGCTTGGGCCTCTCTGTTGTGCGCTCATTGGTGGAAGATATGCAAGGCCGGATTGAAGTGGAGACAAATCCGCAAGGCGGCACCATCATGTCGCTCTATTTCCCCTTGATTGAGGCAAAGGATCAAATTGAAACGCAAGACACAATCCTGAAAGGCGGCCATGAGCAAATTTTGCTGGTTGATGATGAAGAAGAAGTGCTCTTCGTCATGCGCCGCTTGCTGACCCGTCTGGGATACCGGGTTGTGGCCTTCACCTCTAGCCAAAGCGCTCTGGCCGATTTTGCCATGGATCCCCATCGTTATAATTTGTTGCTCACAGATTTGGTGATGCCGGACCTCGGAGGAGAGGATCTGATCAAGGCCGTAAGAGCCATACGCCCGGATCTGCCGATCATTCTCTCCACCGCCTATATGCAGGATAGTAAGGAATTTAGTCAGATTGAGAAATTCTCTATCCTGCAAAAACCAGTAGATGTATCAGCATTGGCTATGGCTCTGCGTGAACGACTGGATTAGGGAGAAGATCAAGAGCGCTGACAGGGCAGATAAAATATCAAAATCAGCAAGTGATATTCGAATCACTTATTGAGGGAAAATCAATAAACAACACCCGAAATGGTGAAGGTCATGACGAAAAATGAACCATAAGACTATTTTTAAACTGTTCAAAATTGTTCACACAAAAAAGGCGTTCAGATTTCCCTGAAAGTAGCGGAGAGAGCGTACTTGAACATCCAATATAAAGATGAACATGAGTGGGCAAGTTGTTATTTAACATGCTGATATAATGCAATATTTCATCATCTGATCGACTGCGTATCAAACTGATGACAACAACAGGAAACTGGTTGCGAACCAGATGAGAAATCAGGCTCTCGACAGGCATTTCAGAGCCAAGATAGTGACAATCAAAGCCTTCTTCCGCTGCAACATGGCTCCCCATTAAGGCGCCCAATTCATGACGCTCTCCACCCAGCGTTGTAAACAGCGCCATTCTGTTATGCGTGCGCCAGCGTGGGGTGGGAATATGGGCCATCAGGCTTTGCTTGATCACAGCGGTGAAGCTATGTTCCTGAGCCACATCAAAATTGCCCTCTTCCCATTTGTCGCCAATATGTTGTAGGGCTGGCACCAAAATCAAATCAGCCAGTTTTGCCGCAGGAAAAGCCGCAAAAGCGGTTCTCACCAAGCGTCCAAAAGACAGATAATCATCGATATCAATCGATCTAATGATTTGTTCCTGAATGCGAATTTCAAGTGAATTGAGAGGATCCTGCTTGTTGGTCTCCTCAAGCTCTTTCAGGGTTTCATAATCCAGATGAGCCAGATTGGAAATTGGATTACCAGCTTTTACAAGCCGGGCAATCAGGGCCATGAAGTCCAGATCAGTCTCGGAATAAAGCCGACGCCCATTCTTCGTTCGCTGGGGGCTAACCAGCTTGTAGCGCCGTTCCCAGGTTCTGATTGTATCGGTATTAATACCAATAAGGGTTGAGAGGGCTTTTATGGAATACATGCCGATGAGCTCTCATTGAACAGGTTTTGACCATATAAAGACATCTTCAAATAATTTGCAAATTTTATTCATTTGCATATACTTCCAATATCAAATGGGACACACCGAAACGATTAACACTATCCAGAAGCACCATTTTGAAGTGGGGACGTTCAAAATGATGCAAATGTGAGCAGGCTTGTATATTGCTTCTATTGTGGGGGAAAAATTAAAAGCCTGCTCACATATCGTGATCGTTACGACATGACTAATTTGCAAAGCAAAATCGCCTCCTTCTCTTGAAAATAGTCAGATATTTTGGTCCAACCATCCGGTCAGCAAAGCTCTGTCGCGGCACATATCCAATATAGTTCCCTCTCTTCAGTTCACCAAAGTCAAGGCACCGAAAGCGCAGCGTGCTAGAGTATAGCCAGCGAGGGCTGAAGCTTTGCTGTCTAGCCGCGTGTAAGCGTCTGGAAGAGCATATGCGGCTTTTCAAATGGGTCTGTTTGCAACCGATCCTTGTTTTTGAAGATGCTTTCTCCTGCATGGGTAAGACAGCGATTGAGCTAAATCAAATGAGCGATTGCGCCAGATCAAAATCACAGAAATTATAGTATTAAAATATTGATTTTATTATATATTTTAATTGTTACATTTCTTTACATCTTGTTTTTTATCGTCATGGGATAGACAGGCAAGAGAAAAACCGACGTTACAATGCCGCGCTATCTTCCTCTACGTGGCTGGCAGTCTGGATTGCTGAGGACCAGTGATCGTGACAAGGACTTGACCGCGCCAGCCCGACCAGAGGATACATCAATGACGAAACAGTATACTGCAAGGATTGGTCTTCTTACCGCAGTTTCTGCCATGGCAATGGGCGTTGCTTTTGTGGCAGGACCGGCGGTTGCTGCTGATCCGGGCCCAGTACCCACCATCAAGGTAGACGCCAAAAAGGCGGCTTTGGGGAAACGGCTTTTCTTTGATCCACGTCTGTCTGGCGATGCGGAACTGTCTTGCTCCAGTTGTCATGACCCGGAAAAAGGCTTCACCGATGGCGAAGCGCTTTCCTCTGCCTATGCAGGCAGCAATGGCTTCCGCAATGTGCCAACCCTGATCAATACGGCCCATAAGGCGGCTTGGTTCCATGATGGCCGCGTCGGGACCAACCTGAACGACATCACCCGTGAATCAATCACGGAAACCTACAACATGAATATGGATATGCGCCTGATGCAGGAACGCATCAAGCAAGATCCTATTTATGTGAAAATGTTCAAGGATGCAGGCTATGGCGAGCCATCCAACGGCTCTGTTCGTAAAGCCATCCCTGAATATCTCAAAACCCTGATCTCTCGCGGCTCTCCTTATGATGCGGGCAAAATGAGCAAGGATGCCAAAGCAGGCTTTGACTTGTTCAAAGGCAAAGCTGGCTGTATCTCCTGTCACTCCGGTGATCGCTTCACCGATGACAAGCCGCACAAGCTGGGTGTGCCTGACAATGCCAATATCTGGGCCGAGCCAGAGCGTCATATCACCTTCGTGACCTTTGCCAAATTCCAGGGCATCGAAAATTATATGAATCTGCGTCAGGATCCCGGTGCCTATATCCGCTATCATGACGAGAAACTCATGCCAATGGGCGCTTTCATGACGCCAACCTTGCGTGAGCTCAAGCAAACCGCACCATATATGCATAACGGCACCATGGCCACATTGGCCGACGTGGTTGCTTTCTATAATGCAGGCGGCGGCGATGCTGCGGATAAGGATCCGGCTCTCAAACCACTCAATCTGTCCGACAAAGAACAAAAACAGCTGGTGGCTTTCCTCGAAGCCCTGTCTGGCGATGTTCTGAACGGCAAAGACTTTGTGCCAGAAGAAATCGACACCGAATATCCGGTGATCGAAAACTGGCTTAAAGCGAAAAACTAAGGGGCACGAAAAAGATGAAAGCGAAAACAAATCTCGTTGCATCTGTCGCCACCTTTACAGTCGCGACAATGACCATCGGTTCTGCCTTTGCTGGCGAGGTAGCCCCTCCCACATTGGAAGAATTGCTCAAGCCTTTTGATAAGCCTTCCATGAAAATTGAAAGCGCAATCAAGGGCGGTGATCCTGACCCGGATCCAGCACTGGAAGCCCTTGGTCCTCCACCAATCCCTGCGGACAACAAAATGACCGCCGAGAAAGTGGAATTGGGCAAAAAGCTCTTTTTTGATCCACGTTTGGGTGGCAATCCATCCACCCCATGCTCTGCCTGTCACTTGCCAGAAGTTGGCTGGGATGTGGAAGACAAGGTCTCCTTTGGTTATCCCGGTGCGGTGCACTGGCGCAATTCCCAGACCATTGTCAATTCTGCCTATTATAGCAAGCTCTTCTGGGCTGGTTCTTCAGGCAATCTTGAAAAGCAGGCACGCTCTGCGGCCCGTGGTGCCGTGGCTGCCAATGGCGAAGACGATATGATGGAAGCCCGTTTGGCATTCGTTCCAGAATATCGCGAAGCCTTCAACAAGATCTTTGGTGATGAATGGCCATTGGTTCGCAATGCCTATCGTGCGATTGCTGCCTTTGAACGCACCATCGTTCAGCGCGACACACCATTTGATAAATATTTGCTTGGTGACAAAAGCGCTCTGGATGACAGCCAAAAACGTGGTCTGGAATTGTTCCGCGGCAAGGCTGGCTGCATGGAATGTCACAATGGTCCCCTTCTGTCAGACGAGAAATACTATAACACCGGTGTTCCTCCGCTCGACGAATGGGAAGATGATGCTCTCAAGCAGATTACCTTCCGCTTTGAGCTTTATGCAAAAGGCTCCACGGAAAAAATGTATCGTCATACCAAAGACGATCCAGGCTTCTATTTCCGGGCCAAAAACAAGAAAGACAAAGGCAAGTTCCGCACACCATCCCTGCGTTACACCCTCTATTCCGAGCCATACATGCATAACGGCATGATTGCGACGCTGGAAGATGTGGTTGACTTCTACAATCAGGGCGGCGGCACCAACGAATTTGCCGAAAACAAAACCAAGCTGATCAAGCCTCTGGGCCTGAGTGACAAGGAAAAAACCGATCTGGTCAACTTCCTGAAATCTCTGTCTGGTGATGAGATCATCGTCGAGGAACCAGAGCTGCAAGACTATGCTCCGCTCCCCAAACCTATGGCCATGAAGTGAGGAGGACCCCATCATGAATGCTCCAACTGCCATGGAAATGGAAAAATCCCATACCTGTAGCTGTTCAGGCAAAGCCAAAAAAGCCTGCACCATGAACCGGCGTCAATTCCTGTTCGCTTCCGGTGCAACCACCTTCACCGTCATGGTCACCATGACGGCAGGCAAAGGCAAGGCTGAACAGGTGCCAGCGTTGGTATCGACCTATCCACGCAAGAAAATTGCCAAATTGTCCGAGTTGAAACAGGACGAGCCGGTAGAATTTGAATATCCCGATGAAGGCGAATATGCCAGTTCCATCCTTGTGAAAATGGGCAAGGAAGCTGGCGGCGGCGTCGGCAAGGAAAAGGATATCGTTGCCTTCAATATGACCTGCACCCATCAGGGTGGCGACATGACCGATAGCTACAAGCCAGAGCATAAAGTGCTTGGCCCCTGTCCGCTGCATCTGTCCACTTATGACCTGACCCGTCACGGGATTTTGGTTTCGGGACAGGCCTATCAGTCCCTGCCACAGGTGCTGCTGGAAGTGGACGGCGATGACGTCTATGCCGTCGGAATGTTTGGCCTGATTTATGGCCGCTATGACAACCTGATTTCTTAAAGGAGGGAGCAGTTATGACAACTCCGTATTATGTTCCCGAAACCAATGTTCCATTGCCTCCAAAAGGGGCAGACGTTATCTCCACGGCTTGCGACTATTGTATCGTTGCCTGTGGCTATAAGGTCTATCGTTGGCCGGTAACCGCCAAACCAGGCGGAACAAGCGCAGACACGAACGCCTTTGGTGAAGATTTCCCCGTTGCCCCTCTTGGTGCATGGGTTGCTCCAAACCAGACCAACGTCGTGATGCATAAAGGCAAACCACATCATGTGGTCATCATCCCTGACAAGGACACCAACTTCGTTAACACCGATGGTGACAGCTCCTTGCGCGGTGGCTGTATTGCCCAAAAATGCTACAATCCGCAAACACCAACCCGTGATCGCCTCAAAACACCTTTGATGCGTATCTATGGCACGCTGATGCCTGTGCCTTGGGATCTGGCTTTGGAAGTGGCTGCAGAAATTGGCAAATATGTCATTGCCAAACATGGGGCCAATGCCTATGGCGTGAAGACCTTCTCCTATCAATATATGGAGAATACCTATGCCATCTCAAAATATGCCCTGCGGCATATCAAAACGGCAAACTTCACATTCCATGACACCCCGTCTGATGTGACATCCACACCGGGCTTCCGTGATGCTGGTTTCGACAATTTCGGTCCATCTTATGAAGACTGGAAAAATGCGGAAACCCTGCTGGTTTGCGGCACAGACCCTTATGAAACCAAAACCATTCTCTATACCCAATGGATGATGAAGGGTATGCAGGAAAACGGCCAGAAAGAGATCTATCTCATTCCACGCCGCTCTGCCGGTGTTGCTTATGCCGAGAAAATGGGTGGTCTGCATATTGACATCACCCCTGGCACCGACTTGCTGGTCGTCAACGCCATTGCCCGCGTGATCGTGGAAAATGGCTGGGAAGACAGCGAATGGATCCAGAATTGGGTTAACAACAAGTGGGAAAGCTCTTCAGGCTTTGGTCAAGGCACCCGTAACACGCCATGGCAATGGCGCACCACATGGGGCAAATTCCAGACCAAAGGCTTTGAGGACTGGAAAAAGTGGCTGTTGTCTCAGGATGAATTCAAGCCTGAAAATGCTGCCGCAATCGCTGAAATCGATGTCAAGAAAATCTACACAGCGGCTGAATGGATGGCCAAGCCAAAAGCTGACGGCACCCGTCCAAAAACCTCTGTGATGATCGAGAAGGGCTTCTACTGGTCCAACAATACCGGCAACACACAAGCGATTTCTGCTCTTGGTATCATTGTTGGGGCTGGCGGTCGTCCGGGTCAGGTCATTGGCCGTGCTGGTGGTCACCAGCGTGGGGGCGTCAAAGGTGGCTCCTACCCACGCAACAAGTCACCAGAGAAAGTACCGGGTCGCCGTCGCCGCGCGATGGATACCGACCGTTACTTGCTGTCCGGCCATACCCGTCTGGCCCATGTGATCGGCAATACATGGATCCAGTCCATGTGCGGATCCCAGCAATTGGCCGAGAAATTCGAAGAACTGACGGTTCGCAATCCGAACCAGATCCGCTCTTTCATCAAGGAAGAGATGATTCAGGCTTTGAAAGATCGCGTTGATAGCGGTGGTATGGTTGTCTTCAATCAGGACATTTATTTGCAGGATCCAATCGGAAACCGCTATGCAGATATTGTCTTCCCGGCTGCAACCTGGGGTGAAGAAGACTTCATGCGTGCCAATGGCGAACGCCGTGTCCGTCTGTATCAGAAATTCTATGATGCACCGGGTTCTGCAAAGCCGGATTGGTGGATTATCTCCCAATTGGCCAAACGCATGGGCTTTGATGGCTTTGATTGGCAAAATGCCAACGAAGTGGCAGAAGAGTTGGCCCGCTTCACACGCGGCAGCCGCAAAGATTTCTTCGTCGTCAAGGGACTGGCCCATAAAGAAGGCAAGACCCTGCATCAAAAGCTGGCCGAATTTGGCACTGATGGCATTCAATGTCCTGCCATGATCGACGATAATGGCAAGATCATTGAGACAAAGCGCTTGCATGATACGCAGCGTGAATTGCCGGAAGTTGGCGCAGCTGGCCCGAATATGCTTGGCAAGAAAGCCACGCATTTCAACAGTCAGACAGGCAAGTGTAACATTCAGAAATCCCCATGGAACCTGTTCTCAGGCTATTGGGAATGGCTGAAGCCGAAGAAGGAAGAAGGCGAATTGTGGGCCACCTCCGGTCGTATTAACGAGCGTTGGCAGTCCGGTTTCGATGACCGTCGTCGTCCTTACATCGTGCAACGCTGGCCTGAAAACTGGGTCGAAATTCATCCCGATGATGCAGCCGAGCGCGGCATCGAATCCGGCGATTATGTGATGGTCTATTCCGAACGGGTACCGGGCCAGAAACATACAATCGTTGGGGTTGAAGGCGATGATTTCGAATTCACCAAATTGATGGAAAACGGCCATATTGAGCTGACAAAAGCAGCCATTACCGCCGTTGCCATGGTGACCCCGGCCATCAAAAAGGGCGTCATGTATATGGACTTCCTGCATATGGCACAGCCTGCCAACGCACTGGAAGGCCGCGTGGTTGACTGGATCTCAGGCAACTACAATTACAAAATGGGCGTCGGCAAAGTCAAAAAGCTTGGCCCAAGCCCTTATAAGACCGAATTCAGAACAATGTCTTTTGCCCCACGCGACATTGCCTGATTTGGCTAGCCGGAAGCGACGCCTTCTGGCCCCAGCTTTGAGCCTTCGCCGCATGCCATGTCGGCGCAGGCTTGAGGGATGAGCCATCATCCCGGGTGAAGGGCCCCTCGCATGGGGGAGGGGCCTTTTATCCCTGCCTTTCCGTTCCCCCCAATGCAGCGACTGGCAGTTTTCACACGCCCCATGATGCAACATGGCAGGACCAAAATGACACAGACTTCTTCTTCTCTTTCCAAAAGCCTTCAAACATTGACCAGCGCCCCCATTGGCAAGACCGAAACATGCCAGATGCTCGAAGCCTTCGCACAATGTGATTATGATATCCTGCGCTTGAAAGCCGTTCAGGGATTGCGCGATCTGAAAGCCACCGGCTCTGTTCCCCTTCTCATACAAGCCTTGCGCGATGATGACGAAGATGTCCGCGTTGATGCCGCTGAAAGCCTTGGCCTGCTGGGTGATAAAAACGCCATTTCTGCCTTGATCGAAAATCTGACCTTTGATCCATGCGCTGATGTTAAATTGGCCGTCGTGCGGTCCCTTGGCCTGCTAGATGCCAAAGACGCCGCGCCCGTGCTGCGCCAATTGGTGACAGGCAGAGGCGAAGAAATTCAGTGGGATGAAGACGAATATCATCGCGATGAATGGGATGGATGGCTCGATATCCAGATTGCCGCCATCGAAGCCCTTGCCAAAATGCAGGACAAGGACGCGATCGAGCCGATCATGCTGGCGGTCAATGACCCGGACAATCAGGATCTCTCTGTACAGGCCATGGATGCCTTGGCACAAATGGGCGATGCTGCCTTGCCAAGCCTTGGAATTTCAGCACAGTCTGCCAATCGCCGCCGCCGTTTTCACGCTGTGCGCGCTCTGGCAAAGCATCGCTCAGACAAGGCGCTGGATATGCTGGAAAAAGCCTTGGATGATGCCGATCACGATATCCGCATCCTTGCCTTTGAAGC
>JAOXSG010001100.1 GCA_025800105.1 Cohaesibacter sp. | reverse complement strand
CTCGTTCCCGCAATTTCTCCCGGTTTTTCTCCCGCCATTTTTGTTTCTGTTCTCTCACTTTCTCTGGGTTGGCTTTCTTCCACTCTTTGACACGTTCCCGCCGTCTACATTTCTCCGCCTTCCTCTTTTGAAGTCGATCGGTACACGCCTCACACACCTCACCGGTCAGCGGGGTCAACCCAACGCTATGTTTCGCTTCCTTCACTTGCTCCGCCTTCCTCCTTTGAAGTTGTTCGACATACACCTTACACTCAGCACTGGTCAGCGGGGTCAACACGACGCGCAAGCCTCTAACACGCTTCCCAGGATCTTCTTCACAGGACATGATGGCAAAAATACACACTCATCCCCCTACACCCTCGCCATCTTTATAGACCCTCTCGACCAATCAACGACTAGCACCCAGGCTCTCCCCTTTTTTAGGTGGGGGGTACCCCCCTCCCCCCACCCCTTCAGGACCCCCCATAGCACCCACGTGATCTTAAAGGACCTCTATAAAAGGAACCACGCTCCGACTCATCCTTCACCATCTTCACCAGCAGTCAGAAGCAGCAGTCCAAAGAGCTCCTGTGAAGTCAGAAGACAAGACAAGATGGTTGACAATAACGACTCCTGTGCAATCTGCCAAGAAGTGGAATGGGGTTTGCCCACCCTAGTATG
>JAOXSG010001094.1 GCA_025800105.1 Cohaesibacter sp. | reverse complement strand
GTTGATATCCCAGCTTTGGACTATCAGTACCAGCCGCACTCAACAGTGCCGGCATCAGAGGCAGGTTTTAGGAGCCAGGAGGAAGCGGTTGTACCATCGATGAATATCCAGTATCAGGCTAATATGGGTTTGGCGCAGAATCAGCCAAATCTTGTCCATCCCACCGCGGCTATTGCTCCGATGCGTCCTTTTCCAGATGACGATCAACAACTTCCTTGTCAACAGGAGGGGAGGGCAGATGAGCTTACCATGTCATCAGGTATGCATAAGGATTTATGGAAAGTGCCGTTTTGCGTTTGCTTTGGGTTTGCCTTTTTACCGTACCGGCGCTCTGTGATTGGTGAGAAAACTGGCGCGCACTACTTTCTCAGGCGATTAGAAGTAAAAGTATAATCAATCGTGACTTGCTCCATCGCGATCGTTTTCCCTTGCATGCCGCCGGTTACACGTACATTAACCTGCAATCAGGCACTCTTTTCAAGGGCGGAAGTCTCTACTTTCGCTTGAAAACAAAAGAAAAAAACGCTTGATCGCAGGTTACATGCACATTTGCTTCGAGTTCTAATTGGCTTATTGCCCTTATTGCGTCTGTTGTGATTG
>JAOXSG010001080.1 GCA_025800105.1 Cohaesibacter sp. | reverse complement strand
AGATGAGGAAAATACGGCATGCGCCCTTCGTCTAGCGGTCTAGGACGCCGCCCTTTCACGGCGGAAACACGGGTTCGAGTCCCGTAGGGCGTGCCACTTTTTCCTGATATGTTTGTTAAATCTGTGCCTTACAAGATGATTGTCTGGGCTTGTCAGTAATAATACCAACGGCATCAAAGATTACCCCATATGACCGGATTTTATTGAAGGCTATCGTTTTTTGTAAGTGCATACATGCACAGAACTCTCATGGTCCAATCCTATCATTGGCAGACTTTACAAAGCCACAAGACCTTTCGAATTATCTGTGATATTCGATCCTTGGTGAATCGCTAATGGAGCATGGCTAAATTTTGCCAAAGCACAAAGAGCAAGCAAGCTTTGTAGCGATCACAGAATAAAAACACAAACCACCCCGTCACGAAGACGGGGCGATAAGTGCTCAAAAACAGGGTCGAAAATAAGCAATCGGCCCGAGCTTAACAATGTTAGGAAACGACCTTGATATTGTCAGCATTTGCTTTGCCATTGCGGCCTTCAACCATGTCAAACTCTACAGTTTGTCCTTCATTCAGGGTCGTCAGACCAGAACGCTCAACCGCAGAAATATGGACGAAAGCGTCTTTGCCTCCCTCAGATGGCTCGATAAAGCCATAGCCCTTGGTTGGGTTGAACCATTTTACAGTTCCGGTTGCCATTGTGTCTTTCCTTTAAATAGTGTCTTCCTTGCACGACGCCATGTCGATCAAGATTAATTCTCATCTTCGCCGGGAATGACACTATGGAAATATGCCACGGGCCTGACGTTTCCGAAAAACCAACGGAAAAAAGCTTACATCAAATAAAAGCAAAGTATCAAGCGATCTTTTTTAATTCAAAAAAGATTTCATCAAATTGATATATTTGCGTGAAGACAAGATTGATTTTTCAGCTAAAAAAATAGATTTGTCATTATTTCGAAATGCTGAATTAATAAATATTTCGCTTTCAATATTTGTCTGCTTTTTAGGCAAGTCTGTCTTTTGCAAGCCCGCAAAGCCAATCCATTACCCCTTCAACGCTGCAAGCGCAAGGCGTATCAGGGCCGATAGGGCGTTCTATCATATGAACAATCAGGCCCAGCTGCCGTGCTGCAATCAGCTTTGCATAGCCTGATTCTCCGCCAGAATTTTTGCAAATCACACCATCCAGTGCATTTTCTTGTAAAAAAGCACGCTCATGCGCGATGTCGCCATTGGGTTGGAACAGGATATGAGCACCGGGTGGGCGGGTTTGATCCTCTGCCAATGGCTCGATGCTGCGGCTTAAAAACCAGCAATCGGGCCGGCTGGCAAAAAGCGATGCCTCTTGCCGTCCGATTGCCAGCAAATAGCGTTTGCCGCTGATCAGATTTTCAACAGCATGGGGTAGGTCCGTTGATAATTGCCATTGATCCCCCTCTTGCGCTGTCCATGCCGGACGATTGAGGCGTATGAGCGGTAATTTGACAGCCTTGGCGGCTTCATAGCTATTCCAGCTGATTTGGTTTGCAAAGGGATGGGTGGCATCGATCACAGCCTCAATCTCTTGCTCACCTAAAAAATGTTGTAAGCCTTCAATCCCGCCAAATCCCCCAACATGATAAAAGATGCCATTTTCAGCGCGCCCTTGTTGCAAACGCGATGCGCGCGTGCGACCCGCGAGAGAGACAATCAGCTCATAGTCTTTTATGTGATGCAGTCGCGCTTCCAATTGCCGTGCTTCTGCTGTGCCTCCTAGCATCAAAATACGCATCTATCTTCTCTCTTGTGGCGGGCTGATTGGATTGTGCTTCGGGTCAAAATGCGCCAACATTTCTCCCCCCCGGCCAATCGCAATAACATCAAGATGGATGTCAGCCCCTTTGAGCATGGAAAGCGCTTTCATATGCGCCAATTTTGCCACATGCTTGGCAATGGGTAAGGCAGGAGAGGCCGCTTGCGCCATACGCAAAACTGCAAGCGCTGTGTTGGCGTCACGGGTTGCGGCAACCAGATCGTTTGGGGCATTCAGATCGATCATTTGTTCGGCCAGCCAATCAAAATCAACTTGGGAGCGGCCAGAATGCAAATCCATATGTCCTTGAGCCAATTTGCATAATTTTGCAAAACCGCCACCAATTGTCACGCGCTGGACCGGATTGCGCCGCAGATATTTGAGCATACCGCCAACAAAATCACCCATATCCAGCATGGCGCTTTCTGGCAAATCATACAATGTGCGGACCGTCTTTTCAGAGGTTGAACCGGTGCAACCGGCCACATGGGTCTGATTGGATGCGCGGGCCACATCGATGCCGCGATGAATGGAATGAATCCATGCCGCACAGGAAAAAGGCACAACAATGCCCGTGGTGCCAAGAATGGAGAGGCCGCCAAGGATGCCAAGGCGCGGGTTCCAGGTTTTCTTGGCCAATTGCTCGCCCGTGGGAATGGAGATTGTGATGGTGACATCAGGGGCCAGATTATGCGCCGCGCATATTTCGCTCACCACCATAGTCATCAATTGCCGAGGCACGGGATTGATGGCCGCTTCGCCCACCTCGATGGGAAGGCCCGGTTTGGTGACCGTGCCAACGCCTTTACCAGCCTTGAAAACAATGCCTTGTCCTTTGGGACCAAAGCGGACTTCGGACTTAATCATGGCGCCATGGGTCACATCCGGGTCATCGCCTGCATCTTTGACAATGCCAGCGCAGGCAAATTTGTCCCCAGCTTCTTGTGATAGCGCTTCCATAGCCAAAGGGAAGGCTGGCTCCTGACCTTTTGGTAGGGTAATTTGCACAGGATCGGGAAATTCACCATCTATCAGGGCTGTTAAAGCAGCTTTGGTGGCGGCAGTTGCGCAAGCCCCTGTCGTCCAACCCCTTTTTAGAGGCAAATTTTTTCTGTTTTGCGGCATATCATGAGTCATAAAGTCGGTTATAAACCTGCTAAAGACCCTTTGTCACGATATAGTCTCGTGCAAACGCTTAGGTCCAAAGGAAACAAGAAAAATGCCTAACTCCGTCTCATCTGGCCACTATACAGATTTGCTCTTTGCTGGCCTGCCAGAATTTGAACCCGGCCATGTTTGGCTGGTTGGGGCTGGTCCGGGAGATCGTGGTTTGATGACCCTTCATGCCGTCAATGCGCTGCGTCAGGCCGATGTTATTGTGCATGATGCTCTGGTTGATGAGCAGAGCCTTGCTTTTGCAAAACCTGACGTGATTGTGGAATTTGCCGGTAAGCGTGGCGGCAGACCGTCCCCAAAGCAAAAGGATATCACGCTGCGCCTGATTGAATTGGCAAAGCAAAATAAACGGGTTTTGCGCCTGAAAGGCGGCGATCCTTTCATTTTTGGCCGGGGTGGTGAAGAGGCGCTGGCACTGGTTGCTGCCGATATTTCGTTTCGGGTTGTGCCGGGCATCACCGCAGGCATCGGCGGGCTTTGCTATGCTGGCATTCCGGCTACCCACCGCGAGATCAATCAGTCTGTGACATTCCTCACTGGCCATGATCAAACTGGCTCCATGCCAACGGCTCTGGACTGGGCGGCAATTGCCAAAGGCTCTCAAGTTATTGTCATGTATATGGCCATGAAGCATCTGGAAAATATCACCCAAAAGCTTTTGGATGCAGGTAGACCCAAAGAGCAGGGCGCAGCCATCATTTGCAATGCCACAACTCCACAGCAAAAAGTCCTGATTTCAACGCTGGAAAATTTGACAAAAGAGGCGCGGGAAAGCGATTTGCAGCCTCCGGCGCTGATTGTCATTGGTGATGTGGTCAAATTGCGCGATGGTCTGGACTGGCTGGGTGTTTATCAACATGCAAAGACGCTCAATCCCAATCCTTTGGGGCTTTGAAACGCTGCTTGGTGATGTTGGCTGATTTTGCTGTTTGAGTGCTGGAACAAAGATATGAAACAAAGACAAGCGCCTAAAGGTCTGGTGCTCGCCGCAGCCAGCTCCAATTCAGGAAAAACCATGCTATCCCTTGGCTTGCAGCGTTTGCTGCTACGAGAGGGGATGGCATTGGCCCCGGCAAAATGCGGGCCGGATTATATTGATCCGGCCTTTCACAAGGCCGCCAGTCATTCTGTCTCGATCAATCTGGACCCATGGGCCATGACGGCGGATGATATCAGGGCACGGGCCTGTGAGCATGTTGCCAATGCGGATATACTGTTTTGTGAAGGGGTGATGGGCTTATTTGACGGAGCGGCTGGTGGTCAAGGCTCTAGCGCAAATCTGGCCAAAATCCTCGCTCTTCCTGTTGTCCTTGTGCTGGATGTGAAAGGACAGGCCCAAACGGCAGCCGCTCTTGTTCATGGTTTGCAATCTTATGATCCTGATGTGAATGTTGCTGGCATCATATTGAACCGTGTTGGCTCTATGCATCATGAAAGCCTGTTGCGCGAGGCAATCGAATCGCTTGCAATCCCGATATTGGGGGCAGTGCGCAACAATGCTGATCTGGAAATGCCATCGCGTCATTTGGGGTTGGTGCAAGCCAATGAATATGCGGATCTGGACAGGCGTATTGATGCCATTGCCGATCATATTGCTCCAAATGTTGATTTGAAGGTTCTATGCGAGATAGCTGGGGGCATTGGTCAGCAAAAAACCGAGCAAGAGGGGCCGATATCGCAAAAAGCTCAACAGATTCCAGAGGGAATCGGCGCGTCTTACACCAGACTTCCTCCTCTTGGGCGACATATTGCCATTGCAAAGGATGCCGCTTTCACCTTCATCTATCCTCATATTGTCAGGGATTGGCAAAGTGAGGGCGCGGAAATTTCCTATTTCTCTCCATTGGCAGATGAAGCTCCGCACCCGCACTGTGATGCGATTTATCTGCCCGGCGGCTATCCTGAATTGCATCTGGACGCGCTGGCCAACGCAAAGGTCTTCAAACAGGCTATGAGAAGGGCCGCGGAACAAAAGAAATGCATTTTTGGCGAATGCGGTGGCTTTATGGTTTTGGGTAAGAAAATTATTGCCAAAAATGGCAAGGTAGAGAATATGTTAAAATTACTGCCAATTACCACAAATTTTTCTAACCCTAAATTAAATTTGGGCTATAGAAAAATTACTCATCAATCCGATCTGCCATGGCCGAAAGATCTGCTCGCGCATGAATTTCACTATGCCACCATTGACTGGCAGGGCGAGGCTAGTCCCTTGTTTGAAGCCAGCAATGCAACCGGGTGCGCCTTGCCTGCAATGGGCTTGCAAGTTGGCTCGGTGATGGGCTCTTTTGCCCATATTATCGGACCTGCTCATCCCTAGACTGTTGGTGTCATGCTGACTGTGAGCCAAGAGACATGAGATATGAGACATAAAAAAGGCCGGTTGAAACCGGCCTTTTTCTATCATGCTGTCAGTATTGCCCGTTTAATCGATTTGTGCAGGCTCTTCAATCACTTCACCTTTTTTGCCGATGCGCAAGACATGGCTGAATTCTGCATCATAAAGCGCAGAATCAATGAAGTCATTGGCCCCCAAGGCAGGTCCGACCAGAATAAGCGCGGTTCGGGTGATCTTTTCCTTGCGTACCTTGTCGCGAATATCTTCCAATGTGCCTCGGATGAACATTTCATCTGGCCAGCCAACGCGAAAGGCCACCACAACCGGGCAATCAGCGCCATATAGCGGGATCAATTTGCGCTGAATTTCTGGAATATTGCGCACGGACAAATGTATGGCCAAAGTTGCCCCGGATTTGCCAAGTGTTTCCAGATCTTCGCCTTCCGGCATGGAAGAGGACTTCATGGCGGTCCGAGTCAGAATAACGGTTTGCGCCACTTCGGGAATGGTCAATTCTGTCTGAAGCGCAGCCGCAGCCGCTGCAAAGGCAGGCACACCCGGCGTCACATCAAAAGGAATGCCTTCGGCTTTTAGACGGCGGATTTGTTCCGCAATGGCACCATAAAGGGAAGGATCGCCGGAATGAACGCGGGCAACATTTTGTCCCTTGGCATGAGCTTGTTTGATTTCCTCAATGATCTCATCGAGATGCATACCAGCCGTATCAAGAATGCGCGCATCTTTTGGCGCTTCTGCGACAATGGCCTCTGGCACCAGCGAGCCTGCATAAAGGCAAACCGGGCAGCTTTGAATCAGTTTCAAGGCTCGAACGGTGATAAGATCCGGCGCTCCGGGGCCTGCGCCAATGAAATGAACCGTCATGGAAATTTCCTTTTCTTTTCACTGGCCTTAAGAGGCCGCATCAATCTTTTTGGCATAGCCACGGGGCGTATAAACCCGCCAACCCTGATCACCAACCGAGCGATCTCCGGTTTTAAAGGCTTTACTCTGAGAGGAGCCAACCAGAACAACGGTCAGCATATCCACTTCATCCACTTCCAGCTCTGCCAATGTACGAAGGCGCAAGGCCTCTGTCGGGCGACCAAGATTGGATGCCAGCAAAACGGGCGTATCGGCTGGACGATGGTGCCGTAAGATTTTCTTTGCCTCTGCCAATTGCGTCCGGCGGCGCATGGAAACCGGATTATAAAAGGCAACGACAAAATCTCCTTTGGCTGCTGCATGAAGGCGATTTTCAATGGCCTCCCATGGGGTGAGCAGATCTGACAGGGAAATGGTGCAGAAATCATGACCAAGCAAAGCGCCAAAGCGAGCTGAGGCGGCTTGCAGGGCGGAGATGCCCGGCGCATTGATGATTTCAACGCGCTTGGCCAGATCGGACACACCGCCTTGATCCGGTGCGCGGTCCATCAATTCCATCACCAGTGCGCCCATGGCATAAATGCCCGCATCACCTGAGCAAATCAGTGCAACAGATTTGCCTTTTGCGGCTTCTTCCAGCGCATAACGGCAGCGGTCTTCTTCGCCACCCAGCGGAAAATCGCTACGCTTTTTGCCATCAGCCAGCGATCCGAGCAAATCAATATACAGCCCATAGCCAACCAGCTCTTCTGCCTCTTGCACCAGACGAGAGGCTTCTGGTGTGCGCCATGCAGCTTGCCCCGGACCAATGCCAATTACGGCCAAACGGCCACGGCGAGCGCCGATTTGCTCGATTTCAAGCGGTGCAACGGCTTGACCAATTGCGCATGTTGCTTTGTCGGTCTTGACCTTTTCCACCAAAAGCGTGCCAGACTGACCAATGGCTGCCAAAGCGGAGCCTTCCGCCACGCCATGACATCCAACTTCTGAGAAAACCACGTCTGATGGATTGGCCAAACGCGTTTTTTCTTCATTCAGGCGATCCGCGGGGAAAAAGCGCACCGGGACACCAAAATGACGAGCGGCATCCTGTAGGGCCGCTTCATCGCTTTTCAGATCAATAGAACACAAACAGCCAATGGCTTCTCGCGCCAGACCATGATCGGATAGTACGCCTTCAATCAGCTCAATCACATGCTCGGAAGCGACGCCGCGCTCACATCCCACGCCAATTGCAAGGCTTTTGGGGGAATAAACAAGCGTCTCATCGCTGGCAGCAAGCGCTTTGATGCTGGATAGAGCCTGCAATGTAGCATCCTCTGACAAGGTCAGCTCAGAGGCGTTGAGCCAGGTCAGGGCCGGATCTGCCTTGAGTGCTTCCCCATCAACCAAACGGGCCATCAAAGGCCCGGCTGCTCGCGCATTTTGCAAGGCCCAGCCTTTTGGGGGATTGTCCAAAGCCAGTTTGAAGCGGCAATCCCCGGCTGTCGTTATGGCAGCATGGGCGCTTAATTTTTCGGCCAGCAGATCCGCAATCTCATTGGCCCCATGATGCCCGCCAAGCAGCGGCACAATGCTGGTGCCATCCCGGCTGACGCTCAGAACGGGCGGTTCGTCAAATTTATCATCCAGATCGGAGGCAAGAGCGCGAATAACAATGCCGCTTGCACAAAGCGCGATGATGCCATGGCCTTGCTGAAACAGGGAGGACAAACAGGCTTTTGTCTCTGAATAGGAGCTATCAGCCCCCGCCAAATCGCCTTTGCCATGAATGCTTGCACCATAGCCCTGATCGCTCAGGGCTTTTTTGATATTGGCGGCCAAGTCCATGCTGTTCTGTGACAGAGCGACAATGGCAAAGTTTTTCTTATTCTCTAGAACCAAGTTTCTTCTCCGTCATAAATCAGGATCATGGAAAAATAGGGAGCGCAGTCATCACTGACCTCGGCCAAAGGCATGACCTTTTCTGCCGCCAGTGTTGCCCGTTCAACATAACCGGCTTTTTCCAATAGGTTATGCTCTTCCAACAGGGCGCGAATGCGTGAAAAATTGCGGCCAACCTTGATAATGGCAAAAGAACCGCCAAGGGACAGACGCGCTCTAAATTCTTTATCACTGGCCGGGCCGGGAATGACAGATAACACATCATTGCGGGCGGCAAGGGGATGTTTTAATCGTGAGGCACAGGCGGTGAGGGAGGACACTCCGGGCACAATCTCGCAGGAAAAGCGATCAGCCAGGCGATTGTAAACATACATGAAAGAGCCGAAGAAGAAAGGATCGCCCTCGCACAAAACCACAACATCGACACCTGCGGCCAAATGTTTGGCAATCACTTCCGATTCCCGATCATAAACCGTTTGCGCGGGAAAACGCTCAACACGCATCGGCACAATCATCGGAATTTCCGTGGCTGTTTCGCTGATATGTTCGGCAACAATTGATCGCGCAAAACTCACGCCACTATCAGGGGCGGGATAGGCAATCACTTTGGCTTTGGCAATCAGCTTGGCGGCTTTTAGGGTAATCAGATCCGGGGCACCCGGACCGACCCCAACGCCATATAAGGTTCCGCTCATGACTTGGATAAATTTCCTTCTTGATCTTTTGCATCATGGCCTTTGACATAAACCCATTGAGTGACCGGCATGGACGCTTTCCAGCCGAAAAGCGGGCCAACGGGTTTGGCTTTGGCAATGGAAAGGCGGGTCAATTCGCCGCCATATTGTGTATAGGTGTTCAGCAGCAAGGCTTCTGAGCCAAGGGTGACGGCATGGGCCACCAGACGGCCACCGGGTTTGAGGGCTTTGAGGCTGAATTTAAGGGTCTCTTGCGACAGGCCACCGCCAATGAAAATAGCATCGGGGCTTTCCTGTCCCATCAATCCATCTGGCGCTATGCCATCAATCAATTTCAAACGTGGCACGCCAAGGACTTTGGCATTATGGCTGGCAAAGGCGCGGCGTTTCTCAAGCGGCTCCAGCCCGATAGCAGAGGTGCTTGGATGGCTGCGCAACCATTCAATGGCAATAGAGCCGCATCCGGCCCCAATATCCCATAAATGCGCTCCGGGGCGAGGGGCAAGTTTGGCCAATGCGCTGGCGCGAATGTCCTGCTTTGTCATCTTGCCGTCATGCTCAAAAGCATCATCAGGCAATCCCGGACAGGTTGAATGCCAATTGGCAAAGTCAGAGGGAATTTTAACCGCAATGACATTAAGATCAGCAAAGGGAAGGGCATCACCGGCTTCTTTTAAGGCAAGCGCGCTGGTCTCAATGATCTTCTCTTTCTCGCCCCCCATATGCTCCAAAATGGTCAGCTCAGAGGCTTGCGCGCCAATCTCGCACAGCTTGGCGGCGAGCAGGCTAGGGGAGGTGCCGTTCTTGGAGAGGATGATCAAATGCGCACCGGGCTGAAAATGCGGAATAAGCCCTGCCGGATCACGGCCATGAATGGTCAGAAGCGAGCATTTGTCCAAGGGCCAGCCAATTCTGCTGGCAGCCAGGCTATAGGCCGATTTGGCAGGCAGAATACGCAAATCCGACCAGTCGAAAAAGCGTGTCAAAGTGCCGCCAATGCCGCAAAACATCGGATCGCCCGTCGCCAGAATGACCACCTGCTTGCCACGCATGGCGGCAATCTTCTCAAAGGTCGAGGAAAAGGGCGAGGGCCATGTCATTCGCTCGGTTTTTGGGGTGTGATCCAACGGCACCATATCCAGATGACGTTGACCTGCCAGCAAGATATCGCATTCTTTTACGAGAGACAGACCAAGCGCAGACAGGCTGGACAGGCCCTCTTCTTCGATGCCGATAACGGAAATCCAGGGGGTGGATTGCGCTGTTTTTTTCATAAAAGATCCCCCAGTCATGGTAATTGCCTAAATCTCACGCCCCAGCGCCATCAGCGCCAAGGCATTAACCGCACTGCTTGCCATGGGTGTGCCACCCCGTCGACCAGTAAGGGTCAGGAAATTCAGCCCCAAATCCGCTGCTTCATTTGCTAGCGCATCTTTGGATTCTGCCGCTCCAACAAAACCGACAGGAAAGCCCAGAATAAGCGCCGGTTTTGGCACGCCATCCTTGATCATTTCCAACAAGCGGAACAAGGCAGTTGGTGCATTGCCAATGGAGACGATGGCGCCATCTAGATGGGGGCGCCACAATTCCAAGGCGGCGGCTGAGCGGGTGGTGCCCATTTGTTCGGCCAAATCCCAAATTGATGGATCATTGAGCGTTACCAAAACCTCGTTGCCATGGCCGCCTTGCTCTGGATCCAGAAAACGGCGGGTGATGCCACCTGCCACCATTTGGGCATCCACCAAAATGGGTTTGCCAGCAACAAGGGCGTGAAGACCTGCTTCAACGGCTCCTTCACTGAAGCGCAATTCTGGCACCAGATCCGTCATACCAACAGCGTGCATCAGGCGCACGGCAATGGGCACCAGATCTTTGGGAAGAGAGGCTAAATCCTGTTTTGCCTCATCTCGAATGATTTGGAAGGATTGCTCATAAATCCCTTGGGGAGATTTGATATAGTCATAAGACGACATGATCAGCCCCACGCCTTTAAGTCTTTTTTACGGCTTCTGTGGTCGCAAATCATAAGGTCAAGTTTTTCTTGTGGCTGTGCATCCTTGGTCACAATCAATCCCTTTTCTCTTGGCCGCATAAACGACTGGTCCTCAAAATGCAGGGATGAAAAGGGCAGGCTGGTGATAGTTGCCTGTCAACTTTCTCCTGCAGGCCAGACTTGGTCTCCGACTTGGATCAACCGCACTGACATGTGTTTCAGCCTTCTCAAGGAAGGCGCTGCGAAAGTATCTGCCTTGCTTTTTCATCGGCAAGGATATTTGGAAGCAAAGACGATCATAGCAAAACGGCCAGATTAAGCCTGTTCTGTCTCCGACATAATGCATCCCGCTTCCAACTGGATGCTTCTGGTCTCCACCGCTGCGCGAAATTGCCGGTCATGGGAGACGATCACCATGGCTTGGGGCAAGTTGACAAGAATGTCAATCAAGCGCTGCGTAGTTTTTTCATCCAACGCATTGGTTGGCTCATCTAATAACAGGATTTCTGGTTTCATGGCTAACACGGTTGCCAGCGAGACGAGGCGCTTTTGACCACCAGAGAGTTTGTGGGTGACCCGATCCCGAAAGGCAGACAGATCAAGAGAGGCCAAGGTCTCGTCGACAATTTGCATGGCCTCTTGCTTGGAATAACCAAGATTGAGCGGTCCAAAGGCAATATCTTCTGCAACCGTTGGGCAGAAAAGCTGATCATCGGGATCTTGAAAAACCAACCCAACCCGGCGGCGCAGCAATCTGAAATCTTTCTCGCCTTTATAGCTGCGACCAAAGGCGCGAATTTCGCCAGCTTGCAAGCGGTTCAAGCCCACAATGATATGCAGCAAGGTGCTTTTCCCGGCTCCATTATGGCCGGTCAGGGTCAGGCGCTCGCCTTCATGAAGCGCAAAACTGGCCCCATCCAGACAAGGTTCAAAGCCGGGATAACCGAAGCGAATATCATTCAGCTCAAGCAGGCAGGACATGCAAAATCTCCAGCGCCAAAAGGGTGAGCATCGTCAGGCTGGCAAAGCCGACAAAGACCGCATCCAGACGTTCAAAGGTGATGTTGTCCAGCAAATGAAACTGGCCGTTAAAGCCGCGGCATTTCATCGCCTGCATAATGCGCTCGGAACGTTCAAACGAGCGAATGAGCAACATGCCGACCAGATAGCCAAAGCTTTTGTAACAATGCCAGCGATTGGCGGGCAAAAAGCCACGGCATTTCATGGCGATCAGCAAACGGTTATATTCTTCATGCAGCACTTCAATATAGCGCACGGTAAACAACAGCAAATGCACCAGAGGTGCGGGGACTTTCAGCCGTGCCAAAGCATGGCCAAGGGTGACAGGCTCCAGCGTGCTCAATAGAGCAAGGGTTGCCATGACAATGGCATTGGCCTTGAGCAGAATATCAATGCCCTTCATCAGCCCTTCATAACTGGCAGGAAAGCCAAAGACATGAAAAAGCGGGGTTCCTGGCATGGTGAAGGGCAGCATCACCAACATAAAAATGATGAAGCTGTCCATCATCGCAACCCGCTTGATGGTGGGCATAACAGGAAGGCGCGCTTGGCTCATTAAAAAGAAAGACAAGGCCAGAGCTATCAGAAGCAGCGGAATATTGGAAAGCTGGATCATGGTAATGGCGTAAGCGCATAAGGCCACAATGCGGACACGCGGGTCCAGACGGCGGATCCACATGGCATCGCGCGGTAAGTCTTGCCCGCCGACATCATAGGCGGCGCGACCGGCTTGTTCCAAAATATCGCTCATCTGACGCCCTTTCCACTATACAGGTTAAGAAGCTACCTTCTTGACCTTGTTTGCCTCGCGTCTGGCGACAACATAAAAGCCGATGCCAAACAATCCTATAATATAACCGACACCACCGAGAATGGTTTGCAGATCATTCTTCTCTTTATAAGCGGCAATTTCCTTGCGCAGTGGTTTGGTTTCCAGACGGACCGCTTTGCGTAAGTCAGATTGAAGCGCGGCCATTTCAGCTTTAATGCTTTGCTGCACCAAACTTGCAATCGCGCTTTCTGACAGGCCAAGGGCGGCTGTATTGGAAGAAGATGGTGCATCTTGCGAAGAAACAGAAGGGGCAGGTGTCGAGGTTTGCTGCGTCACGCTTGCGCCGTCCATTTGCGGCAATTCATCTTCTGTCATGCGATAGAGCGCCACATGGCCCTGACCAAGATCGGCGCGAAAGGTCAGCGCAATCGCCTTGGTTGGTTGATAGCGGAATATGCCTTCCTCATCGGTTGTAACTTCGCCTAATTTGGCGCCAGAATCATCCAGAACCTCGACCACAACATTTTTGGCCATGGTGCCGTTGGAAAACCCAATTTCGCCTTCGATTGCGTCACCATCTGCGTAAGCAGAGGCTATGACCTTATGGGCCAAAGCAGGGGAGCTGAGAGCAAAAGCGCCAACAAACAGGCCAATAGCCAGAGTGAGAGCCAGAGAAAATGTAAGAGAAAATTTTACAAACAGATTGGCAAAATATGTCATGACCAACCCTCCGTTTCATCTTTGGTATCATCAATCTGGCGCATAACGTCAAACAGTTCCGGCTTGACCGTATGAATCATATAGACGGCAGCGGCGCTCAACAAACCTTCAATGATCATCACCGGAATATGGGCCAGAAAAACCAGCTTGATCGCAGGAATAAGCGATTCTTCGGACAAGGCCAGAGAGATGCCGACAAATAATGTTGTCAAGGAAATGGCCAATGCCCCTGCGAGACCGCCTAAAATGGCGGCTTTTATGGCAGAACTGGCACCAATCACAAAGGGACGAAATAACAGGCCGACAATGACCGCAGGCCCGGCAATGTTGATTGCATTCACCCCCAGCACCGTGATGCCGCCAAAGGCAAAAAAGATGGCTTGAAGCAACAATCCGACAAAAAGCGCAGGGAAAGCCGCCCAGCCCAGAATAAGCCCGGCCAGACCATTCATAATCAAATGCACACTGGAATGCCCGAGCGGCACATGGATAAGAGAAGCCACAAAGAATGTGGCGCTCAATATTCCAGCGGCCGGAATGAGATCCATATCCAGCTTGCGTAAACCAAGGCCAAGACCGGCAAGTGTCAGAACAGCGCCACCCATGACAACATCATTGGTCAAAGCTGCATCAATGATATGCATGAAAGCTGCTCCCAAATATCAGATCAAAAGGCCAAGGGGCGGCAAGCCGCCCCCAAACTGGTTTACTTAACATCATAGGCGCGAACCCAGATCACAGCATCCTGAGACAATTCCTTGCCTTCATGCTCGGTTGCAGGGCCTGAGCCAAGAGCGGCAAAGCCCCAGAAGCCGGCTTTTGGAATGCCGAAAGAGAAATAGCCATTTTCGTCAGACAGAGCGACAACCGCGCCGCCCGGCATTGGGCTGGCAGTTGCAGCTTTGGGGCTGTTTTTGGCCATATCCGGTTCAGCTGCCATATATTCAATTTCGATTTCTGCGCCAGCAACAGGCTTGCCATTGGCCAGAACACGACCGGTAAAGGTGGAACCTGCCAGAATATTGGTTGGCTTGTTCAGCGGCACAATCTCGGTTGCAAGGCCAACTGGCTCTTCCCAACCTGTTGGAACACCACCTTTATTGATGAAACTTTTTGTCAGCTGCTGGATATAGATATCCTCGCTCTCCTCATAATAGGGAGCAGGCTCAACCACGACGATATAATCACCATTGCGCTTGATAGAGGCAGACGCATCAAAGGCGCTTGCTTCATTCTCGGTGCCTTTGAACGTGATTGGCTTCAAGGATGGCATCAGGTCAATTTTCTTGTCCTTATGCATCATGTACACAGCTTGTGGCTTGGCCATATCCATGACGTGACCATTTTCGAACGGATGCCAGAAAATCAGTTTCAAGGGCACATCGCCAGCACGCTCCAGATTGACCTCTGGCGTATAGGCCAGAACAAAGTGGGAGAGGGATGCTGTGGAAGAAAGAGCAAGGGCGGCAGTCGCCAGACCAAGAGTTTTGAAAAAGGACATTGAGCCTCCAACGACAAAAGTCGCTTTCAATGGAGACGCGAAAGGTATTAAACGGCTGGAGAGGAGAAAGACAGAGCCAAATAAAAGCCTCTTGCCCATCTTTGTCCCTTCACCCAACGCACACCCCGGCGTCTTGTTAAGAGAGGACTGCAAAAAGGCAGCCATTTCAAAGATGGTAGGTCTCCTGGCTCGCGGGTCTTGGCGCCAGATGAACCTTCCCAGCCATCAGGCCAGTGGTATAGACATCCTTTGCTCGCCGCTTACAGTTGCGGGGGCAGCCATGGATTTGGTCCCTGCTGGGTACGCCTCACCATGTTCCCTTTTCATCACGCCACCACGCTCGGGTGACATGAACCATCAAATCATTCCTTAAAAACTTTATGACACAAGGTCAATCATCGATTTTGCACTTTCACCAAAGGGATATCGCAAAATTGGTTTTGCTATGGTCAGTCATGACAAAACCGAACAAATAGAGCTTATAATGTCGTTTTTTTAGTGCGCAGATTGGAATGGATATTCACGCTTGCACAGATGTCAAAACTCCCCGCCACCAAATCCTAAATGATAGCAATAGCGGGGAATTTTTACAATTTTAAGGATATATCTAAAACTCAATGCCCTCTTGGGCTTTGACGCCAGAGCGGAAAGGGTGCTTGATCAGGGTCATGTCGGTGACCAGATCTGCGACTTCGACCAATTCCTCTTTTGCATTGCGGCCGGTGATCACAACATGAGTGTCTTCCGGCTTTTCATTTTGCAAAAAGGCGGTCACGTCCTCAATGGGGAGATAATCATAGCGCAGCACAATATTGAGCTCATCGAGCAGAACGAAGCGGATTTCAGGATCAAGAATGGCCTTTTTGGCTTCAGCCCATGCAGCTTGCGCATTTTCAATATCTTTTTGCCGGTCCTGCGTTTCCCATGTAAAGCCTTCTCCCATCGCCTTGATGGTGACAAGCTCGGGGAATTTCTCCAGAACGGTTTTCTCGCCACTATTCCAGGCGCCTTTGACAAATTGGATAACTGCAATCTTGTTGCCATGGCCAATCTGGCGAAAGGCCATACCAAAGGCCGCAGTTGATTTGCCCTTGCCCTTGCCTGTGTGAACAATGACCAGCCCTTTTTCAATGGTTTTGGTTGCCAGAATTTTATCCCGTGCCGCCTTTTTCTTTTTCATCTTTTCTGCATGGCGTGCATCTTGTTCTTCCGGGGTCATGTCTTTTGTCATGCTCTGACATCCTCCTGTTGATTTTGGTGACGGGCTTGGTTCAGCATAAAGGCGGCACTGTTGGAACGAGGTGTCCAAAGCCCGCGATCAATGGCTTCGAGAAAACGCTCAATCATATCGTCATAGGCTGGCCGATTCTTCTCGATCAGGAAATCCCTGACATCCTCATTATCGATATAAGCGGAATAAAGCTGGTCAAAATGATGATCCCCTACCGCATTGGTGGTGGCGGCAAAGGCAAAGAGATAATCCAGCGTGGCCGCCATTTCAAAAGCGCCTTTATAGCCGTGCCGCATCACCCCATCAATCCATTTGGGGTTGGCCGCCCGGCCACGTACGACACGGGCAATCTCTTCATCCAAAGTGCGAATGACAGGGCGTTCAAGCCGTGAATGATCATTGTGATAGACTTTTGGGGCGCTGCCTTTCAAAGCCTCAATACTGGCCGATAGACCGCCTTCAAACTGATAATAATCGTCTGAATCGAGCAAATCATGCTCTCTGTTGTCCTGATTTTGCACCACGGCATCCACGTGGCCAAGCCGGGTCTTGAGTTGTTCGGCGGCCTTGTTGCCATATTCCCCCGCGCCATAGGCAAAGCCCCCCCACGAAATGAAGGCATCAGCAAAATCGCTGCGCTTGTCCCAGATTTTTTCGTCAATCAAGGCCTGCAAGCCTGCCCCATAAGCACCGGGCATGGAGCCAAAGACGCGAAAGGTCGATTGACGCTTGGCATGAGCCGCATCCAGCCCTTTTGCCATGGCCTGTTCCATCTCGACTTTTGCGCGAGCTGCGATTGGGTTGGCATCTGCTGGCTCTTCCAATTCGGCAACAGCCCGAACCGCACTGTCGAACAAGTCGATTTGATGGGGAAAGGCATCGCGAAAGAAACCGGAAATGCGCAAAGTCACATCCACGCGCGGGCGGCCCAGTTCGGAAAGCTTGATGACATCAATGCCGGTGACACGCCCCGAAGCGGCTTCCCAAACCGGGCGAACCCCCAACAGGGCCAGCGCTTGGGCAATGTCATCGCCACCGGTGCGCATATTGGCCGTACCCCAGCAGGTCAGGGCAATGGCTTGCAGCCATTCGCCTTCATCCTGAAAATGCCGCTCGATCAAGCGTTGCGCGGACAGCTCTCCAATCGCCCAAGCGGTCTTGGATGGCACTGAGCGCACATCAACGGCAAAGAAATTGCGACCGGTCGGCAAAACATCCGGTCGCCCGCGGGTGGGCGCACCAGAGGGGCCTGGCGGCACAAAGCGTCCGGCCAATCCATCGCTGAGCGCGGCCAGCTCATTCGGCCCGCAAGAGCCAATCAGCGGACGCAAATCTTGCTCAATCCAATTAAAAACCGGGGCCGTATGCTGCCAATCAGATGGCAAGGATGTTTGCTTGGACACAATCTGTTGCGCCAACAGCTCCAAGCGTTCAACTGTATCGCCAGCGGTGCGCCACAAATCTGTGCTAATATCAGTAAGAAGGGCAGGTTTGTCTCCATCCCAAGGGGCGGAGAAATCGCAATCCAGCGGATCAAACGCAACGTCTTTCAGCGTCAAATCCAAATCCTGAGCCATAGCCCGATGCAAGCTTTGCTGAGGAGCGTCTTTGCCGCGCGGCACACGGGCAATGGCAATCAGCAAATCATCCAGTTGCTCTGCCTTTGGTGCCTGCCCAAGAATATGCAGACCATCTCGAATTTGCAGCTCTTTTAAGTCGCATAAATGTGCATCCAGCTGTTGAAGCGCTTCGGCATTGGACAGCTCTTCGCCAATGCCTGCATCTTTGTCCAATCCTGTGCGGCTGGCCAAAAAGCGGATTTCTTCCATCAGCTTTTCTGCCCGGCGTGGGTCCACCCCTTGCGCGGTGTAAAATTCATCCACCAGAGCTTCCAGCTCTTCGCCTGCACCATGGCTCTCTGCGCGTGTGAGTGGTGGTGTCAAATGATCGATAATGACGGCGCTGGAACGGCGTTTGGCCTGACAGCCTTCGCCCGGATCATTGACAATAAAAGGATAGAGATGGGGAAGGGGCCCAAGCACACTTTCCGGGTAGCAAGCCTCGCTCAAGGCCAGAGCCTTGCCCGGCAACCATTCCAGATTGCCATGCTTTCCTGCATGGATAATGGCATCAATGCCAAACTGCTCTCGCATCCAAAGATAAAAGGCAAAATAATTATGCGGCGGCACCAGATCCGGGTCGTGATAAGTCTCTTTGGGATCAATATTATAGCCGCGTGCGGGTTGAATTCCCAACGCCACATTGCCAAAGCAATGGATGGGCAACTGAAATGCCCCATTCGCCACCATTGGGTCCGTTGCGGCATCCCCCCAGCGCTCACGCACCTGTTGTTGCACATCATCGGGCAAGGTGGCAAAGAAAGCCTCATAATCTGCCACACTCAAAGCATGGTCAGAGACGCGAATGGTTGCGCCGTAAGCATTGGTCGGTCCGGCCAGAATCTGCGCCATCAAGGCATCTGAGCTATCCGGGGCCTTGTCTATTGTATAGCCAAGCTCCGCCAAATGCTGTAACAGGATCACGGCAGAGGCGGGGGCATCCAGACCAACCCCGTTGGCAATGCGGCTGTCTTTGTTGGGATAATTGGCCATCACCAAGCCAAGCTTGCGCTCAGAGGCCGCTTTTTGACGCAAAGTTGCCCAGCGCAGCGCCAATTGACAGACAAAAGCCACCCGATCGGGCTTGGCGACATAGCGCACAGGATTGCTTTGGGTGCGTTCATCAAAGCCGCTTTCCTCTTTAAAGGAAATAGCGCGGCTGAGAATACGGCCATCCAATTCTGGCAAAACCACATGCATGGCCAAATCCCGCGCCGATAAACCACGCGGGCTTTCCTGCCATGCCTCTTGGGATGAGCCTGATAGAATGACTTGCAAAATGGGCGCGCCGGGTTTGTCCAATACCGTTGGCTCATAGGCTTGCCCGGCCTTTGAAATGGCAAAGGCAGTGGTATTGAGAATGACAGATGGTTGATAGGAGGCAAAGAAGGAGGTCAGGAATTCTTGCGCTTCAGCATTTTTCAGGCTTGGAACAAAAATCGGCAGGGCAATTGCGCCAGACTTTGACAATTCCTCGCACAGAGCCTGCACCGGGGCCATCATGGCGCTTTGGACCAGCGAGCGATACAGCATGATCGGCACAAAGAGCGGGATCTCTGTCTTTTGTTGCTGAATTTGTTTGGCAATATGGGCGTCAATGGCATTCATGCCCTCAAGGCTTTGGCCTTGCCACCATAGCCCCATACGCGGCAAAGCCTTTGGCTGTGCCGGGCTTTCGCTGCGGGCCTTGATCAGAAAATCAGCAAAGCCAAGCGCATTGGAAAGGTTTTCCTGCCCGCCTTCCACGCAATAGCGCCAAAGCTGGCGGACCTGATCTTGCGGCAGACTGGACCATTGCGCCAGATCCGCGTCCCATTTGTCATCGCCGGGCATAACGGCCAAGGCTATGTCATAGCCTCTGGCCAGCTTTTGCATTTGCTCCAGCCCATAGCGCCAATATTCTTCGCCCCCCAAAATTCGAAGGGCGATTAATTTGGCGTGGCGGGCTGTTTGCTCAACATATAAATCAACCGAATAGGGATGATTGAGCGACAGGAGATTGCCCAGTCTGATGCTGGGGCAGTCTTGCGCGCGCATTTGTGCGCAATCGGCCAAAGCAGACAATTCACTGTCTGCGGCTGAGAGAAAGAGAATATCTCCCGGCGTTTGGCCCAGATCAATTGCCTCATCGCCATCATCGATACGGCCAGCTTGTGGAGCAAGAATGTGCATTAGAAAGACTTACCCTTTGTCGCCAAGTAAGGCTGTTGCGCCATCCAGATCCAGCGGCGCAAGGCCAATCACAACCAATCCGGTTTTGTCATCCGAGCTTGGATCAAACCAGCAATCGACCCGGCGGCCAACGGCTTGCACCACAACACGGGCGGCTTTGCCCTCGATCTTGACATAGCCTTTGACGCGCAAAATACCGGGCAGGGCCAGTGTTTTTTCAACGGCTGCCTTTATGGCATCCATATCGGCAAAGACACGCGGCGTCACAACATCAGAGCTGAAATCGTCATGAGAATGGTGATGATGGTGGTGGTCATGATCGTGATCATCGTCGTCATGGTGATGATCGTCGTCGTGATGATGGTCATCATCATGATGGTGATCGTGGGCCGCTTTGCGGCTGTCCATATCATCCTCAGCTGCGCTATCAAGACCAAGCAAGATAGCCGCGGACAAATCCCCATTGCGGGATGGGACAATCTTGACGCCATCACGCATTTGCTCGGCCAGCAAGGCTTCTACCTTGGAAAGATCATTTTCATCGACAAGATCGGCTTTTGAGACCACAATCATATCGGCACATTTGATCTGATCGGCAAACAGCTCTTCAATCGGGCTTTCATGATCAAGGCTATCATCGGCTTCGCGCTGACGGGCAATGGCGTCTTCATCCTGACTATAATGCCCTTCAGACAAGGCCATGGCATCGGCAACGGTGACCACGCCATCGACGGTGACAGAGGCACGAACACTTGGCCAGGAAAAGGCCTGAACCAAAGGCTGAGGCAGGGCAAGGCCAGAGGTTTCGATCACAATGTGATCTGGGCGTGGCTCACGCGCAATCAGCTTTTCCATGGTTGGCAAAAAGTCATCGGCGACAGTGCAGCAAATGCAGCCATTTTTCAGCTCCACCACATCGTCTTCGGTGCAATTGGGATTGCCGCAATCACTGAGCAATTCACCATCAAAGCCCATATCGCCAAATTCATTGACAATCAGGGCGATTTTCTTGTCGCCCGCCTTGTTGATCAGATTGCGGATCAGGGTTGTTTTACCAGCCCCCAGAAAACCGGTGACAACGGTTGCCGGGATTTTTTTGCCTTGAAGCGTGTTAAAGCTCATTAGGATTCTCGCTATCTTGAATTATTGGGCCGAAGAGGAACCGTCTTTGGTAAGGATGGGAGGATGCAACCGCGCTAAGGTATTTTTGCGCACATGGACAGGGCGCTCGCGCCATGCTGGCAGGCCATCTTTGCTGGCAGCATGCGCCGCTGCAAAAGACAGCAGATCATCCAGGCGTTCGTCACTGTCATCGAGATTGGCAATCAAAAACGCATATTTGCCAGCCGCCTGCACACTGGCGGTGCAGGCCGACTGACAGCCATTCATACATTCGACAGGCTGGATCAGAACATGTGCATTGGTGCCGCTCTCTTGCGCATTTTGCCGGTCTTGCAAACGCTCATAGAGCTTTTGGCCACTGCGTTTTGCCTCGGTTCCATCCTCTGGAGTTGGCGCTTGCAAATCAGCTTGTGTGCGGCAGGTCACGCAAACCTGTATAATGCTTGGCTGTTCCATCATGCTATCGTCCATGTTCATCCC
>JAOXSG010001060.1 GCA_025800105.1 Cohaesibacter sp. | reverse complement strand
CGATGAGGTCCAATACTTCAAAGTTTACTTTGAGAAAGTTTCAACAAAATCGGCTGGATAGAAATTACTGTACCGTCGATTGTTTAATTTTACCTTCAAAATATTATCCTTGTGTGTTTGCCTCGGCTGTTACAAGAACGCTAAAAGGATGGCTGACAGCGCAACTATTATCTTGGAGATTAATACCACCTGAAATGTTGCTGAAAATTTGGGAAAGATCGGAAAGTCGAAGCAAAAGATATTGGTGATTGCAAAACAGGATGTTTATGGTGCGCATTTTGTTAATTTGCAAATATTCACGTTTGTTCACTGTTGAGAACTACAGTCGAACCTCCGCTAACGGACACCTGCTGTAAGCGGACACCTCTCATAAGCAGACAGCAAACTGCGGTCCCGGCAGTTTCTCTACGAAAGCTCTGTATTTTGAACCTCCCGTAAGCGGACACCTCTCGGAAGCGGAGACCTCTCGGAAGCGGACACCTCCCGTAAGCGGAGACCTCTCGGAAGCGGACGCGGACACCCATTTTGAGGTCCACAGAGCTAAAATAACCTCCTATGAATGGAGAGTAGACCGGAAAATGGCTAAGC
>JAOXSG010001054.1 GCA_025800105.1 Cohaesibacter sp. | reverse complement strand
TTTGATCATGCATTTGCATGAGCGTAAATTTTTATAAATCGCTGTAACTGTGGGAGTTTTTGGTATGGATGCAAAGCAATCATTACAACCAAAACAGGGGCAAAAAGTTGGGTATGTTCGTGTCTCCGACGAGGATCAGAGCGAAAATCTACAAATCGACGCCCTGAAAGCGGCAGGATGCGATGTGATCTACGGCGATCATGGCGTCTCTGGTGCAATCCCTCATCGCAAGGGTTTGGAGGAAATGCTTGCTAGCCTTGAAGAAGGCGACACGCTTGTGGTCTGGAAATTAGACAGGCTTGGACGCTCCACTATTCACTTGCTGCAATTACTGGATGATCTCCGCAAGCGTGGTGTAGATTTCCAAGCCATCACCCAAGGCATCGACACAACAACGGCTGTGGGGCGCATGCTCTATGGGCAATTAGCCGTCTTTGCAGAGTTCGAGCGCGAGCAAATCAGCGAACGCACAAAAGCAGGCATGAAAGCCGCCAAAGCACGCGGCGTGCATGTCGGAAGACCGAGGAAGTTTGGAGATTAAGTACTACCTTAGAGCTACAGGAATTCACTGCAATCGAAAGGTGAAAGTTGCTATAAATGCAATTTATTAGGTGTATTACAACTTACATTTCATGACAGTTTTGCTAGCATGATAGATGTTTGATAAATCTGTAGGATGCTGATCCCTTGAAGAAAATTGATTTTCATATTCACACAATATCTCGTGAGCAAGATGCTGCATTTGAGTTTTCTCAGTCAAAACTTGACGAGTATATCAAATCTGCTGATTTAGACGGCATTGCAATAGTCAACCATAACTTTTTTAGTAAAAGCCAGTTTGTTTCCATTCGCAACGGAGTATCCATACCAGTTTTTCCTGGCATTGAAGTTGACCTTGAAAAAGGTCAAATTTTAGTTTTCTCGGATGGCAACGATTTGGATAGTTTTGAAGCGAGATGCAATCAACTCACTGAGAAATACGAAGAAGTTGGAGACGCGATCAGTTTTGAAGATTTTGAAGCAATATTGGGTGACTTAAACCAATACATTCTTATCCCTCACTACGATAAGAAGCCTTCCATTAGGAATTGGACCTTAGAGAAGTTGCGTCCCTTTGTTACCGCAGGTGAAGTAAGTAGTGCAAAAAAATTCATCTATTGTCACAAAAATGCTGATAGCTTAGTGCCCGTCTATTTTAGTGATTGCAGGATCAAGGCGTCCCTAAAAAGCCTGCCAACAAGGCAGACATTTATCGATTGTGATGAAATCACCTTCGGAGCCGTAAAAGCTTGCTTGAAAGACAAAAGCAAGGTGTCTCTATCTAAAGAAGATGGAAACAACCTCTTTCAGGTTTTTGATAACGGACAGCACATATCAACTGGTCTGAATGTTATTGTAGGTGATCGATCTTCTGGCAAATCACACACACTAAATGCGATTAAAAAGAGTTTCCCCGATGCTTATCACATAAAGCAATTCGCTCTTGTTTCACGAGATGACCGAGAAGATGAGACAAAGTTCAACTCGTACCTAAACAAAGAGCAAGGCCTCTTTTCGCAAAATTTCTTATCATCACTACAACATGTGATTGAGGATGTCTTTCACGTTAATCTAGAAGAGGATGAGATTAGAGTAGATAAATATGTTTCATCTCTTTTGGATTACGCGAAAGAAACTCAAAGGCATGACACCTTTTCAAAAGCAAAGATTTTTAGTGACGAACCATTTCTTGATCAGAATCAGAACGGATTAAAAGATCTTATTGCTTCAACAAAAAACCTAATTAGTAATGTTGAATTCAAGAGTGTTATCGACAAAAACATTGACCGTGAAGGGTTGAAATCTTTGTATGTCGAGTTGATGAACATCTACGCACAAAGAGAAGAACTCCGAAAGAAACAAATCTGGGTGAACGAGTTAACTCGAGACATCAAATCAAAACTTCAGCTACGATCTGCTGCTCCACGTATTAATGACGTCGATCTTTATTCTGTAGCTCTAAATAGAAAAAAAATTGAGAAATTTGAAGCTCTTGCAAAGCAGGCGCAGAGCCCACAGACACCATTAACAAGATCTAAACGAGCATTCACTGTTGTCGCTAACGTTGGCCCATTCATGCAAGCGCGTGAACTAAGTACAACTCTTAAGCGGAAAATAGCTTTTAGTGATGCCTATAAGGTCTACAACAAGCCTTATAAATACTTGCAGGAACTCAAAAAAATAGGTGATCCTATCAATGTAGATGATTTTGCTAAGCTGTTTGTAAAAATTGATTTTAGGATCCTCAACAAGGATGGATACGACGCTTCTGGAGGAGAACGATCAGAGTTCTTTTTGCTTGATGAAATAGAAGGCGCAGAAGACCATGAGATGTTGTTGATCGACGAGCCCGAATCCTCGTTTGACAACAATTTTCTTAAGGATGACGTAAACGCGACAATCAAAGAAATTTCCAGAAAAATGCCTGTTGTTGTTGTAACTCACAACAACACTGTTGGGGCGTCTATCAAGCCTGATTACTTAATTTGTACACGAAAAGAAATCAAAAACGGTGAAGTGGTTTGGAAGACATATTCTGGTTCCCCAGCAAACAAGTTGCTTCGTGCTCCTGATAAAACGGAGATAAGTACATGGGACGTTTTGATGGGTAACCTAGAGGCTGGTTCTGAGGCCTACGAAGAAAGAAAACAAACTTATGAAAATCTTAAAAATTGAAAATGAGCAAGGCTATTTTGTAACTACGAATGATGGAGGTTGGCAATCAATCGACAAAATAGATAAGAATGGTCTTCTTGTGCTGCTAGATTTATTTTTAGCCGATGAGGTTGAAATTGACTCTCCTGATGATCACACCATCAGCAATCAAGCTCATCAAATAATTTATCGTGGTATCTTTGAGAAATTAAGCCAGCTTTCTAGTGAAAAGAGTCGTTTCAAGGATGAAAGTGAAAGACTATACCTTGAGGAAATGAAGAGATATTCTCCACAATAGAGACATTTGAAGCCTCATTGCTCTCGATGAGGTCGTCATGAGGGTGTCGGGGGAGCAGGAACGCTCCCATGATTGGTGATCAAACGGCCAAAGGTTTGTGCATGGTTCGGTGCAGGTGGAGAGGCAAATCTCCAAGTCCTGCGAGAGGTCAAACAGCGATATGTTTGAATGGATCAGATATGGTTTAATGCCAATCTCTGATCCACAACGTGAGGGATGCAACGGGAGAGCGTAGCGTCTCCCTTGCCAAGCGCCTGATAGTACCAGGCACAGCTTGCGATATTCCTGAATGTTCGTAAGATGCCCGAAGGGGCTTGCAGTCGAGGCGTCAATTTAGACGCACAGCTCGCGGTATCACTTAATACAGTAAGGCTGTCCGAAGAACGTAGCAAAACGTGTGGATGACATATACTCACAACAATTTCAAATGATCTAAATTGTTCGCTTATGGTGCCTTTGGCCGCGATGCGCGCGCGCGAGGTGTCTGTCGTTCAATAGAAGGAAAAGCATCTTTTTGGAAAATGAACTCAACATAACCTTCTGGGTTTTTCTTCAAAAACTGAAGTTCTTCTAATGTGTCTTCGTGAGTAGAAAAATCTGAATCAGGAAGCCCAGAAAATAGCTCCTTGGCGTTAGGATACTGAGTATCATATATGTGACTCATGAATTCCACTAACTCTGGATCAGGGATCCTTGGCCCAGCCCAAGCTGTGTGAAGATGTTCCATTGGAACAATCTGAGCATAGCCTTCAAGGCCATAACAACTTGAATCGACAAAAATCTCGAACCCTTCATCGACCAGCACTCTCAGGCAAGATATATCTTTGTGGCCCTGAATATTCTTGTATCCGTTATAATCACGGCCTGCCTTATTTAGAATTGGAAGTTGAATATAGTGTATTTTTTCGCGGTGTATTTCAGATAGTCTCGAAATTTCTTCTAGATTGAAATCGTCAATTGCATCAAAAAAATTAGAAATTATTTGTTTGTATAAGCTCATAAAGCTCCTTTCGTGGTAAAAAATCTACATTTGCATAATTTTCATAGTATATAATTTCTTTAAGTATATCAAGTTTTTCTGCCTTCATTTCTTCGAATGTTATTTGCATACTATCCATATCTTCTGAATTTCTTGGCTCCTCTACTTTAGGTATTCTTCGGCAGTGGAATCCGAAGCCTGTGTGTGGCGGCTTATCAGAGCTAGCAATGCCATTTCCCGAAAATGACTGAATGGGTGTATTCGCGCTATGTGGATCAAGTTTGGAAAGTGCTAGGAACTTAACTGTAGTTCTACCTTTTGAATTACAAACTGCCAGAACTGACTTGCCTGATGGAAACAAAAATCCAGTGCTAGTTTCTATATACTTATAGTCTTTCCAGCATTGATACTCGCGGATTCTATAAGCACCAATCAGATCATTTGGGTAGATTGTCAAAAAGCTCCTCATAAACATAGAGTTATTGTTTTCTAACCAAAACCTTCGATACATATGGTACTGACCACACATTTGCTCCAAGTGATCTTTGTTATAATCTGGATTAATGGTTTCAAAAAATTCTGTCGCTCGGCCTAGAGGGTCGCCAGGATCGGACAGAGGCAAGAAATTACGCTGTTGCAAAAAACGGTAAACTCTTTTTACGGAGTCAAGCTTTAGCAACGACCCATCTTCCGTATCAACTTTGAGAAGATTTCCGAGAGTGTGGTAACTCACTGCTTTTGGCGCTCGCCCCTTACGTTTTGTGAAGTTATCCTTCATTGCTATTTCGAATTTTCTGAGACCAACACCATTTTTTCTCTCATTCTCAATAAAGCGTATAACTTTCAGAGCGTTATGGTTATCTAGCAATGTACAATTCTTTCCAAAGTTATTTGTGAGAGCTCTGTTTCCCAAGTTTGGGAAGCGCTTTTCCCAATTTAGTTTTTAGCATCTCTTTATTTGAAAGAGTGCCTTCTACAGGAGGTCAGAAAGCAACAATTTAAACCTATAGATCACAAGAGTCTCAAGATGAAAAACACCAATGATCCATTCAAAACCAACGGCAATAACACCTATGCAGGTTCAACCAATCAGGGCAAACATGAGGCCCGAACATGCACCTATGCTTCGCCGCAGCAACAAGGTGAATCGGCGACATCCTACCAAACCCGCATGAATTCATACAACCAAGAGAAGAAGAAAAGAAACAGCTAGTGCAAAGCCTCCTCCATAACTCGGAGGAGGCATTCCTTCGGAATAGAAACGATGGTGATCAACATGAATGATATGATGTTTTCCGCTATTTACGCTATCTCGGCTGTGATCTGCTTCACCTTGGCATTGATGGCGTACAACGAATGGCTTCTTCCTAACTGGAAGCCGATGTCAAGTTTCTACGCTTCGACAGGGAGCTATCCAGTCATTCGTGCAATTATCGTCTGTGCGGTCTTGTCAGCGGCAGGAACACTGTTCGCCGCCAAAGCATTTGATGCGAACGCAGTCTTCGCATTCACCTGGTTGGCCTCGGCGACGATGGTCTCTCACATTTTTATCGCACAAAGCTATCAGCAAAAGGCTGTCTCGGTCGAAATCTATGTATTGGCGGCTGTGATCGTAGTATTGGTTTTCCTGTTTGGAATTCAAATGGGTCGACTGCCCTCAAAAAACCAAGAAAAAGTCAACGCTTCGGCAGAAAAAGCTATCACTCTTCAAGCAACTTCTGAGTGATTTTTTAGAAAGTAATACAAAAATTACTTGGTATTTAGGAGATTAAGATGTATAAATGTTCTCTTTTTGTTCTAAATTGAGCAAAAAGAGAACAACGACTAAAAATAGCCGCGAGGCAGAGAGGAGAGACGGCCATGACCGCAGACCCAACCAAACCACCATCACTCAATATTGATTTGGGCGCCTATGGCGAATTTCTGGAAGACAGTGATTTGAGTGATGAACAGAAACTTGAGTTCATTCAAACGCTCTGGTCTCTTGTGGTCAACTTCGTCGATCTTGGTTTGGGATGCCATCCCCTTCAGCAAGCTTGTGAGCAGATTGCTGAAAAGCCTCCGATCCTGCCTGATGATTTGGTATCATCCATTATGGATCTTTCCGAAAATCAACAAAAACAAGAACAAGCAGAGCAAGGTGTCGTCCTTCTCGGAGCGAAGGAGGAGTCATGAGTATCGCACCCAATCACTCAAGCAAACCCAAAGCCCTCATTTATTGTCGCGTGTCATCACGTGCACAGGAAGAAGAAGGCAACGGATTAGACAGCCAAGAAACACGCTGTCGTCAGCATGCGGCCCAAAAGGGCTATGACGTCGTAGCGGTGTTCCCAGATACGATTTCTGGTGGTGGGGACTTTATGCAACGCCCTGGTATGGTGTCGCTCTTGGCGTTTTTGGATGCACAGCCCAATGAGCAGTTTGTCGTCGTGTTCGATGACCTCAAGCGTTTTGCCCGTGATACGCGCTTCCACCTTGATCTGCGTGAAGCCTTCCGCATGCGCGGCGCATCCATTGAGTGTCTGAACTTCAAGTTTGATGACACTCCCGAAGGTGAGTTCATCGAAACCATTATGGCCGCGCAAGGTGCTCTGGAACGTAAACAGAATGGGCGTCAGGTTTCCCAGAAAATGGAAGCGCGTATGCAAAATGGCTATTGGGTGCATAACGCTCCAATTGGCTATCGCTACAAGACCATCAAAGGACGTGGAAAGGTACTGGTTCCGAACGAGCCATTGGCTTCCATTATCCGTGAAGGGATTGAAGGCTATGCCAGCGGACGTTTCGACTCTCAAGCTGAGCTGAAGCGCTATTTTGAATCCTTTCCAGACTTCCCACGCAACAAGCATGGCGAAATCAAGCAACAGCGTGTAACAGAAATTCTGACTCAGCCTATCTATACAGGTCATATTTGTTCAAAGACCTATGACATCTCATGGCTCAAAGGTCAGCACGAAGCTCTGATCTCCTTAGAGACTTTTGACAAAGTACAAGAACGGCGAGCAGGAACGACCAAACTGCCCGCACGCAAGAACATCGGCAATGATTTTGCGCTGCGTGGCTTTATTTGCTGTGCAGGGTGTGGCACTCCCATGCGCTCTTCATGGCCCAAAGGGCGCAACAAACGCTATGCCTACTATCTGTGTCAAACCAAGGGCTGTGAAAGCTATGGCAAGTCTGTTGCCCGCGACAAACTTGAAAGTGAAGTGGGTGCCATCATCAAGACCCTGCAACCGACACAAAACCTTGTAACTCTGGTCAAGGTTATGTTCCGCAAGGCTTGGGATATGCGTCTGTCACAGTTTGAAGAGGCCAAGAAATCGTTGAAACGCGACGTTACGAAGCTAGAGCAACAGATTGAGACTATCATGGATCGTCTACTCAGTGCGAATAGTGAGACTGTCATGCGCCGTTATGAAGACAAGGTCGAAGCTTTGGAACATGAAAAGGCACGATATCAGGATAAAATCGCGCAGCTTCAAGCACCGAATCGCAACAGCAGAGAAGAAAAACTAGAACCAGCGCTTCAATTCATCACAAACCCTTGGAAACTCTGGGAAAGTGGAAACATTACCTTGCGCCGTTTGGTCCTGAAACTGGCCTTTGCAGACCGTCTAGAATATGACCGAAAAACAGGACCTAGAACCGCCGATTTTGCGTTTCCGTTCAAAGCGTTAACAGGTGTTTTAGGTGATGATTTAAGAAATGGTGCCGCTGATAGGACTTGAACCTACGACCCACGCATTACGAATGCGTTGCTCTACCAACTGAGCTACAGCGGCCAACCATAGGCAGGAAAATCCTGCACAAACCAGCATAGTGCAAATCTATATGCTGGCGCTTCTCTTAAACCATTTGCTTCTGCTGATGCAAGAGCGGAAATGCCAATCTGTGTATGGTGCCCGTCAAGCATCAAAACATAAAAAGAAAACCCGGATAAAGATCCGGGTTTTACAAAGCAAATATAGGTCCAAGTCCTAGAACAAACGAAAACGTTTCTCCGGTGTATTGGGAAGCTCTTTCTTTTTTGGCCCCGGATCATCCGGCGCATGGGGCATGGCAAATTCAACATCCTGAGGATCTTTTTTATCAGCCCCCTCATGCTCTGCCTCATGAGGATCAGTTTCCTCATGGCTCTCAGCCTCAGACGCATCCTCGCGTTCAATCACGATGGCCTCATCATCACGATCCAAACGCTCTTCCTGTTGATCTGGCTCCACCAGCTCAATTTTATCCTCGTCGACCACTTGATCAGAAGAGAGACTATCTTGCTCTGGCACAGGATCAGAAGGCGCAAGCAAAACCACCGCTTCGTCAGCCTCACCGACCGAGCCCTCATCTGCCTCAATCAAAGGACGGGCATAATCTGCCAATTCCTGCACCGGCACTTTCCATTCAAAAGCATCCAGCTTACCAGTCACAGGAGAGGTGGGCTGCCAAACATCACTCACCTGACCATCTGCGGTCCAGACGGGATCACGATGGGCGCTGACAGCCCGGGCCAACCATTCACGCACCCGGCCAAAATCACCATCCTGACCTTCTTCTACCTGCGCCATCATCATGCAAATGCGCGGTGTCAAATGCTCTTGTGCCAAAGGTTCCAGAATAGAACGGGCATCGCTCCATTCGCGCGCTTCCAAACAGGCTTTGGCAAGCGCCAGTTTGGCTTCCAGATCATCGGGCATCAAACCGCTCAAACTGCGCACCCGCTTCAAACGATCAAGGGCCATCCCATCAGATTTCAGCCCTGCATAAGAAGACGCCACATCTGGATGCGGCGCTTGTTTCCAAGCAGCTTCCAGCACTTTGCCAGCTTTACGCTGCTCTCCAAGACGTTTCAGAGTTTGCGCCGCCAATACAGCAGCAGCTGTCAAACCCGGAGCAAGCTTCACAGCTTCCAAAAGCAACGGCTTCATTTCTTGATCAGATCCGCCAGCTTTCTCAATCTCTTGCGCTTGCGCGGTCAGGATAACAGCCCGTTTGCGGCGGAACTCTTCTTTACTCAGCTGTTTGGCAGACTGGTTATGGGACAAAGTGATCAAGGCCCCTTGCCAATCCTCAGCCGCAGTTTGCATGTCAAACAAGGCCACGCCTGCCCAATTGGCAGATTTTCCGCCTTCCATGGCAGAACGCGCCATTTCCATCGCTTCTTCACCATCGCCGCGGCGCTGCGCTTCAATGAACAAACCACGACGCCCCAAAGCCCGTGTATCATCATGATCCAGCATCGCTTCAAAACTTTGCCGGGCTTTGGTAACATTGCCAGCCAATTGCGCCGTTTGCGCTTCCAGCATCAAGGTCATCGGCTCCTGACCAATCAATTTGCGCGCTTTGACAGCCTGCTTTTGCGCCAAGCTCAAATCACCCACACCAACGGCAATCATCCCCGTGGACAACGCCTTATAGCCTTTGTCGCGACGGCGAGAGGAGAAAAAGCCCCCAACCATTTTGGGAGAAAGCCAAATGGTGCGAAAGGTAATCCAGATGGCAATTGCCACAACAAGCGATGTGAGAAAGGCAACAACACCGGTTAAAAAGGTCACTTCAACGCGATAATCCAGCCAATCAATGGTCACCACGCCGGGGCGATCCGCAAGCCAAGCCCCGCCAAAAGCAACAACCAATAGCACCGCAAATAAAATCAGTGTCTTAATCATCTCTCAAAGTCCCCAAATCTATTGCGCTGCATCTGTGCCAAAATCAGAACGAATCTGTTGCATAGACCCATCCACCGCCAAACGGGCCTGCACCCCTTCATACCAGCTTTTGCCAGCCTCTTTGGCCGCATCGGGCAAAGCCTCCCATTCCTTGGCAATTTCACCAAGGCGTCCTTCAGACACGCGAACCTCAATCCGGGCCAGCTTGTCAGTCAGGCTATCCCCTTCGCGCTCACCAATGGGGCGAATGCGCACCAGATTTTGAGCATTGAGCATAATTTTATCGACCAGACCAGTAGCCCCGGCCTCTTCTGCCGCTTTGAGCACCTGGCCCGACAAGCTTCGGAACTCTTGCGCCAGTTTTTGCGCCGTCGGAGCACCAGCATCGGCATAAGATTTCAGCACCTTGACTGCTTCATTATCCTGCGCCACTTGCGCAAAAGTATTGAGCGCCGCTGCAAAAGCCTGCCCGGACGCAACCGCATTTTCCAATCCAGCCAAGGCAATGGTCCGTGCAGACGATTGCATTTTTTCAGACAGATTATTGTCTTCCAAAGACGACAGACGACTGGTCAAAGCCTTGGCATCTTCTTCGAAGCTTTGCCGCATATTGCTAACATCTGTGACAACAGTATCAATGCGCCGATCAGCAGAGGCCAAAACCGACAGCTTTGTTTCATCAAGGCGCGATTCTAGCAGACCAACAAATTGACCTGCTTTTTCTTCAAGCGCTGCAACCTTGCCATCCGTTGTCGCCAATTGTTCAGAAACAGCCTTGAACCCGTCAACGCGCTCTGACAAAGCCGCCAAGTCCTTTGCCAAAGCGCCAAGACGATCTTGCAAAGGCGTCAAATTGGCAGAAACACCGCTCTCACTGTCAGAAGGTTGAGCAGTCTGATCTTCAGCTGAGGCAGGCGTGACACCATTGCCAATATTAACAGAGCTTTGAACAGACGCATTCAATTGAGAAAACTGGCTCGATAAATCCGCCAGCTTGCTTTCGGCCAGCTTCAAACGATCCTCAAAAGCTGAAAAATCGACTTGTGGTCCATTGGATTGCGCATCCATTGTGCCTTGCAAATCAGCCAAGGCCGATGTCAGCCCCTCCAATTGAGCCGCTCTGTCTGCCTGCAAAGCCTGATTCTCAGGCAACGCAATCAAACCTTGCTGCAAACCGCCATAGCCCAGACCCAACGCAACAACGCCACCGAGCAAACCGCCAAGCAAACCAGAACCCATACCACCCTTTTTAGCTCTAGCAGCACCGGCCGTGGAAACTGGCGCTTTGGCAATTGAAGCATTATCTACGTCATCAGATGGCTGTTCCAGCTCTACCGCATCCCGGCTTTGCTCCGCATCTTGGCTCGAATCCAGCGCTTTATCCTGATCTTTCTCTTGTTGATCATCAGAGGCAACATCAACGACATCCTTTGCAGCATCCTCAGACAGATCAGCCTCTTCAACAGGCTCCTCGTTCGGATCAGAAATGACGTCAGCCTCCAGCTCTATCACCGGTCCCACATCGACATCGGCCTTAATATCGGCCTCTGCCTTTGGGTCTACCACTTTATTGTCACCGTCAGATTTGCGAGCTGTCATGTCATTCCTCAATTTCCGCCAGCTTGGTCAGGCGCTTCACTTAATACATGACGCACAAACTCCCCAATGCCGAGCTGGTTCGCCACAATCGCCTCATTAAAGCATATCGTCTTAACGCTTCTAGCGATATTATCTTAAATAGTTATGGTCATTTTGTGCAGATGCAAGCAGCGATCTTTCATTTGGGGATTGTGCCACAACAAAAGAATAGCCTCTTGCCGCAACAGGATCCGCAACAGCCTGCGATAAACAATAATAGCGCAAGTCTTTTGCAAGATCCCTCAAACCATCACGATCAATCAAATCCATAAAAATCTCTGTTGTCCTTGCCGAATAAAGCAACACGCCATCAATGAACCCTTGCTGAACAGCAGCTTTCACCTCATCAGAAAAATGTTCAACCGCGCAAGTCTCATAAACCGCTTCCAAATGACAAACAAAGCCATGATCCGCCAATTCTGTTTCCAGAAATCCGGTCCGATGCACACCGCTTAAATACAAAAACGGCCCTGCCTGCGGCTGACAAGAATGCAATATCACATCAGCAAGGCCCGCAATCCGTCCCTGAACATGCCTGACATTATCAAACCCAATCTTGCGCGCAAAGTCTGCCGTTTTGCGCCCAACACAAAAAAGAGCCAGCCCCTTCAAAGGGGCCAGCTCTTGCTCGTTTAAAAGACGCAAACTGTTGCGCGATGTCACAATCACCCCTTGCCAAGGCTGCACAGATAAGGAACCAGCAACACGCTTTACCACCATTACAGGCGCGGACAGTCCGCTCAATCCAAGCGCTTTTAATGCACTTAAAGTCTGCTCCTGATCTTCCAAAGGCCGGGTGACCAACAAATTCATCGCGTCTCCTTAGTCCCCGATTTAAAAGTCTCTATATGAGACTTTTAGGCTGCACATCCATCCCTCACACAGACAAAATGGCGTCAAAGAAGGCTTTGCCCGCTTTTTCACGAATGTCATGGGCGGCTTCAAGACCAAGAGAGGCTGCATCGGCCACATCACCGCTTTTTTCAATGCTGTGATATTCGCTACCATCTGGCAACAAAACCAACCCGACAAAATGGATCTGATCGTCTTTGAGCTGCGCATAACCGGCGATTGGTGTGCGGCAAGACCCATCCAGCGCCCCCAAAAAGGCGCGCTCGCAAAGCAAAGCTTTCTCTGTTTCTTCATGATGAATGGCTGAAAGCATGGCGCGGGTTTGCTCATCCCCAATGCGGCTCTCGATACAAATCGCCCCTTGCCCAACAGCAGGCAAAAAATCTTCCACCTCAATAGCAGATGTGATCACATCGCCCTGATCCAAACGCCGCAAACCGGCACAGGCCAGCAAGGTGGCATCAGCAACGCCTTTTTCCAATTTTTCAAGCCGTGTCTGCACATTGCCACGATAGGTAATCACTTCCAGATCAGGCCGCAATTTCTTCACCATCGCCTGCCGGCGCAAAGAGGACGTGCCAACAACAGCCCCTTTTGGCATCTCTGCCAAGCTTTTATATTTGTTGGAAATAAAGGCATCGCGCACATCTTCACGGGGCAAGAAGGTCGAAATCTCCAACCCTTCCGGCAAAACCGTCGGCATATCTTTGGAAGAATGCACCGCCAGATCAATCCGGCCATCCAAAAGCGCTTCTTCAATTTCCTTTGTAAACAGACCCTTGCCGCCAACTTCCGACAAAGGACGATCCAAAATCATATCCCCGGTGGTTTTGATCACCACAATGTCAAACTGATCTTCACGCATGTCATGCGCATCCATCAGCCTTTGCCGGGTTTCATAAGCCTGCGCCAAAGCCAATTTGCTGCCGCGTGTACCGATTTTTACAAGTTGAGAGGGCATAAAGCATGGTCCCTGAATTGGTTGATCGCTCTCTCGATTGACAAGGCAAAAGAGGGCAATCTGTGTACAAGTCCTTATCGCTTATACAGCGAAATGGAGCTGGCTCTTTGAAATTGATCAATTGCCAGCCACAAGTGGCAATAAAATACTGCCAATTGCCCGACAATTGCTCTAAAAGCATCACTTAACGGAGCGATGAGCCAAACCACAAGTGAAAACTTCGTCAAATGGCAAAATGGCAAGTCCATAACCCATAGTCAGGAGCGGAAAGCCCGATCCCATGATCATACTTGGAATTGAAACAAGCTGTGATGAGACAGCCGCAGCGGTGATCAAACGCCATGACAATGGGCAAGGGGAAATATTGTCCAATATCGTCCTCAGCCAAATCGAGGATCATGCCATTTTTGGCGGCGTGGTGCCGGAAATTGCCGCCCGCGCCCATGTCACCGCTCTGGATGGCATCATCAAAAAAGCCATGCAAGAGGCCAAACTGGGCTTTAAGGATCTGAACGGCATTGCCGCAACTTCAGGCCCCGGCCTGATCGGGGGGGTCTTGATTGGTTTGATGAGCGCCAAAGCCATAGCCGCTGCGCACAACCTGCCCCTTTTGGCCATCAATCATCTCGAAGGCCATGCCTTAACCGCCCGCCTGACCAATCATGCGCCCTTCCCCCATTTGCTGCTTTTGGTATCCGGCGGCCATAGCCAAATCCTTTTGGTCAAAGGCGTTGGTGACTATGAGCGCTGGGGCACCACCATTGACGATGCCTTGGGCGAAGCCTTTGACAAAACGGCCAAATTACTGGGTTTACCCTATCCCGGTGGGCCACAGGTAGAATTGGCCGCACAAACAGGCGATCCCAAACGCTTTGCCCTGCCTCGATCCATGAAAGGCCGCGATGGCTATGATTTTTCTTTTTCTGGCCTGAAAAGCGCCGTGCGCCGCGAAGCCGAAAAAATCGCTCCCTTACAAGAGCAAGACGTGGCCGATCTCTGCGCTTCATTTCAGGCAGCCATTTGCGATATTCTCAAAGACCGTGTGTCCAAAGCCCTGCAAAGCTTCAAACACAGATTCCCTGAGATCGAAGCCCCGCAACTGGTCGTGGCTGGCGGCGTGGCAGCAAACACAGCCATTCGCACCACACTGGAAGCTGTGCTGGAAAACCAACAGGCACAAATGATCGCCCCCCCCATCAATCTGTGCACCGATAATGGCGCTATGATTGCATGGGCAGGAGCAGAGCGTCTCGCCCTTGGCATGAGCGATCCTCTTGACACCCCTGCCCGCCCCCGCTGGCCATTAGACCCCAATGCAGGGCAAAAAATCGGCTCTGGCCGAAAAGGAGCCAAGGCATGACCACGCCCTTTCAACGCATTTCTGTTCTGGGTGCCGGAGCATGGGGCACAGCTCTAGCCTTAAGCGCCGCACGCGCTGGCCGCGATGTCATATTATGGGGTCGGGACGCCGAAGCCCTGGAACAAATTGCCAGCAAGCGCCAATTGCCCCGCTACTTGCCCGGCATCACCTTTGATCAACCGCTGGAAGTCACCAAAGATCTGACAGAAGCTGCTGACGTTGATTGCATTCTTTTGGTCACACCGGCCCAAACAACTGCAAAAATAGCGCAAGAAATCAGTTTCTTCGTGCGCAAGGGCACCCCGGTCATTCTGGCCGCAAAAGGTCTGGAAACAGGCACCCAGCGCATGATGAGCGAAGTGCTAAAAGACTATCTGCCCCAATCAAAGGCAGCTGTCCTGTCCGGCCCCTCCTTTGCCGCAGATGTTGCAGCCAATCTGCCAACCGCTGTCACCATTGCCGCAGAAACCGATCTGTTGGCCGAACAGCTTTGCGCCAGCCTCTCTCATGCCAGCTTTCGCCCCTATGCCAGCTCGGATTTAATCGGCGTACAATTGGGCGGTGCCTTGAAAAACGTCCTCGCCATCGCTTGCGGCATCGTACAGGGCAAACAATTGGGAGCCAGCGCCCATGCCGCCCTGATGACCAGAGGCTTTGCAGAAATCCAGCGCCTTGCCGCAAAACTTGGCGCCCGACCAGAAACCCTGATGGGCCTGTCCGGCTTTGGCGATGTCACCTTGTCCTGCTCCTCACATCAGAGCCGCAATTTCTCTTTTGGTTTTGCTTTGGGAGAGGGCAAAAGCCTTGCCGAACTTTTTGGCCCCGGTGCCAAACTCTCCGAAGGCGCTTACACCGCCCGTGTTGCGGTGGAATTGGCGAACCAAAAAGGCATTGAAATGCCCGTTGCTAAAGCGGTTGCCGATGTGCTGGACCAATCCATTACCATTGACGAGGCCGTAGAGGGCCTGATGAAACGCCCCTTGCGCCGCGAACTGGACTAGGCTCATAAACAACAAACAAAGACAATCACCCTGACAAGGATAAAGATCATGCATTTCATCGTAACCTGTCTCGATAAAGAAGGCGCATTGGAGATTCGCAAAACCAATCGCGATGCCCATTTGGCCTTTGCCGCCCAAAATGAAGCCTCCGTCCAGATTGGCGGCCCTTTGCTTGATGATGACGGTGCCATGATCGGTTCTTGCCTGATCTGTGAGGCAGACAATCTGCAAAGCCTCAAAGATCTTTTGGCGCAAGACCCTTATGCCAAGGCAGAGCTGTTTCAATCCGTTGATATCAAACCATGGAAATGGGTTATCGGCGCACGCAACGCATAATATAAATGGTGAGGAGACACATTCATGGCTTATTGGCTCTTTAAATCCGAACCCAATACATGGGGCTGGGACCAGCAGCTCGCCAAAGGCGAAGAAGGCGAACAATGGGACGGCGTGCGCAATTATCAGGCCCGCAACAATATGCAAAAAATGAAAATCGGCGACAAAGGCTTCTTTTATCACTCAGTCAATGAAAAACGCATCGTTGGCGTGGTTGAGGTATGCGCAGAAGCCCATCCCGACACCACAGATGACACCGGTAAATGGCAGTGCGTTGATATCAAGGCCATCAAATCCGTTGTCACCCCGGTCACATTGGAAGATTGCAAAGCCCATCCCGACCTTGCCAATATGGTGCTGGTCAACAATTCGCGCCTGTCCGTGCAACCGGTCAGCGAGGAAGAATGGGCCATTATCTGCCAAATGGCAGGCATAGAAGCATAAAACAGGACAGAGAATGGGCAGCATAAAGGACAAACGGCACTTCATTCTGGACCATACCGCCTTACTGCCCGTGCCATTGACGCCAGAAATTGCCCTGCATCTGGCAGATGATCAGACACCTCTATGGCGCATGGGCGAGGAAGAGCTGGCCGAACTGGGCCTGCCCTCGCCTTTTTGGGCATTTGCATGGGCTGGCGGCCAAGCCCTAGCCCGCTATTGTCTGGACAATCCAACAGACTTTCAAGGCAAAAGCCTCATCGATTTTGCCTCAGGCTCTGGCCTTGTCGCCATTGCCGCAGCCAAGGCCGGGGCAAGCACCATCCTTGCCACCGATATAGATGCCTTTGCCATAGAGGCCATCCAGATCAATGCCCAAAAGAACCATGTCCACGTCGAAACCAGCATTGAGAATATCCTGACAGACAGCACAATCAGCGCGCTTTGCAAAAGCCCTCCTGATTATTTTCTGGCAGGAGACGTCTTTTATGATGCAGAAATGACAAAGGCTGTTTTGGCCCTGCTGGAGCCTTTGGCCCAACAAGGCACCAAAATCCTCATCGGCGATCCAAACCGCTCCTATCTGCCTCAAGACAGACTGGAACTGCTGCAAAGCTATCAAGTGCCTGTCACCAGAGAGCTGGAAGATTTTGAAATCCGCTCCACCAAGGTCTGGCGCTTTTTGGGATAACAAAAAAGGCTCTCATATACCAATATGAGAGCCTTTTCAAAAGGACGGGTCAAAAGCCAGAAGGCTTTATTTCACCTTGGTCAAATCTTCATGAATGCCAACACTGACCCGCACATTGGCGGTGCTGCTCAGGCCAGAGACCTGCGCAATTTTTTCCTGCTGGCTGGCAGAAGGGCTGTTCCATTGCAATTCCAGCCAATTCCGCTCTTGTCCCAAATCCACCAAGGTTTCAATCATGGCTTTTGTGATACCATTGTTGCGGAAATCCTGCCCCACAAACAAAACATCAACATGACCGACCCGCTTGCCGGAAACCGTTTCAGGCAAATCAAAGAAAGTGGCAAAAGCTGCCAGCTCTTCGCCGAAAAAAGCACCCAGAACTTCGGCTGTGCGGTCATTGAGCAAGGTTTCGGAATAATAAAGATCCGGCTGACGCGGTGCGCCGCGCTTGCGCTCCTGCGCATGAGCGGAAATCAGCGGAGCCAAATTTGCAGCCTCAGCCTGATCGAGAATTTTTGTCGTAATCTTGCTCATCATATCCACCCTCTGTTTGGGGCCTTTCCATCAGCCAGACAAGCCAATGCAAGCTGGTTCAAATCAATTTCGACAAAGCCTAGCAATCTTTGCGCAAAGAACACAGGATTTAACGCAAGGCCACACAAAGATTTGATAGTTTTGCACCATTCATACAAAGAACAATCAAGAGACAGACACAAAAAAGCCGGACTGCAATCAGCCCAGCTCAAATGCTTTAAAAAGATTGTTTTTAGTCCAGATCACGCACATCAATGAAGTGACCGGCAACAGCGGCTGCCGCCGCCATGGCAGGCGAGACCAGATGCGTGCGGCCCTTAAAGCCCTGACGACCCTCAAAGTTACGGTTGGAGGTCGAAGCACACCGCTCACCCGGAGAAAGCTTGTCGGCATTCATCGCCAGACACATAGAGCAACCCGGCTCGCGCCATTCGCAACCAGCTTCAATAAAGATCTTGTCCAGACCTTCCTCTTCAGCCTGATCTTTCACCAAACCGGAGCCGGGAACAATCATGGCATGAATGCCATCCTTGATCTTGCGGCCTTTCAAAACATCCGCAGCTGCGCGGAAATCTTCAATGCGGCCATTGGTGCAAGAGCCGATAAAGATGCGATCAATCTTGATGTCCGTCATCTTGGTATTGGGCTCAAGACCCATATAATCCAGTGCACGCGCAACAGCGGCCCGGCGCGCCTCATCCTCAATCTTGTCAGGATCCGGGGTGGAACCATCAATGGTCACCACATTTTCAGGGCTGGTGCCCCAGGAAACAACAGGAGGCAAAGAGGCGGCATCCAACGTGACAACCGTATCAAACTCCGCCCCTTCATCGGTAAACAGCGTCTTCCACCATTCAACTGCCTTGTCCCAGTCAGCCTCTTTTGGCGCCTTTGGACGGCCTTTAATATAGTCAAACGTCTTTTCATCCGGCGCAATCAACCCTGCGCGCGCACCGCCCTCAATCGCCATGTTACAGACGGTCATACGGCCTTCCATGGAAAGATCGCGGATGGCTTCCCCGCAAAATTCAATCACATGACCTGTGCCGCCAGCAGTGCCGATTTTACCGATAATCGCCAGAACAATATCTTTCGCGGTCACACCGTCAGCAAGCTTGCCGGTAACCTCGACTTTCATATTCTTGGCTTTTTTCTGCACCAAGGTCTGGGTCGCCAGCACATGCTCAACTTCCGATGTGCCAATGCCATGGGCAAGAGAGCCAAAGGCCCCATGGGTAGAGGTGTGAGAATCGCCACACACAATGGTCATGCCGGGCAAGGTAAAGCCCTGCTCTGGTCCAACGATGTGAACCACGCCCTGACGTTTGTCCAGCTCATCATAATATTCAACGCCAAACTCAGCAGCATTGGCGGCCAATGTCTCCACCTGCAGCTTGGATTCAGGATCATCAATGCCTTGGGTACGATCGGTTGTTGGCACATTATGATCAACAACGGCCAATGTCCGCTGAGGCGCACGCACCTGACGTCCTGCCATACGAAGACCTTCAAAGGCCTGTGGCGATGTCACTTCATGCACAAGATGGCGGTCAATATATAAAAGACAGGTACCATCTTCTTGTTGATCCGCCACATGGGCATCCCAGATTTTGTCATAAAGGGTCTTCGCTTCAGACATAGCTTTCTATCAGTCCTCTAGAGAGTGTTGATGAGAGACCAGCAATTGAACATCATCAAAAACCGTTACAGGCATTTATCAGTTCAATATCAATCGGCATTTCGGGATTGGTCCATCCCTGCCAATGGGGTCACAATATGTTGGCACTGTATTGCGATAGAATGAGGGCCAACGTCAAGCAATATCCGACAAGAAATGCATTCCCAAACGATAGTTTTATCTAAAAGAACAGCCGATATCGCTTATTTCCAAGTATCCTATAAATAGGAAGCCCGCGCAAAGAAAAAAGGTCTGACACCGGATTGGCGTCAGACCTTTGAAAATTTTGCGATAAAAACAGCAAATCTGTTTTATTCTGCTTGCGCTTTCGCAGCTTCTTTAGCGGCTTTCGCAGCTTCCTTGGCAGCAGCAACTTTGGCCTTTGCAACATCGTTAAGCTTGCGAGCGCGAGAATTGGTTGCTTCCACGATACGGGCAGATTTACCACGACGACCACGCAGATAGTAAAGTTTCGCACGGCGCACTTTACCACGACGAACAACATCAAGGCTGTCAATCATTGGTGAGAAGATCGGGAACACACGCTCCACGCCTTCACCATAGGAGATTTTGCGCACAGTGAAATTCTCGTTCAAGCCACCGCCGGAACGGGCAATGCAAACGCCTTCATAGGCCTGCACACGGGTACGGGTGCCCTCGGTCACACGCACATTCACACGAACGGTATCACCTGGGGAAAATTCTGGGATTTCACGCTTGGCAGCGATTTCTGCCATTTGCTCTTGCTCGAGCTGCTGAATGATATTCATGATCTTCACTCTTGTTGTATAGTCACGCCCAGAGCGTCCAATGCAGTCCCACCGAGCTGTTTCAGCTTGCTCGACTTGCCACAAGGGCCGGTTCGCCGTACTTGTTGGAAATCAGATTGGCGTTCTTTAGCCAAACTCTTTGCCTTTGTCACCCCCAAAAGTGAGTCTTTTTGCCGATTTTGGCGATATTTCAGGCAAATCCAGATCCATTTCGCACCTCATGATGCGCAGAAGCCTAAAATCACAAAAAAAGCCTCTGCAACAAGGCAACCCGGTCTAATTTCTTGTCCAATTTTTAAAAATAAAAACGTCTGTATCATACGTGCAAATGTCGCTTTTAATCCAGAAATTCCGCATATGATCCGTATTCTGGATGTGTCAAGGTGCCGCACTATCTCATGATAATGCGGAGAATTGGGAAGCCGGTGAAAGTCCGGCACTGCCCCCGCAACGGTAAAGAAGGAAGGGATGGCAAACAACCACTGGGATGAGGATCCCGGGAAGGTGCCAAACCAGGGCGAAAGCCCCTTCCAAGTCCGGAAACCAGCCTTGCAAATCTGTCAAACCACGGGTGGTGGTGGGGGCATTTTGTTCGGCCAATCCTCATTGCATTCGCCGCACACAGCCCTCCTATCGCTTGACCAACAACGCCGCGGGGCGCGGCACTAGGACCTAAAATGGAAAAGATACAAAGCCTTTTGGCACGGCGAAACCCGGCTTATGCCTTGGAACAAGCCTTTTACAACGATCCTGATATTTTCAATATCGATCTTGAAATGATCCATTATCGTGACTGGCTCTTTGCCATTCCTGCCTGTGAGCTGGAAAAGCCGGGCAGCTATGTCACCCATAAAGTGGGATCTTACCGCATCATCATCGTACGAGGGGCAGACAATGAGATTCGCGCCTTTCACAACAGCTGTCGCCATCGTGGATCCATCATTTGCAAAGCCGCCAAAGGTCATGCTCCAAAATTGGTCTGCCCTTATCATCAATGGACCTATGAGCTGGATGGCTCACTCCTGTGGGCCCGTGATATGGGACCGGATTTCAATCCAAAAAATCACGGCCTGAAAACAGTCCATTGCGAAGTTGTCAAAGGCCTTGTTTATATCTGTCTGGCAGACAATGCACCGGACTTTGCCCCTTTCCGCGCTGAGATGGAATCCTATCTCGCTCTCCATGATCTGGAAAATTCCAAAGTCGCTTTTGAAAGCACCATCATCGAAAAAGGCAATTGGAAACTGGTCTGGGAAAATAACCGCGAATGCTATCATTGCGCTGGCAACCATCCCTCGCTCTGTCGCACATTCCCCGAAGATCCCAATGCCACCGGCAACTCACTGGATGGTGAAGATCCAGAGCTTTTGATCAAACATATTGCCCGTTGCGAAGCCATTGGCGCACCATCAGCCTATAAAGAAGCCCCTTTGGGCGACTGGCGCTTTGTGCGCACGCCTTTGCTTGGATCCGGCGAGAGCTACACAATGGATGGCAAAGTGGCCGTCATCAAACCAAATTCCTCAATCCCGTTCAAGGATGCAGGATCCCTGATGCAATTCCACTATCCAACCACGTGGAACCATTACCTCTCTGACCATTCTCTGGTCTTCCGTGTGACCCCGATCAGTGCCACCGAAACAGAAATCAGCACCAAATGGCTGGTCCATAAAGACGCGGTCGAAGGCGTGGATTACGATCTCAAACGCCTGACCGAAGTCTGGATCGAGACCAATGACGAAGACCGGCAGGTGGTAGAAGACAACCAATTTGGCATCAACAGCCCGGCTTACGAACCCGGCCCCTATTCCCCAAGCCATGAAGGCGGGGTTATCCAATTTGTCAATTGGTATTGCAATACATTATCCAGCCGACTGGCCCCTAAAGCCATCGCTGCGGAGTAGATCATCATGGATCAAACAGCACCCAAAGAAGCGATATGGCAAGATAGCGAGATGCTGGAATGTGTCTCGATTGTGCCAGAAATGCCAAATACGGCCAGTTTCTCTTTTCGCGCCCCCTCCGGGGCGCTCTTTTCCTATGATGCAGGACAATTCCTAACCTTGGAACTTCCAGCACCCAATGAACCGGGTGGTGTCGTCCACCGCACCTATACCATTTCCTCATCGCCTTCCCGGCCAAGATCCATCACCATCACAGCAAAAGCCCAAGCGGACAGCATTGGCACCCGCTGGATGTTGGATAATCTCAAACCCGGCATGCAAATCAAGGCTATGGGCCCTGCCGGCCTCTTCACCAATGCTGGCAGCAAGGCCGATAAATTTCTCTTCATTTCTGCCGGATCAGGCATCACCCCCATGATGTCCATGACTGCCTGTCTGTGGGATGAAGGCCATGATTCCGATATCGTCTTCATCAATTGCGCCAAACGACCCTCAGAAATCATTTTCCGCCAGACATTGGAACAAATGGCCAGTCGCTCACAAGGACTGGATCTGAAATTCGTTGTCGAGGAACCCGATCCCTATCGCCCATGGACTGGCTATCAAGGTCAGTTCAACCAGTTGATGCTCGGCCTCATGGCCCCGGATTATCTGGAGCGCGAAGTCTATTGCTGCGGGCCGGAACCTTTCATGCAAGCGGTGCGGGACGCCCTGTCCGGCCTTGGCTTTGATATGGACAAATATCATCAGGAAAGCTTTGGCGCACCGGTCGAAACCGAAGCCGATCAACCAGATCTGGATGATGTCATCCCAGATGATGACAATAAGGCAGAAATCCTCTTTGCAACATCAGGGGTCACAGCAAAAGTGGCCGAAACCGACACCATCCTTGTTGCCGCCCGCTCCGTTGGTCTCAATATCCCGTCCGGTTGCACATTTGGCGTTTGCGGCACCTGCAAAGTCAAGAAAACCCAAGGCGATGTCCATATGGTCCATAATGGCGGCATCTCGGAAGATGATGTCGAAGCAGGCTATATCCTTGCCTGTTGCTCCAACCCCATTGGCAAAGTCGAAATTGAAGTCTGACAGCAAAAACAGACATAATGGCAAAAGAAGCGCTTTATAGCGCTTCTTTTAAAGCTATAGAATAACGTAATTCAAAGCGTAACCCTATAAAAACAAAAATAAAACAAATAAATATTGCGGAATATTCATATATATCTGAAGAATTAAATTCTATAATTTTCATAAAAACAAAAGAAAAGAAATTAATGATTCAAAAAGTAAATTTTTTTTCTAAATAATTATAGATAAATTGATATAAAAAAATTTTTAAATCATCTTTTCCATAGGGACAATCACTATGGGGGTGATGAAGATGTTAAAGAGAGTCATTTACTTTTCCAGCCAAACCTATTTTCTAAAAGTTCAGGATCTTAAAAAACTTCTTGCGCAATGTAAGAAGAATAACAAAGCAAAAGACCTGACAGGATTACTCATCTATAAGGATGGATCTTTCTGCCAGACCGTAGAAGGCGAAGAAGAACCGCTGGATATGTTGATTGGAAAATTATCAAAAGACCCCCGCCACAAGAATATGCTTATTCTTGACTATCGCTCCATCCAAATGCGTCGCTTCAAACGCTGGTCCATGGCTTTTGAGAATTTTGACACTCCAACCACAAAAGCAATGAATCTGCGAGAGTTGGGAACCTATCTGGAAAAGAAATTCACCCTTCCAGAAGAACATGATCTGTTGCCGCACATGCTAACGGCTTTTTCGCGACCCGCTTAATACCCAACCAAGCATCATGGCTAGGTCTGCCCGTCTTTCCAAATCTCATACAAATCTGGACGACGCAGACGGGTCAGCTCAATGGACTGTTCTTTACGCCATTGTGCAATCTTGCCATGATGACCAGAGGTCAGGATTTCAGGAATTTCCTGACCTTCCCAAAGGGTTGGCCGCGTATAGTGGGGATATTCCAAAAGCCCCCTTTCAAAGCTCTCATCCTCACCACTTTCAACCTTGCCCATCACACCGGGCAACAGGCGCACAACGGCATCCATCAAGACCATAGCGCCCAATTCTCCCCCTGAGAGAATATAATCACCGATGGAAATTTCTTCCAGCTGACGGCTATCAATCACCCGCTGGTCAACCCCTTCAAATCGGCCACACAGCAAAATCGCCCCGCCAGCCTCTTTAAGCGAACGCGCCTTTTCCTGCGTCAATGGCTTGCCCCGCGGAGAAAGCAAAATACGCGGGCGCATATCCCCCACTTCTGTGACATGATCAATAGCAGCCCCAATCACATCCGGGCGCAGCACCATTCCAGCCCCTCCACCAGAAGGGGTATCATCGACATTGCGATGTTTGCCTTGTGCAAAGTCTCGAATGTGAACAGCATCCAAAGACCACAGGCCTTTTTCCAGCGCACGTCCCGCCAAAGAAGTGCCCAAAGGACCGGGAAACATATCTGGATAAAGGCTCAAAATTGTGGCCTTCCAAGGCGCTATTGTCTCGCTCATAACAGACCCCTAATCCTGATCCGCTTTCAACTCATCAGCCATATGAGACAAATCCGCCGCCTGTCCCTCTTTGCTTCTCTCAAGAGCATCATCTCCGTCAAACAGGCCCTCTGGCGGCACAAGAACCACCTTGCCGGACGCAAGATCAATGCTAGGCACCACCTCTTTGGTAAAAGGCAACAACTGGCTCTTGCCTTTTTTCGGCGCAACCTCAAGCAATTCCCCTGCACCAAAATCATGCACGGCCAAAATGGTGCCAAAGTCAGAGCCATCTTCCAACTCGGTTCGCAAACCAATCAGATCGGAATAATAAAATTCCTCTTCATCCAGGTCCGGCAATGCATCCCGATCAATATAAAGCTTGGTTCCATTGAGGCTTTCCGCCTCATTGCGTGAGGTAATTTCGGCAAACCGCACAATAAAAACGGTCTTTTGTGGCCGCGCAGACAAAGCCGTAAAAGACCGGCAACCATCAGCATTGTGCAAAGCCCCATAAGCCGTCAGGCTGGCCGGATCATCGGAAAACAATTTCACCCGCACATCACCGCGCACCCCATTGGGCGCCCCGATTTGCGCAATACAGACTTTACCTTCCGGCTCATTTTCAGGCTTGTTTGCCATCGCTCAATCCATCCCGAAACAAGAGGATAAAGGACGCTTTGGCCCTTCATCAGAATCAAAAAGGGAGTCCCGGCATAAACCGACACTCCCTTGCAAAGCAGACAGATCTTATTCTGCGGATGCTTCAGCAGCTTCTGCGGCAGCAGCAGCGGCTTCTTCTTCCTTCATGCGCTTCTCTTCGAGACGCTCTTTGGCTTTTGCACCCATTTCAGCTTTTTTCGGGTTGTTGCGAGAAGGACGCTTGGCAAGGCCAGCAGCATCAAGGAAACGCAAAACACGATCGGTTGGCTGTGCACCCTGCTTCAACCAATGCTCAACACGATCGGTTTTCAGAGTCACGCGCTGTTCGGAATCTTTTGGCAGCAATGGGTTATAAGTGCCAACTTTCTCGATGAAGCGACCATCGCGAGGAGCGCGAACGTCAGCAACAACAATACGGTAATAAGGACGCTTTTTAGAGCCACCACGAGCCAGACGAAGTTTAAGAGCCATAGACTTTCCTTTCAAAGTTCGGCTTATATCTTAAGACCATTGAAATGTCCGATCAGTCGGACATGGCCTATCTGTTCAGAGCCAACAAAGGGATATCCCCTTGTCAGCGTTTCTTTTTACCCTTGCCCGGCATACCGCCAAGACCCGGGAATTTCGGTCCCCCCATTCCGGGAAGGCCTGGCAGCCCACCGGGCAAACCGCCCGGCAATCCACCTGGTAATCCTGCGGGCAGTCCCCCACCCGGCAATCCTTTGGCCAAATCCCCCATATCCGGCATCTGACCCGACTTTTGCATCGCTTCCAGTTCCGCTGGATCAATTTGCGGCATACCGCCACCAAACAATCCGCCAAAACCGCCTTTTTTCTTGCCGAGCATCTTCATCATGTCGGCCATCTGGCGATGCATTTTCAGCAATTTATTCACCTCAGACACCTGAACCCCGGCCCCTGCTGCAATGCGCTTTTTGCGGCTGGCCTTGAGCAAAGCCGGATTGCGGCGCTCCTGACGTGTCATGGAATTGATAATGGCAACCTGACGATTGACGATGGAATCATTCATATTGGCAGCAGCCATCTGCTTTTTGATTTTGCCAACACCGGGCATCAAACCCATAATGCCGGACATGCCGCCCAGCTTGGACATTTGCCCCAATTGCTCTTTCAGATCTTCCAGATCAAATTTGCCCTTGCGCAATTTTTCCGCAGCAAGCGCGGCTTTTTCCGCATCAATCGTCTCAGCCGCTTTTTCCACCAGCGAGACAATATCACCCATGCCAAGAATACGGCCAGCAACGCGCTCAGGATGAAACTCTTCCAAAGCATCGGCTTTTTCGCCAACACCCAACAATTTAATCGGCTTACCGGTCACCGCCCGCATGGAAAGCGCAGCACCACCCCGGCCATCACCGTCAACACGGGTCAGAACAATGCCACTAATGCCAACACGCTCATCAAAGCTTTTGGCAACATTCACCGCATCCTGACCGGTCAAACTATCGGCAACCAGCAAAATTTCATGAGGATTGGCAGCTTTTTTCACCTCTGCCATTTCCACCATCAGCGGCTCGTCAATGTGAATACGGCCAGCTGTATCAAGCATCACCACATCAAAGCCACCAAGGCGCGCGGCATTCATCGCGCGATTGGCAATCTGGGTTGGCCCCTCGCCTTCGACAATCGGCAAGGTCTCAATGCCATTTTGCTCACCCAAAACGCGCAACTGCTCCTGTGCAGCAGGGCGGCGCGTATCAAGAGAAGCCATCAAGACTTTTTTCTTGTCCCGTGTCTGCAAACGCAGGGCAATTTTGGCCGTTGAGGTGGTTTTACCAGAACCTTGCAAACCCACCATCATGATGGGAACAGGCGCAGGCGCATTCAGATCAATCACAGCCCCGTCAGAGCCAAGCATCTCGACCAATTGATCATGAACCAGCTTGACGACCATTTGCGCCGGACTAACCGACTTGATGACCTCAACACCAACAGCCTTTTCTTTGACTTGCTCGGTGAAACTGCGCACCACATCCAGAGCGACATCAGCCTCAATCAAAGCCCGGCGAACTTCGCGCAGCGCAGAATTGACATCAGATTCCGAAAGCGCACCACGCTTTGAAAGCTTGTCAAAAATGCCGCTTAGGCGATCTGATAGAGAGTCAAACATATATCGCTCCTTAAAAATCCCGTTGCAGTCTGTCTAATCTGGGGTCCAAGCGGCCTTTTGACCAGAGGCAAGCTTGTTTTAAGCCAATGCCACATAGCAAAAAAACACCCGAGGGCGCATCGCGCTGTCGGATGGTGACCTGCGGGCTCTCTTTATACCGGTTCGGGGCCTGCTCGGGTGCTCAAATTGTCATTCTGCTTTCAGAGAATGCCGCTCTCATACGCGCAAAAGCGCCAAAGGTCAATAAGAGTCTGACCCAGTCTTGCAAAGAGTTTAGGTAAAATGAGCGTTTCATAGGCAAAAGATCACAAATTCACTCGGACCCAATAGCCCCACGCCGCGCCAGCAGACCAAGATGGCGCATATGCGAGAGAATGCATTGCGCACCAGCCTGTTGCAATTCGCAGCGACTGCCATAGCCCCATAAAACACCGGCAGAGGCAATTCCATTGGCATGAGCTCCAACAATATCATGTTTGCGATCGCCAATCATCAAAGAGCAATGGGGATCCGCCCCGCTTTGTTGCAAGGCATAAGCAAGCAAATCTGCCTTATTGGCATGAGTGCCATCCAGTTCTGATCCAAAAATATGCGAGAAAAACGGCGACAAACCAAAATGATCGAGAATTTTGCGTGCAAAAATATGAGGTTTCGAAGTCGCAACAAACAATTCACCGCCGCAATCGCGCACAATTTGCAACATCTCCTCGACCCCATCATAGACCCTGTTTTCATACAGGCCCACATCAGAAAATCTATGGCGATAGGCAACAATCGCCTCATCAACCCGATGCTCTGGAACCATCTGCGCAAAACTCTCCTGCAAAGGCGGACCAATGCACCAATCCAGATCATGCGGTTGTTCTGTGATTCCCAATTGATCAAGGGCATAACGAATGGAGCCGACAATTCCCGGTTTTGGGTCTGTCAGGGTTCCATCCAGATCAAAAAAGACATGTTTGACCATAAGAAGGACCGACCTCTTGCAAAGCTACTCAATACACAGGCTTCCCCAAAACAAAAGGGCAGCAGAGAGACAAAAAATAGACTCCCAAAACTTCTAAAAGCCTTAACAAAAAGGAAAATTTCCAAATCCCTGGAAGAGCAATTTGATGCCTTGATCCCAGCTTATCCCAGTTTATCCAAGGCTTTTTCCAGATCTTATCCTCAAAATTGAACACAGCTCATCCCCAGCTTTTCAAGCCACATAAAGACCCATTTTTCCCTATTTTTTTCTCTTGCCAAAAGACCATAAAGCTGCGTTTGCTTGAAAAGAAACAAAGGAAACATCATGGCTCTTGATCTCTGGCTGGCTTTCACCCTTGCCTCTATCACCCTATTGACCATTCCCGGACCAACAGTCTTGCTGGTCATTTCCTATGCTTTGGGACAAGGCAAACAGACAGCCTGGGCCTCGGTCCCCGCTGTGGCCTTGGGTGATTTTACCGCCATGACAGTCTCTTTGCTGGGTGCAGGGGCCTTGCTTGCCACATCAGCAACGCTGTTCACAGCCATGAAATGGGCAGGCGCGCTTTATCTTGTCTGGCTTGGTTTCAAATTATAGCGCAATCAAAGCGCATTGGAAGACATCAAGGCAAACAAAACACCCTTGAGCAACAAGTCTATTTTTCTCAAC
>JAOXSG010001052.1 GCA_025800105.1 Cohaesibacter sp. | reverse complement strand
CAATCAAAACGGCAATGAAGACACTGGATGATATGGCAAAGGGCCGGGTTCCCTTTGCCAAGGAAAAGGCCCGCAAGGCTGCATTTTCGATAGAATATCAAGCAGTCCTGACCCCTGATTTATTTCGCGAAGCAGCGTCTGATCCCAAATCGGAAGCCCGTCCAGAGATCTGGGAGCGATTTGAAGATTTTGTGCAGAAATCTGAGCAAATGAAAGCAGCGGCTCAACATGCCGCACAGAACATCAACGACATCGCCTCTATCCGGGCTTCTCTTGTTAAAATGGGTAAAACCTGCAAAGCCTGCCATTCTGACTATCGTCAGAAATAAAATCATGCGCGCGCTTTGCAAATGTCAATGTCTTGCCATTATTTAGGATGTAAACTCATAAATTATGCGCGTTTTTGTAACCATCCTCTTTTTATGTAGCTTGCTTGTCTTACAGGGGCATAGTCCTGTAAAGGCGGCCATGGTCGGCATGGATGCACAATCCAGCCAATCTGTCTTGGTACAAACTGGCAAGACACTTTCGCCGTGCCATAAACAAGCATCGTCTTGCGCAGAGGAGGAACTGGCGTGCGAGGAAGGATGTTGCGGCTCAATTGTTAGCAGAGTGGATGCTCTGTTTGAGCTGCATCACAATTTGCCTTGGGGCCTGCCTTATTTAGTGCCGACAAAGATCAAAGTCATGAGCGAAGACCCGCCTCCAAAAGCATAAAGCCTTGATCAACCAATTATCCAAAGACGAATGCTGCCTAAAAGCATTCTTTGATAGATGAGAAAAGGATTTTCTATGCTTACTCGTAAAACGCTCTTGGCTGCCTCATTCAGCCTCACCCTGATTGGCTTTGCAATCCCAACAGCACAAGCCGAAAATACCGCAATGACGGTCTATAAAAGCCCCTATTGTGGGTGTTGCTCCTCATGGGCCAAAGCGCTGGAGCAGCTTGGCTATAAGGTGGAGACCAAGGATATTGAGGATCTGGAATGGGCCAAGAAGCAATTTAACATTCCAGAGGATTTGCACTCTTGCCACACTGCTATTGTTGACAATTATGTCGTGGAAGGCCATGTCCCGCCACAAGCCTTGCAAAAGCTACTGAAAGAGCGCCCGCAAATCAGAGGCATTGCAGTACCCGCTATGCCAGAAGGCTCCCTTGGAATGGGATATGATCCAAAGGCCCAATATTCTGTCTATGCCTTTGGCCATAAGGACGGCAAAGCGCCTCAAGTCTATTATCAGGCTGGCACGCAATAAAAATCCGCTTTGGGTGGTCACTTAATCTAGAGCATATTTCCGAAAAGTGTGTGCGGTTTTCGGATAAAAATATGCTAAAAAACCAAGACTAGATCATTTTGGATAACCACGTGTTCATTCAAAATGATCTAGGCCACCCAAAGTGTCCTAGGCTCAGGATTCATTAATTTGGCCCATTCTGCGAGAGCAGTTTTGCGCAAGGACAAGGAGGAAAATCGCGACAATGTGGTTCATTTTCAAGATTTTACGACACAGTCATTGCGCAAAAATGCCTCGCCCTTCGGGTTTGTCTTGAAGC
>JAOXSG010001046.1 GCA_025800105.1 Cohaesibacter sp. | reverse complement strand
TCCTTTGGCCTGTTGGGACTTCTCGTAAGCAGCAAAAATGGTCTCCCTTGACACAACCTTAACAGTCTCCTTCGCAGTCTCGTCGCAATTGTCACGGTCAAGTTGCTTCTTGGGGTCTTCTTGAGGTTTCTTGGTTTTTTTGGGCGCCATTGCACGCAAGAGCGTTACCTTGAGCCTAAACCAAAGGGGGGGAGTCATGCAATCAATGCATTTCCGACAAAGGCTACATAAGTCAGCTCCGCGCAACTTTTCAGCTCACAAAAATGCACGGAAAGTTCATCCATGCAAAAGGCTGAATTAGGCTTCGGCCAGTGGCGGGAAGCCATAAAATTAAAAAGGGAGGGTGAGCGAGCCAAAATTGAGGCATTGCAGCCACCTGAGCAAAGACAGCACAGAGACTATTGATGCGCAATCTCAAGATCGTGCCCGTGGCACAGATGCGTCACACTATTGATGTGCTTGTCCACAGGAATGCAACAGGGTGCTCCACAATACAGGCATCCAACTGAGCAACGTCGATGTACAGGTACCAATGCTGACGATTCAGCCTCAGGCAACAAGGCTTCATCACCCGCCCCAAAGTTGGGCGG
>JAOXSG010001024.1 GCA_025800105.1 Cohaesibacter sp. | reverse complement strand
TACTGATTGTACAATGATAGTTTGTCTGATAGCACAAAGCCTGCACCATGGAATGGCGGTGACAATCCGTCCTCACTTGCAGCGAATGATGCTGATCGTGGGGAGAGGGACGAAAGCGTCATTACGGAAGTACGTCATCACATCTATCGTGGCGGCCGTACTAATCATCAAGGCGTTTCGTACAAATAGCCAGGTTGCCATCTTGAACAAAGAACTGGCCAATGATTTATTTTACATGCGATCTTTGCCGCAAAACGGAATTTGCCCCTCAGAATCCCATCATAAAAATCAATTCATCACAATGCTTTGCATACAACATCAAATCATCTGCATACCTCACAGGTCAAGGTCAACCCTGCATGCCACATTGGGCAGCCTGTTTCAGGCACAGAGGCAAAAAGAACAAACGTAATCCTACTTCCATATATACACATCACATATCATCACATAACGTTGGGCAAACTGAATGCGAGAAATTCGGGCAGTAACGAGTTCCAGACGTCTGCATCCATAGCAGTAACTTGCCATGAAGCCAGGCCCTTCATCCGACAGAAATTTGTGAGCATAGTATCCCAACAGTATTTTGGCCGGCCAACGCGTTTATGCCCTGCTGGTTGCCAAGCTAATATTCTTTTGATCCAACGATGCCCAGGCAATGTTGCGAAATATTGTGCCACATTCCAATGGTGTCGTAAACAAAGTTCCGACCATGTTTTGGATGCTGCCTGCCAAGTAAACACCCGAACGCGTTCATTCCAAATGTGCAGAACTTCATGCCATGGCAATGTCCAATCCATGTTGCGAGGGGGCCCGACCACTGACCGGAGAAGTCGGCGATATGCAACATCCATTTTGTGTAGGTCATTGCGGTATACAGTTCTGTGTCCTGCTGCAAAACACGCAATGGGAGAAACGACTCTATCAAAATATTCGATTTTCTGAGCGATCGAAACCTTCGGGTCACAGAGGATCCACCTGTTTGCATTGAAAGCTTTTGCCGCGGCCTGAAGTCGACACTCAACATCACATGTCGTGGTCTGTACCGTTGACGTCGTCAACATGCATCCAAGCCACTTGTGGCTTGATTCCCTGTCAAGAACTGATATGGTCAATCCATTCGG
>JAOXSG010000994.1 GCA_025800105.1 Cohaesibacter sp. | reverse complement strand
TATTTGACCTCATACATTCACTGTATTGTGTAACGGCTGCTCTCGGTTAGATTCAAGTGATCGGGAGAAATGGTCCGTAAAATACCAAATTTTGCATCTTTCGATCCCAAATTGATATAATGTAAGCCAGATGAATAAAGTTAACTTACGTTATATCGTCTGTGTGGTTTTTATGGTGTTTTGAGTCGCTTGTCGCTGGCGCCCCGACAGAAGAAGGAAAGAAGGAACAAGGCATGCAGCTCTGTCAGCCGACCGAGCCGAACGCCCCCTGGATTTTGCCCATTTTATCCCACTTCCACGCGTTCCTCGCCATCCAGCCTCGGGCAAATGAAAGCCACATAATGTACGAAGATCGGTGCCAAAAATCGTTGAATTTGTTTGGTTCTAACGACCTGAAGTGCCGCCGCGAATTTTCAAATTCGATGCCAAAGCGGCATCGTCACAGGATGTCGAAAAAGTGGTCGATCATAACGGCCGTGATCATTTTCGAATTAACGACAAGGCAACAAAATTGACCCTTGCCATCTCCCCCGAAGCAAATTCAACGATTTTTGGCACGGATCTTCGGACATTATGTGGCTTTCATTTTCCCGAGGCTGGATGGCGAGGGACGCGTGGAAGTGGGATAAAATGGGCAAAATCCAAGAGGCGTTCGGCTCGGTCGGCTAACAGAGCTGCATGCCTTCTGTCGGGGAGCCAGCAGCAAGCGACTCAAAACACCATAAAAACGCAAAAGACCACACAGACGACATAACGGAAGTTAACTTAATTCATCTGGCTTACATTATATCACAATTTGGGATCGAAAGATGCAAAATTCGGTATTTTACAGACCATTTCTCCCGATCACTTGAATCAAGCCGAGAGCAGCCGTTACACAATACAGTAAATGCATGAGATCAAATAGCGTGTCGTGATGTCACGCTGCCTCGAACAGTCCGGATGGTCCG
>JAOXSG010000961.1 GCA_025800105.1 Cohaesibacter sp. | reverse complement strand
TGTGGTAAATTTCGATGTACCAGGACAATATTTTTGCCTTCAAAGTTTCATCATTTTCAACCGTTTCGCAAAGCGTTAAGACAAGGAATCTTCGGACTTTCAAATCGGCCGTTAAAAAATGATTTTCTTGCAACATTTTTAAAACACTATATTCTCCGTAGGATGCCCTACCTAACTTCAAAAGATCATTTCAGTATGTCAAGCGGTCTTTCTCCCCGAGCGCTTTGAAAATGCACCATATCTCGGCAAATTTCATGACGGCTTCGTAGTAAATACGGCATTTCACGTTTTGCCGAATTTCTCGAAAACAAAAACTCTTTGGAAAGTTTGATTGTAATTTTCGTAAATAGATCACCAAAGGGTTTCTCCTGGCCAGATATGAAGAAATCCGAAATTTCCGTTTTGAAGACGAATTCATGAAATTCTGGGTCAGACTCTCTTAAGTCCTGACAATCAAAACCTGGACCAACCAGAAGAACTACAAGGAGCCTTGATGCACACCAAAACTAAAATAAACAGTTATAAAGACTATGACGGGCCCCATGAAGAAGACA
>JAOXSG010000515.1 GCA_025800105.1 Cohaesibacter sp. | reverse complement strand
GTTCAAGAAAAACATGGTGGGTGGACCAAGTATCATCTTCCACCGGTACCACGAGGCAGGAAAAACAAAGATCAGAGAAAAAGAAATGGACAATCAAGGAAAAAAACCAAAAATGTGCCAAAAAATTATGGGATATGACGCCATTGCACTTTATCTCTGGGCCATCATGCAAGACATGCCGACTGGTGCATTTACTAGACGAACAGAAGAAACTGATTTCAAAAGAGAAAGTACCTCCAAGATGGCAAACCTTCCTCCGACCGCAGAATTGCAAGAGAAAGATGCAGCGCATCATTTGCATCCCTTCACAGATACAGCAGCGCTGAATGCCAAAGGCACCCGGGTCATTTCCCGCGCCGAAGGGGTTTATCTTTGGGATACAGATGGCAACAAAATGCTGGATGGGATGGCCGGTCTTTGGTGCGTCAATGTTGGCTATGGCCGACAGGAAATTATCGATGCTGCCGCGCGGCAAATGCAGCAATTGCCTTATTATAACACCTTTTTCCAGACCTCTCATCCGCCGGTCATTGCCTTGGCGGAAAAGCTAGCACAATTGGCACCAGAGCATATCAATCATGTGTTTTTTGCTGGTTCCGGCTCGGAAGCCAATGACACGGTTGTGCGCATGGTGCGCCATTATTGGGCCAGTCAGGGCAAGCCGGACAAGAAGGTGATCATTTCCCGCAAAAATGGCTATCATGGTTCCACCATGGCCGGGGCCAGCCTTGGTGGCATGACATTCATGCATGCGCAAGGGGGCTTGCCCATTCCCGATATCACCCATATTGACCAGCCCTACTGGTATGGGGAAGGCGGCGATATGAGCCCGGACGAATTTGGACTGATGCGCGCCCGCGCGTTGGAAGCAGAGATTGATCGCCTTGGCGAAGACAAGGTGGCAGCCTTTATCGCCGAACCCATTCAAGGGGCTGGCGGGGTGGTTATTCCACCGGACAGTTATTGGCCAGAAATTCAGCGGATTTGCGATGAACGAGAGATTTTGTTGATTGCCGATGAGGTGATTTGTGGTTTTGGCCGCACGGGGGAATGGTTTGGATCGCAGACTTATGGCATCACGCCCGATTTGATGCCCATTGCCAAAGGGTTGTCATCCGGTTATCTGCCCATTGGCGGGGTTTTGGTATCGGACCGCGTGGCTGAGGGCTTTATTGCAGATGGCGGCGAATTTGCCCATGGCTATACCTATTCCGGCCATCCGGTGGCCTGTGCCGCGGCTCTTACCAATCTGGATATTTTGGAACGGGAAATGATTGTCAGCCATGTGGCCAATGAAGCAGCGCCTTATCTGGCAGAAAAATGGGCGCAATTTGCCGATCATCCCCTGATTGGGGAAGCGCGCTCCAAAGGGCTGGTTGGAGCGCTTGAACTGACGCCGGACAAAGCGGCGCGTGCGCCCTTTAGCGCCCCAAGAGGCACTGCGGGCCTGATTTGCCGCGAACATTGCTTTGCCAATGGTCTGGTGATGCGCCATGTGGGCGACAGCATGATCATTTCGCCGCCTTTGGTGATTAACCGGGACGAGATTGACGAGCTGATTGAGAAAGCAGGCAAATGCCTTGATCTCACCCTTGCAGAGTTAAAGGCAGAAGGGCTTTACAAATAAGCATCAAAAAAGCCGGGCCTTTCTCGCTCGGCTTTTTATCAACATTCTCTCATACAGGTCTGTCATGAGTTTTTCCGGCTCTTTTCTTCATAGCAATGATCAGCAGGGGCGCTATCCCCTCTCCTATTATGCTGCCAGTGCCAATGCTCATGGCTCTTTGCCCGCAGCACAAGGGGATTTGTCTTGTGATGTCTGTGTGATTGGCGCGGGCTATATGGGGCTGTCTTCGGCGCTTCATTTGGCACAGAAGGGCTATGATGTTGTCTTGCTGGATGCCCATCGCGTTGGCTGGGGTGCGTCTGGTCGCAATGGCGGGCAAGTTGGCTCTGGCCAGCGTATGGAACAGGATGATCTGGAAAAGCTGGTTGGTCATGACCATGCCAGACGGCTTTGGGATCTGGCGGAAGCGTCCAAAGCTTTGGTCAAATCCCTGATTGCTGATCATGGCATTGAATGCGATTTGAAGCCGGGTATTTTACATGCCGATCACAAGAAGAGCTATGTTGCGCACAGCAAGGCCTATGCACAAAAGCTGCAAGACGAATATGGCTATGACGCCATAGGCTTTGTTGATCGCGATGAAATTTGCTCCATGCTGGGCAGTGACGCCTATTATGGGGGGACGATTGATTGGAATGCGGCGCATTTGCATCCTCTTAATTTTGCGCTGGGCCTCTCTCTCGCTGCACAAAAAGCCGGAGTGCGGCTTTTTGAGAATAGTCAGGTTCTGGACATTCAAAAAGGTGCCAAAGTTGGCATCACCACTGATGAGGCGCAGATTACGGCTTCTCATGTGATTATGGCCTGTAATGGCTATATCGACAAACTGGTGCCGAAGATTGCGGCACGGGTGATGCCGATGAATAATTATATCATCGCCACCGAGCCCTTGTCAGAAGCTGAGGCCAAAGCCTTGATCCGCGATGACGTGGCCGTGGCGGACAGCAAATTTGTCATCAATTATTTCCGCCTATCAAGTGACAGGCGTCTTTTATTTGGTGGCGGGGAGAGTTACAGCTTTAAATTCCCCTCTGATATCAAAAGCTTTGTTCGCAAACCAATGCTGGATATTTATCCGCAGCTCAAAGACATTGAGCTTGATTATGGCTGGGGCGGCACACTTGGTATCACGCTCAATCGGATGCCCTATTTCTGCAAGCTTGATGCAAATATTTTCAATGCCAGCGGCTTTTCCGGGCATGGCGTGGCCATGGCGACTTTGGCCGGACATATTCTTGCCGATGCCATTGACGGACAAGCCAGTCGCTTTGATGTGATGGAAAAAGTGCCAACCCATAGTTTCCCCGGCGGGCGGCATTTGCGCTGGCCTTTGATGGTGTTGGGGATGCTCTATTACAGCCTTCGGGATCGGCTATAGCATAGCTATCGCCCTGTCTTGCGCTTTTAAATTATCTTTCCTTTCAAAGACATATATTTCATTATATCACAATCTAAGGATTTACGCGTCTTTGGCGCAATATTGTGTAAAACTCATTCACATTTTCCTTCATATCTTTCTTTCTCGGTCAAATCGTCGCAAGCTAGCCCTTATACTTTTGGCTAGATTATTGCGGATGGTTTTCCATGTGCTGAGATGATTTCGCCATTTGTTTTGTATGCACTTTATCGATCAATCATTCGATTTTTTGATTTTGTGCGTTAGGGAGGAAGAATTATGACAAGAAAAATACGTTTCATTAGTATGTTGATGGCCGGGGTTTTTGGCTTTGCCGGAGCTGCTGTTGCGCAAGAAACCATGCAGCCGGAAAGCACCATTGCCATTGCAGAGCGCAGCTCTGTTAGCGCAGAAAAATATATGGTGACCTCTGCCAATCCGATTGCCAGTCAAATCGGCGCTGAAATTCTGGCCAAAGGCGGCACAGCAATTGATGCCATGGTTGGTGTTCAGATAGCGTTGAATCTGGTCGAGCCACAAAGCTCTGGCATTGGTGGCGGCGCTTTCCTCGTTTATTGGGATGCAAAGACAAAAAAACTCACCACCTTTGATGGCCGTGAAAAAGCGCCCAAAGCTGCAACACCAGAATATTGGTTTGGCCCCGATGGCAAACCGGTCAAATGGTTTGATGCCGTTGTTGGTGGGCGCTCTGTTGGAGTTCCCGGCACTTTGAAGCTGATGGAAAGCACCCATAAGAAATATGGCAAACTGGATTGGGCCAGCTTGCTGGAGCCAACACGTGCCTTGGCCGCTGGCGGGTTTCAGGTCTCGCAGCGTTTGTCCGGCTCTATTGAAAAAGCCATGGGCAAGCGTAAGCTGGAGCAAATGCCAGATACCCGCAAATTCTTCTTTGATGCGGACGGCAAGCCTTTGAGAGAAGGATTCTTGCTGCGCAATCCTGAATTTGCGGAAACCTTGGCCAAAATCCAGAAAGACGGCTCGAAAGTCTTTTATGAAGGTGACATTGCCAAACAGATTGTTGAGGCTGTCAAAACCGAGAGCAATGCCGGTATTCTGACCATGGATGATATGAAATCCTATGACGTGGTCGAGCGTCCGGCTGTTTGTGTTGACTATCGTGGTCATGATGTCTGCGGCATGGGGCCTCCCTCCTCTGGCGCTTTGACAGTTGGCCAGATCCTCGGCATTTTGGCCAATTATGATTTGGCTGGCATGGAAAAGGGCGCTGACAGCGAGCATCTCTATATTGAAGCGGCCAAACTGGCATATGCTGACCGTGGCCTTTACATGGCTGACAGCGACTTTGTTGATATGCCAGAGGGCATGCTGGATGCAGGCTATCTGAAAAGCCGTGCAGCTTTGATCGACAAAAGCAAGACCATGGAAAAAGCAAAAGCTGGCACTCCGCCATGGAAAAATGCCGCTTTGCGCGCCCCAGACAGCCAGCTTGAACGTCCGGGCACCAGCCATGTTTCGATTGTCGATTCCATGGGCAATGTGGTGTCTCTGACCACCACCATTGAAACCGGCTTTGGCTCTCGCGTCATGGTTGGCGGCTTTTTGCTCAATAACGAGCTGACTGATTTCTCACGCAAGGCAGAGAAAGATGGCAAGCCAATTGCCAACCGCGTGGAAGGCGGCAAGCGTCCTCGCTCTTCCATGTCTCCGACCATTGTCATGAAAGATGGTGAGCCTATGCTGTCCATCGGCTCTCCCGGTGGCTCACGCATCATCAATTATGTTGCCCGTTCCATCATTGCCATTCTCGACCATGGTATGGACCCGCAAGATGCGATCAATCTGCCCCATATCGTCAACCGCAATGGCAAAACCGATATCGAGCAAAATACCGCTGCCATGGCCTTGGTCCCGGCTTTGGAAGCCAAAGGTCACAAAGTCAATGTGCGTGATCTCAATTCCGGTCTGCACGCTGTTCTGATCAAGGATGGCAAGCTGATTGGTGCCGCTGATCCACGCCGCGAAGGCATGGCAATCGGCGAGTAAACGCTCTGCCAGAGACGAACAGAGAAGACTAGAAAAGGGCCTCTCATTGAGAGGCCCTTTTTGTTGGCTTTTGCTCTATGGACTTTGATCTTATGGTCTTGAGATCGCCTTGATCTCCAAGAAATCATCCATGCCGAAATGGCCGCCTTCGCGGCCATTGCCGCTCATTTTATAGCCGCCAAAGGGGCTGCCCCAATCAATGTCCGAGCCATTGATGCGCACCATGCCTGCCCGCAATTGATTGGCGACACGCTCGGCGCGTTTTTCGCACCCCGTATCCATGTAAGCGGCCAGACCATAAGGGGTGTCATTGGCGATTTCGATTGCTTCTTCTTCGCTATCAAACGGGATTATGGAGAGGACGGGGCCAAAAATTTCCTCACGCGCAATGGTCATGTCATTACTCACATTGCCAAAGACCGTTGGTTTACAGAAATAGCCAACATTGCGCCCTTCTGGCTTGCCTGTGCCGCCTGCCAGCAAGGTTGCGCCTTCCTCAATGCCTTTTTGAATGAGGCTTTGGACGCGCTCATATTGCAATGCGCTGACAAGCGGGCCGATATGGCGGCCTTCTTCTGCCGGGTCGCCCACTTGGGTTTGCTCGGCCACTTGGGCTGCAATCTGCATGGCTTCTTCATAGGCATCACGCTCGACCAGCATACGTGTCGGAGCATTGCAAGATTGGCCGGTATTGGCAAAGACATGGCGGGTGCCGCGTGTGACTGCGGCCTTTATATCGCTGTCAGCAAAGATGATATTGGGGCTTTTGCCGCCCAATTCCAGCGCCACCCTTTTGACGGTCTCTGCTGCATCTTTGGAGACAGCAACGCCGCCACGGGTGGAGCCGGTGAAGGACATCATTTGCACATCTGGATGGCGCGAGAGCGCACTGCCCACAACCGGGCCTTCGCCATTGATCAGGTTAAAAACGCCCTTTGGCACGCCCGCCTCATGGAGAATGTCGGCATAAAGCATGGCTGAGAGCGGGGTCAGTTCGGATGGTTTGAGCACCATGGTGCAACCGGTGGCGAGAGCCGGGGCAATTTTCAGCACCATTTGGTTCATGGGCCAATTCCAAGGGGTGATCAGACCGCAAACGCCGATGCCCTCGCGCTGAATGATGTCGCCATTGGGCAGGGTTTGGCGGAATTGATAGTCGTTAAGAGCATCAATGAAGCCTTGCAAATGGCCAAGGCCAACTGCGGCTTGGGCTTTTTCTGACAAAAATTTTGGTGCGCCCATTTCCTTGGTGATGATGTCGGCCATTTCCTGATAGCGTTTTTTATAAACGCTCATAATGGCTTTCAACAGATCAATCCGCTCCTGTTTTGAGGTTTGGGAGAAAGATGGAAAAGCCGCTTTGGCCGCAAGCACGGCGGCATTGGCATCCTCTTCACTGCCCATGGAAATGGTGGCGATGGCCTGTTCTGTTGCCGGGTTGATGACCTCGCAATCTGTTGCCTTGATCGGGTCAACCCATGCCCCATTGATGAAAAACTGACGCTTATCCAGCATGGATGCTCCTCTCGTTGCCGAAACGCTTTTCAGCACGGCTTATCTGATGGGCTTTTAAAAATTCTATGACGGCCTTTGCCAGCAAAGGCCGGTCCAAAGGTGTGTTTCTTGTTGCGATGGCCGCCTCTGCTATCTCGTCCGGCAAGCTGGTGCCTTTGCGCAATTCAAACAGATCGCTTGCATAATCAGAGGCAAACTCCGGGTGGCCCTGAAAGGAAATGGCCTTGTCCTGATAGGCCAGTGCGGCATAGTCGCAAAAGTCTGACTGTGCAATGACCTGCGCTTCTTTGGGCAAGTCCACCACCTGATCCTGATGATAGGCCTGAATGGCGAAAAACTGCTCGTTTGACATGCCGCTCTCTTGTGCTTTTTTCAGCCAGTGCGGCTGTGTGCGCCACTGATAGCGATGCGCCCCGCATCCCCAGCCTTTGGGGGATTTGATCACTTTTCCACCCAAGGCTTGCGCAAGCAACTGATGCCCAAAGCAAATGCCGATGATTGGACGGTCTTTCGCATAGGCCTCAGCCAGAAAGCTGCGCAATTGATGGATCCAGTCAATATCCTCATAAACGCCAAATTTGGAGCCGGTGACCAACCAGGCATTGCATTGGCTTACAGTGTCGGGAAACTCTCCCTGAACGGGCGAAAATGTCTTGAAAATCCAGTCTTTAGGCATATTATCTGCAAGCAAATGCGCAAACATATCCGGGTAAGATTCATAGCGTTCGCTCAATTCATCGGGAACCAATCCGGTTTCCAAAAGACCGATTGAGAAAGGGGCATCTGTCATATGTAAGCTCCTGCAAGATGATCCGGCTTTTGGAAGACATGAGTGCACTTTAATTTTGTGATCACAAAATAGAAAATGGTCTGTTCCCTGTCAATCAAAAGACAAGAGTTTGACCTTGCAATGGATGGGCAAATCGGGTCAGTCTTTGCGCAGTCGATATCAGCAAACAGGACATGACCATGAAACAGCTCTTGATCCATGCGCGCCTGTTTGATGGGGATGTCTTTCATGCAGGCAAAGCCGTCTTGCTGGATGGCATGTCTATTGAGGATATTATAGACAGTCCGTCAGATTTAAGTCCTTATCTTCGTCAGCATGTGGTTGTTCATGATTTGAAAGGGCTTGTCCTTTGCCCTGGATTTGTGGATCTGCAAGTCAATGGTGGCAATGGTGTGATGCTGGGCCAAGACTGTGATTTGTCTGCTCTGGAAACCATGATAGACGCGCATCGTCAGTTCGGCACCACCAGTTTGTTGCCCACCTTGATTAGTGATCATTGGCAGGTGATGGAGCATATTTCCTCGCTCATTCGACAAGCCCATCGGCATTGGGGCGAGAATAGCTCGCTTTCCGCGGTCAAAGGCGTGCATTTTGAAGGGCCATATTTGAATGTTGCGCGCAAAGGCGTTCATGATGCTGACATCATTCGCCCGGTTGATGCAGATGGTGTGCAAGCCGCTCTGGATTTGCTGGGTCATCCTGATCTTGGCGTTCGGCTGGTGACATTGGCACCGGAAATGGTGGATGCGTCCTTCATTACTGATCTTGTTGCGCGGGGTGTGTTGGTCAGTGCCGGTCATAGTGCGGCCACTTATCAGCAAAGCAATCAGGCCTTGCGGGCCGGGGTTAGTGCTTTCACCCATTTGTTCAATGCCATGACGCCCCTGGGCAGTCGTGAGCCGGGCATGGTTGGGGCTGCCCTTGATGCGTCAGACGCCGCTTGTGGTTTGATTGTTGACGGCTTTCATGTGCATCCGGCCAGTTTGCGCATGGCCATTGCCGCCAAGGAAATACGGGCAGGTAAGGGCAAAATTTTTTTGGTAACAGATGCTATGGCCAGTGTCGGGATGCAGGCCAAGGAAGATGGCAGCAAAAGTTTTGACTTGCATGGAGAGCACATCACTGCCCGCCATGGCATATGCAAGACACATGATGGTGTTTTGGCTGGCTCAGACCTTACCATGATAGGGGCGGTGCGCAATTGTGTTGAACTGCTGGATCTTCCCTTGTCGGAAGCGCTTCGGATGGCCTCACTCTATCCTGCCCGCTATATTCGCATGGATAAAGTGATTGGGCGCGTGGCCTCTGGCTTTGCCGCAGATCTGGTGGCATTTGATCCCGCCAGTTGGTCTGTTCGGCACAGCTGGATCAATGGCTATGAACGCCGCTATTCTTAAGTGCCTGATTTAAAAGTTTCGGGATGAGCCTTTTAGGCCGCATCTCCACCCCCTAGCTTTTCAGATAAGCGTGATACCAGTTGCGGATGATGCGGCGCTCTTCGTCTTCCATATAGGTGATATTAGCCGGGGGCATGGCGTTTGTGCGGCCTGCATGGAAATAGATCTGGCTGGCAGCGGCTGCTATTTGCTCCTCAGTTTCCAAAAGCACGCCTTTGGGGGCGGCTGCAAAGCCTTCCCAGCCCGGCTCTTGCGCATGGCACATGGAGCACCTGCCCTGCACGATCTCTGTTACCTGTTCAAAATTGGGAAGTTCTGCCAGTTTCATCTGGCTTGGTGTCAGTATGGAGATGTTTGCTTCTTCCTGACTTGCTTCTGATGCCTCCTTGGGGGGCAAAATAGAAAGCCAGATGGCTGCACAAAACAGGGCGATGGTGGCGGGAATGGTCCAGAGCGGGTTGCCTTTGCGGGCATGATGGGTGTTGAAATAGTGGCGAATGGTGACGCCCATCAAAAAGACCAAAGCCGCAATCAGCCAATTATAGGGCGATGCAAAAACCAAGGGATAATGGTTGGACAGCATCAGGAAAATGACGGGCAATGTCAGGTAATTGTTATGGGTTGAACGCAATTTGGCGATTTTGCCATATTTGGCATCGGGTGTTCTGCCCGCTTTCAGATCTGCCACCACAATGCGCTGATTGGGCATGATGATGAGAAAGACATTGGCCGTCATAATGGTTGCGGTGAAGGCACCCAAATGCAGCATGGTTGCCCGACCTGTGAAAATTTCATTATATCCCCATGCCATGACCACCAGCATGACAAAGAGCAAGGTCATTAAAAAGGTTGGCTTTTCGCCAAGAGGGGATTTGCACAAAGCATCATAAATGAGCCAGCCAATGGTGAGAGATCCTGCTGAAATGCCAATCGCTTGCCAGATTTCCAGCTCCATTTTTGCCATATCAATCAGGTAAAATTCAGCCCCCACCCAATAGACCAAAGCCAGCAAAGCAGCACCCGACAGCCATGTGGCATAACTTTCCCATTTGAACCATGTCAGATGCTCTGGCATGGCTTGCGGGGCCACCAGAAATTTGCGGATGTGATAAAAGCCACCGCCATGCACCTGCCATTCTTCGCCATGGGCACCTTTTGGCAGATCAGGGGCGGAGCGCAGACCAAGATCCAGCGCGATGAAATAGAAACTGGAGCCAATCCATGCAATGGCCGTAATCACATGCAGCCAGCGCACTGCGGTTTCCAGCCAGACCATGAGAATGGGAGAAAGCGTTGCAAAATCTTCCATTCTCTAGCTCCCCCGATAGGTGGAATAGCCAAAGGGCGAGAGCAGCAGTGGCACATGATAATGGCTGTTTTCATTCATTCCAAAGCGAATGGGGATCTGGTCGAGAAAGAGAGGCTCTTGCAGATTTTGATGATGGGCGCGCAGATAATCGCCTGCATGAAACAATAATTCATAATGCCCGATTTGGAACTGCTCTTGTGGCAAAATTGGGCTATTTGTGCGGCCATCCTCATTGCTTGTCATAGAGCTTAGATGCTGGAGCACGCCGTCTTGAAAGCGAAACAAATCTATTTTCAGGCCTGCGGCCGGAGTTCCAAGGGCTGTGTCCAGAATATGGGTGGTGAGAAATCCGCTCATTTGGTCCATTTCATCCTTTTATGCCTGCTTTTTTGCGTTTAAAGGCAAACAGCAGCAACAGACTCGTCTCTTTCACTTTCCTGCATTTTCGGATGCTGCGGGGCGCAGGTATATTGTGTAATTTTTGTAGCTCTTTATAGTATTTCTTGAAAATAATAGACGATTGCTTTGCGATAGAATGAAAATCATCTCTCCTATCAAGACTGTGGCAATTGAGGATTATCATGCAGCGCTATCCCAGAAATATGCTTGGCTATGGCCCAACCCGGCCTCATGTTCAGTGGCCCCATGGTGCCAAGCTGGCTGTTCAATTTGTGCTGAATTATGAAGAAGGCGGGGAAAATTGTCTGTTGCATGGGGATGCGGCGTCAGAGGCTTTTCTGTCCGAGATTGTCGGGTCTGCTCCATGGCCCGGCCAGCGGCACTGGAATATGGAATCCATCTATGAATATGGGGCACGCGCCGGCTTCTGGCGGTTGCATGATGTGTTTTGCAAAGCCGATATTCCACTGACCATTTTTGGCGTTGCCAGCGCACTTGCCCGCAGCCCGGAACAAGTCCATGCCATGCAAGAAGCGGGCTGGGAGATTGCCAGTCATGGCTTGAAGTGGATTGATTATAAAGACTTTTCCAAAGAGGATGAAGCGCAGCATATGCGCCAGGCCATTGCGCTGCATGAGGCGGTGACAGGCGAGCGGCCCCAAGGCTGGTATTGTGGCCGCTGCTCGGTGCATACAGTCGATTTGGCCTGTGAGATTGGCGGTTTTTCCTATATTTCTGATTCTTATGCTGATGATTTGCCCTATTGGCATCAAGGCCCTGATGGCAAGGATCACTTGATCCTTCCCTATACACTGGACTGCAATGATATGCGCTTTGCAACTGCACAAGGGTTTAATTCCGGCGATCAGTTTTTTGCCTATCTCAAGGACAGTTTTGATTGTCTTTATGAAGAGGGGAGCGACGGCAGCCCCAAAATGCTCTCGATTGGATTGCATTGCCGCCTGATTGGCAGACCGGGGCGTCTTCAGGCTTTAAAGCGCTTTATTGATTATGCGCAAAGTCATACAGATGTGTGGTTTGCCCGCCGGATTGATATTGCCCGTCATTGGGCCGAGCATCATCCGCCAGTGCGCCCGCTACTTTGCCCCTCCCGCATGGAGCGAGATGCCTTCATTGCGCGGTTTGGCGATATTTTTGAGCATTCGCCTTTCCTTGCCGAGCGCGCTTATGAGATGGAATTGGGACCGGCCCATGATAGCCCGATCGGGCTTCACAATGCCCTCTGTCGGTCCTTTCGCGCCGCCAGTTCCAAAGAGCGGCTTGGGGTGTTACGTGCCCATCCCGATTTGGCGGGCAAATTGGCTGCGGCCAAACAATTGACCGAAGCCTCCAATCAGGAACAGGCCTCTGCCGGGCTGGATATTTTGAGCGATGAAGAGCGCGCGCTGTTTAGCGATCTCAATCAGCGTTATGTCAAAAAGCATGACTTTCCCTTTATCATTGCGGTGCGCGATCATGATAAAGCCTCCATTCTCGCCGCGTTTCAAAAGCGCCTCGCCCATGAAAGCGCAATCGAATTTGAGGAAGCCTGCCGTCAGGTGGAGCGGATTGCCTATCATCGTTTGCATGCGTTATGGGAGAGTGCGCATGATTGATAGCATAGAAGCGCGCACAATTTCGGTTCAGCCCTTAACGCAAGAGGTCTTTGCCCCATTTGGTGATGTGATTGAGCTGGGTAAGGCGCCTGACTTTCTCATCAATCAGGAATTGTGTGGGCGACATCATGATTTGGCACAGCTAGATTTCTCGCCTCAAATGGGCGATGGGCGGGCGGGGATCAGTCTTTTTGATGCTGTGCCGCGTCGTCTTCCCTATCAATTGGAGATGATGGAGCGCCATCCCCTTGGCAGTCAGGCTTTTTTGCCCCTGCATGAAGCGCCTTTTCTGATCATCACTGCCAAAGATGATGATGGACACCCAGCCCGACCGCAAGCCTTTATCAGCGCGCCCGGGCAAGGCATCAATTTTCATCGCAATGTCTGGCATGGGGTTTTAACCCCTTTGCAAAGTGATCATCATCGCTGCGGGCTTTTTGCGGTTATTGACCGGATTGGCGAAGGCAATAATTTGCAGGAAATCTGGTTTGAAGCGCCTTATCTGATCGTCAAATAAGGCACTTTCATTCAATTATGACAGCATTTTGCGCTTCTGGGCCTCGCCCGCTACATACGTTTCATAGATAGCTCTGTCATCACCCATCATTTGCAAAATGAACAATTCTTCGCTCAAGGTCTGGGCCTTTTGCATCCGCAAAGCCATGGCTGATGTTGCGCTGCTATCCAGCACCACGATATCGGCTTCGCTGCCTTCTTCCAAGCTGCCGATTTTCTCTTGCAAGCCAAGAGCGATGGCATTGCCAAGGGTGATCCAGTAAAAGGCGCGCAACGGATCGAGTTTTTGATGTTGCAATTGCAGGATTTTGTAGCCTTCATTAAGGGTTTGCAGCATGGAATAGCTGGTGCCGCCGCCAATATCCGTTGCAATGGCGTTGGTGATGCCTTTTTCGCGTAAGCCTGCATCGTCGAACAGGCCTGAGCCTAAAAACAGGTTGGATGTCGGGCAAAAAACCGGTTTGGCTTTGGTCTGTGCCAATATATCAAGTTCGCGCAGTTCCAAATGGATGCAATGGCCCAGCAGCATCTTTTCTGACAAAAGGCCGTAATCCTCGTAAATGCCAAGATAGTCTTTTGCATCTGGGTAAAGGCTTTTGGTGAAGGCGATTTCGTCTTTATTTTCAGATAAATGGGTCTGACTATAACAGTCTGGGTGTTCCTTGACCAATTGCCCTGCCGCTTCCAGCTGTTCAGGGCTGGAAGTGATGGCAAAGCGCGGGGTGATGGCATAAAGGTTACGGCCTTTTCCATGCCAGTCCTTTATCAGGGCCTTGCTGTCTTCATAGCCTGATTTCGGCGTGTCCAGCACACTATCGGGGGCATTGCGATCCATCATCACCTTGCCACCAATCATGCGCATATTGCGCCTGCTTGCCTCTGCAAAGAAGGCCTCAGCGCTTTGGCGATGGACCGAGCAATAGGCAACAGCGGATGTTGTGCCATGGCGGATCAGCTCATCAAAAAAGGCTTTGGCCATAGCCCTGGCATGATCTTCTTCCTTGAACAAGGCTTCCTGCGGGAAGGTGTAATTGTTCAGCCAATCCAGCAATTGCGCCCCCCAAGAGGCAATGACCTGAATTTGGGGGAAATGCAGATGGGTGTCGATGAAGCCGGGCATTAGCAAATGGGGGCGATGATCAATTTCGCGCAGCTCTTGCTCTTTTAGCTTTTGCGTCTTTAAAAGGCTTTGATAATCCTCACAGGCGAGGATTTTGCCTTCATCCATGAGGATCGCTCCATCTTGTAGATAGAGATAGGATTGCTGATCTTCGATGCTTTTGGGCTCGGCACGAAATGTCAGCACACGACCGCGCAATAGGGTTTTCACTGATCCTATCCTTTTTCAGAGATTGAGGTGTGAGGGACTTTTGGGAAATGATGGTGCGAGTTTTGTAGTCTCTTGCGCCGGGCAGGTTAATCGGCATCCATTCTGGTTCGCAAGGGCTTTTGGTTCTCGCTCCCCTGATTGAGCGCCGAGATCACGTCTGCCGTGATCAAAGCGGCAATGACTTCCGGCCTTTTGTCTTTGACCGCTCCGGGCGCTGGCAATCCCATCGGGCATTTGAGCTGCGCTCTGGAGAGCATTGGGGCTTCTTCGGCCAGCCAATGGCCAAAGCGCGCCGCTTTTGTTTTGGAGCCAATCATGCCGACATAGCGCGCATCCTGTCGCGCCAAGGCTTCTTTGGCCAGCAAAAAATCCAATGCATGATCATGGGTGGCAATGATGAAGGCGCTGCCGGGATCGGCTGTTCTTATATGGGCTTCTGGCAAAGGGGTCAGGCATGTTTTGATGTTCGCTGTGCAGAGCGCCACTTCCTCAGCGCGGCTGTCAATCATCGTCACAGACACTGGTAACAAAGACAGGCTATTGGCCAGTGCGCGGCCAATATGGCCTGCCCCAAAGATATAGATATTGGGGCGGGTGGCCTGTTCGTCCGCTTGCTCTTGCAAGCGCTGTTGTTTAAGTGTTTGATCCATCAGGCGCAATGTCAGCACGACCTTGCCACCGCAGCATTGGCCAATTTCCGGCCCCAAAGGCACCGCCATTTTCCAGCTTTTGGCCGTATCAATTGAGCGCAGCAGGATGCGGGCTTTGTCAATGGCCATATATTCCAGCTGACCGCCGCCGATTGTGCCCATCTGTTTGTCTTGGCTGACATAGAGGCGCGCGCCAACCTCGCGCGGGGATGAGCCTTTGACCTTGGAAATTTCGATTTCGATCATCTTCGACGTCTGAACAAAAAAGTCCGCAAGTTGGCTCATGATTGTGCCCCTTTTGCGTCTTTCTTTGCGCTTAACTCTTCCATGGCCAGCAAGATGCGTTCAGGGGTGGCCGGGGCTTCCAGACGGGGGCAGATTTGATAATCGGCAAGGCTTGCCACCGCCATGGAAAGCGCTTCAAAGACCGAGATGGCCAGCATGAAAGGCGGTTCGCCTACGGCTTTTGAACGTTTGATGGTTGGCTCTTTTGCCTTGCTCCAATCAGCCAGATCCACCTTGAAAATACGCGGAATGTCTGAGGCAAGCGGGATTTTATAGGTTGAAGGCGCATGGGTGCGCAATTGCCCTTTTGCATCCCAGCAAAGCTCTTCGCTGGTCAGCCATCCCATGCCCTGAATGAAAGCGCCTTCCACCTGACCTTTGTCCAGAGCCGGGTTTAGCGATTGGCCAACATCGTGCAAAATATCGGTCCGCTCCACTTTATATTCCCCGGTCAGGCAGTCGACGCTGACCTCGGATACCGCAGCCCCATAGGCAAAATAATAGAAAGGTCGGCCCTGCCCCTTGTCTCTGTCCCAATGAATTTTGGGTGTTTTGTAAAAGCCGGTGGCGGAGAGCTGAATGCGGGCCATATAGGCCGCTTCAATCAAACTGGCAAAGGGGATCAGCTCGTCGCCAATTTTGACATGATTGGGCAGAAAATCGATGCTGGTGCCTGGCACATTCCAGTGATCTGCGGCAAAGGCAATCAGCCGGTCCTTGATTTTATTGGCGGCATTTAATGCTGCCATGCCGTTCAAATCTGTGCCAGATGAAGCGGCGGTTGCCGATGTGTTGGGGACTTTTTCTGTCGTCGTTTTGGTGATTTTGATGCGCTTGATATCCAGCTGAAAGGCTTCTGCCACAATCTGGGCGACTTTGGTATTCAGCCCCTGCCCCATTTCGGTGCCGCCATGATTGAGCTGGATCGAGCCATCGCGATAAATATGCAACAGACATCCGGCCTGATTATACCAGGTTGCGGTGAAGGAAATGCCGAATTTAACCGGGGTCAGCGCAATGCCCTTTTTGATCAAATCATTTGTTTGATTATGTTTGATAATTGCGGCCCGGCGTGCCTGATAGTCAGAGGATTGCTCCAATTCTTCTATCAACTGGTGCAGAATATTGTCTTCGACCACCTGATGATAGGGTGTCAGTGCCTTGGTTTGTGCTATCTCGCCGGTCTCAAGACGTTCGCTTTTCGGATAGAGATTGGCCTTTCGGATCTCCAATGGATCCTTCTTTAGAGCATAGGCAATTTCTTCGATGAAGCGCTCGGCAGCGATCACCCCTTGGGGGCCACCAAAGCCACGAAAGGCGGTGTTGGAGACGGTGTTGGTTTTGTAAGGATGGGAGCGCAAGGTGACATGAGGATAGAAATAGGCATTGTCGGCATGGAATAAAGCACGGTCGGTGACAGGGCCGGACAAATCGGCGGAATAGCCGCAGCGGGCAGCAAAATCTGCATCAAGGGCGAGAATTTTTCCTGTCTCGTCAAAGCCCAGATCATAATCAATCACGAAATCATGACGCTTGCCGGTGATGGCCATATCATCATCCCGGTCCGGGCGCAACTTGACCGGACAGTTCCATCTTTTTGCTGCAAGGGCTGCGACCACCGCGAACAGGTTCATCTGGGTTTCCTTGCCACCAAAACCGCCCCCCATTCTGCGCACAGAGACAGTGACCGCATGGGAAGCGATGCCAAGCACATGGGCAATCATATGCTGGACTTCGCTGGGATGCTGGGTTGAGGAATACACCTCGACATCCTCATCTTCCCCTGGCAGGGCAAAAGCGATTTGACCCTCCAGATACATATGATCCTGCCCGCCAACCTTGAAACTGCCTTGCAGACGCTTGGGCGCAGCGCTCAAGGCGTCTTGAGCC
>JAOXSG010000937.1 GCA_025800105.1 Cohaesibacter sp. | reverse complement strand
ATAGTAGACTTCAGGTATTCTATGTCCCAGACAACACTTGGCTTGTCACCCTGTCTCTCTTCCTCGTCTTCACTAAGCAGAGGTTGGATCAAGTCCACTTGCAACGCCTCCGATATCGCTTCTGCGTTGCTTGTTACCATGAACCCCTGCCAACTCCAGGGAACGTACCACGCCATCCTGGACCAACTTTGCTAACAAGGTTGGACCAGATAGTGAAAGTAGCGGTTCTTGCAATCAACAGTCTTGGGATCACCCGCTACTTTCCCTCGGCACCTTGCCGAACCGAGCGACTTGTCCTCAGCATCTGAAGCTGATCGAACTCTGGCAAGCTCATTGAGGGCTAACTTTCTTCCTGCCTGCGACCCCTCTGATCCCCTCTTACCATCTTATGTCTGCTCGCCCTCACCGGCGCAGATAGGTTGGCCTTTGGCGTCACAAGATTTGCTTCCTGCGATACATAGGATAAGGGTCTTCCTCGACTTCAACGTCTTAGCTTGGGCCACCGTCGCCATCACCACCTTGGCTTCTCATTAGCCAATCTTCTCTACTCAATCCATTTACCTTGTCAACAGCTTCTCCTTGAGGTCTCTTTCTATCTTTACCTTCTTCCCCCTTCCTTGGGAGAACGCAGCCATATTGGCGTGCCCTCCCTTTGGGTTTCTTTCTATTCCTACCTTCGTCCCCCTCCTTTTGTGAGAACGCAGCCATATTGGCGTGCCCTCACTTAGGGTTTCCTTCTATCTCTACCTTCGCTCCCCTCCTGTTGTGAGAACGCAGCCATATTGGCGTGCCCTCACTTCAGGCTCTAGCCATCTTGTTTTCACTCCAGTTCCAGATCCCTGACATGCGGCCCGAGCGGTGTGCTCCCTCTATTCCATCCCTCTGGCCTCATTCCCTCCCGGTGTTGATGTTTTAGGTCGGTGATAGTAGAGGTCCTCACGATCCTGACG
>JAOXSG010000928.1 GCA_025800105.1 Cohaesibacter sp. | reverse complement strand
CAATGAAGACCGCATCCGCACCCAGATCCTGCTCAAAGCGCAAAATATGCTGGGCCATGATCACATCATTGTCATTTTTCGCATAGCTCGCCAGCAGCTTGGAATAGAGGCCCTGACGCAAATAAATCACAAACTCATCCTCCCCCGTCCATGACGGGTCCACGCCAATGATTTTGGGGGCAAAGTCATATTGCTCTGGTCGCAAATGCACTTTGCTGGCTGCATCCACCAAATCGGTTGAGATATACTGACTGGCCGCACTGGACGGAAACATGCCTCTTACCCTCACTTTGGCTGTGTCGCTGTCTTCGCCATATTTTTCGACCAACTGCGACAGGAATGTTTTGTTGGTGCCTTCCACCATACGGCTGTCGATCTGGCGCGTCTTCCAATATTTGCGATATTTGCGAAAGCATTCGCGAAAGCGCCCGCTGTTGCGCGTCGGGTTGCCAAAGGCCACCCAGATGATAATCGTGTTTTCATCACTCAGCGCCCCTTCAGCCACTTCCCAAATCACGTCTGCAATGTTGGAGGCTTCATCCATCAGCAACAAAATGATGTTGCCCTCATTGTGCAAACCGGCAAAGGCTTCTGTGTTGTGCTCTGACCATGTGTTGAAATCCAGCCGCCAATTGTCCTTCTCATCCTTATCCTTGGCCTTGATCGACAAAGACGCATAATCAAACCAATGAGAGGTGATGGAGGTCTTGAACCATTTGGTGATCTCAGGGCTGGTCTTGGTGGTCAACTGATCGCCAGTATTGGCGGTGACCACAATCTTGCAATTGTTAAAGCAGGACATGGCCCAATTGGCGAGCATCCCCATCTGGGCGGACTTGCCAATGCCATGGCCTGATGCCACAGCAAGCATCAGCGGCTGATAACGCCTCTCAGGATCTTGCAAATGGCGCGCTATCAGCTGGTTGATATCACGCTGCCATGCCCGCACAGCCTTGCCCTCCAGCGGCCCCTCGCCCCAATCCCACGCAAAATCCGCCCAGGCTTGCGGGTCATATTCGCAAGAGGCCGCAGAATCAATCAACGCCTGTTCCGGATCGTCTACGCGCCCTTCTGTCACTTCTTTCTTTCCTTCTTTCTTTCCTTCGCTCGGCGCATCCGCGCGGCCAGGTCTTCGGTTGCTGCACCATTGGCCTTTTCGTTAAACAGGGACAGATGCCGCGCCAGCAATTCCATGGCGCGCAGGCGGTCAGAGCGGCGGATTTTGGCCACATGTTTGACCGCGCCCTTGCCCGCAGCGCTGGTGACAATATCCAGCCCCGCCACCGTGGCGGCGGTGTCTTCATCCCATTCATGGGGCGGTTTTAAATGTCCATCCGCATCAAAAATGCCGCGAATATCGCCAAAGGCAATTTGCGCCATCATATGCAACAGCTTGTCAGCGCTGATTTCAATGCGCTTGGATTGCGCCGCTTTCAAGCGCGACAGCTCTGCCCGCACGGGCGCTATGCCCAACAACCGCGATGCCTGTCTGGCGGCGCTATGCGCAGAATAACCGGCACGAATGGCCGCCTGTGTGCCATTCAAATCCAGCATATATTCTTCGCAAAAGCGTTGCTGTTTTTCATTTAACCCTGTCATGGTTGATATGAATACAACGTAATTTCCAAATTCACAACACTACTATTTACTTTCATTGATTTTAAAACAACGTTTTGGGACTTTGGATACTTGGAAAATAAATTTTGAAACTCAAAAAAATTAAGGGATAGGCAGT
>JAOXSG010000509.1 GCA_025800105.1 Cohaesibacter sp. | reverse complement strand
TCAGACCTACATTTTAGCTTCTGGCGTTTATAACTTGAAAACTAGTCCGGTGACCCCCCGTTTTTTTAATGTTATAACTTTTGGCATTTGAAAAGGAAACCGCAAAAGTTTTTTTAAAAAAATTCTATGAAGCCGATATTTTATAAACCTTGAAAAAGACAATTTGTGAGTGGCGCAAAATTCCTCTCGTAGAATTTTTTTAAATTTTGTCTGAGATTTCTTCGCTTTGAGGAAAACAATTAGGAAAAATAAAAAATGTGGGTCACGGGGCTTGTTCGTTTGTAAAAGCCTTCGCGAGTTCAACAATTCCCACGCGCGTTTTCGCGCACTTCAAAATCTGGATTTTAAAAGATTGATATTTACTCATGCTCAGTTCGGGCTACCACTGAACTTGACGCGTTACACGCGCAGGCACCTATCGCCGTTTGCCGAGTTTCCGCCAAGTTCATCGACTTCACCGCCATGGATTCAGTCAACAATTACGCTCTTCACTGTTCTATGTAACGTGTGGGCCCATTTTTGAGGATATCGTCACATTTTCTGGCCTTATTAACCATGTTTTTGTCGAAAAGCACCGAGCGATAGG
>JAOXSG010000906.1 GCA_025800105.1 Cohaesibacter sp. | reverse complement strand
ATCTAATCAGCGCATGAGTGGTATATCAGATACGAAAGAAGGCACAGGAATCCGCCCAGTGATTGGACTCAGCTGAGTAATCTGTTGCTGGAAAGGTTCGGATCCAATATCCGTTCCCAAGAGGCACAGAGCCAGCTGATGTCCATCACACAGGGGCAGCGGCTTGTTCGGGACTATGCGTCCCAATTTGAAACGTTGCTAGGGCGTCTGGATAGCTATGATGAATCCATGATGCTCAACCATTTCATCTGGGGCTTGCAGCCAGAACTTGCCCGTTCCGTAAGTCTGCAATATCCCAAGAGCATTGCTCAGGCGGTGTCTCTTGCGGAGACAACAGAGCTTGCGGTTAAAGCTTCCAGACGTCTTGCAACGAAAATAGGCTCAAGTGGCGCTGGACAGAAAGGCCCAACTTTGACGAATTGGGGCAGGGGATTCTGGCATGGTGGATCAGGGCGTGGTAGAGGCCAAGGAGGTGGAAAGATGGGGAATTTTGATGGGCGTTGACG
>JAOXSG010000903.1 GCA_025800105.1 Cohaesibacter sp. | reverse complement strand
CCCAAATTGTGATATGATGTAAGCCAGATGAATAAAGTTAACTTACGTTATGTCGTCTGTGGTCTTTTGCGTTTTTATGGTGTTTTGAGTCGCTTGCCGCTGGCGCCCCGACAGAGGAAGGAAAGAAGGAACAAGGCATGCAGCACTGCATGCAGCATGCAGCACAAAATTGACCCTTGCCATCTCCCCCAGCGCACCGTTCCGGCCTCGCCTCATACAATGAAATTATGTCCGGCATCGGCAGCCCAAAGGCATAATTCTTGTTCTGATGTAAGCTTCTTTTCCTCCGATATCTGAAAGTTTAAAATTTTCTGAGTTCGGTGCAAAATGACCGGAAAATATTTCTGCGATGGGGAGATGGCAAGGGTCAATTTTGTCGCTTTGTCATTAATTCGAATTTGATCGCGGCCGTTATGATCGCCCACTTTTTCGACATCCTATGACGATGCCGTTCTGGTATCGAATGTGAAAATTCGCGGCGGCACTTCAGGTCGTTGGAACCAAGCAAATTCGACGATTTTTGGCACCGATCTTCGGACATTATGTGGCTTTCATTTGCCCGAGGCTGGATGGCGAGGGACGCGTGGAAGTGAGATAAAATGGGCAAAATTCAGGAGGCGTTTGGCTCGGTCGGCTGTAAAAGCTGCACGCCTTGTTCCTCCTTTCCTTCTTCTGTCGGGGCGCCAGCGGCAAGCGACTCAAAACACCATAAAAACGCAAAAGACCACACAGACGACATAATGTAAGTTAACTTTATTCACC
>JAOXSG010000898.1 GCA_025800105.1 Cohaesibacter sp. | reverse complement strand
TGATGCCTTTGTCCCCGCGCTTGAGTCGTTTCTCCAAATGCGTGCCGCCCAATTAGAGCAGGAAACAGCACCCATGGACATTGCAGTGAATGATGAACTGTTTGATTTTATTAGTGACCAGTTGTGAATAGGCCAACCACTATTTTATTTTTTTCAAACCATCAAGGGTTTTCATTATTTCTTGTAACAACAACAACAACAGCATTAAAAGCGTTTTTACAATTTCAAACGTTTCTTGGCTTGCATGATTTTCTTGACCACGCGTTCCGTCATGGTTTTTTTCCCGGGTAAACGATCAATGGCTTTGATCATCTTGGAATCGGCTTGCCACTTGTCTTGTAGATTGTTGGCGCGACTGTAATCGATGTCGTGCTGTTTGGCAATTCGATCCAAACGATTGATGCCCTTGTCCCCGCGCTTGAGCCGTTTTTCCAAATGCGTGCCAGGTCCCATGAACTGATAGCCGGGCCAATGAAATTCGATGCCCGTTTTCCCTAGCCATTTTTGAAGGTCGATCCCTTAGCCTCGTTGAGCAGGTCGCTTTCGTCGGGTTCGTCGGGCCCTCGTGCTGGGTTTCCTCTGAGTG
>JAOXSG010000879.1 GCA_025800105.1 Cohaesibacter sp. | reverse complement strand
TGTCAGGCCTCAGCAAAGGCCACATAGAACAGTCGAACAGTCTGTAGAACCGCATCCAGTGTTGCGAAGCAGTGCCTGTTGAGGACTTGGAGCAGGTCTGAGAATATGAACAGCTGGCTTCTTGAGCTGCAAAAACCGTCATGCTTTTGCTGAGGGGGTTTGAAGATGGTTGAAGGTTGAAACAGAGGAGGGACGCCTTCCAAAGAAACGGACAGAACATCATATTAGTGGAGGGGGGGAAAACGATATGAATCTGAATGAAAGAGAGCTCAAAAATAAATCGGCGATTGATACTGTATGCCATTGGGTAACTGGTGGCTGATACATTCTTTCTGAAAGTGTTTGCACAGGCGCCGCCATGGGTTTGTTTGAGAAATAGAATGATCCATTTCATGCGGAACTTGTTTTTTCTTGCACCTCGAGATGGTGTCGGGAACTTTCCCATTTTCTAGGTGGGGACGATGCATTGAAGCAATATGAAGCAATGATCGACGATTAGTTAGGGGGAGGTATTTATTTTGGGATTTTTTTCTTTTTTTTTGGTTTTTCCCCAACAGCAGAATGCTATGGGGTCTCTGCACAATATAGATTTCGGTGTGTGCTGGGCGAGCTGGGGCGGTTCCGGGAAAAAAACGGGTTCCGGGGAGGTTCCGGGAACCGTTCCGGGAACCGGTTCCGATGGGTTCCGAGGTTTGGATAGGTTCCAGGGTTCCGAGGTTTGGATAGGTTCCAGGGCTCGAGGTTCCAGGAACCGGTTCCAAGGTTAGGATAAGTTCCAGGGGTGGAGGTTCCAGGAACCGGTTCCAATGGACGAGATCTGGGAACCGGGTTCCGGGAACCAA
>JAOXSG010000866.1 GCA_025800105.1 Cohaesibacter sp. | reverse complement strand
CAAACACGATTCCTTTCCCTATTGTCCATGTTTTCTATACCGGGCAAGCCTAGTTAATAAAATGGTCGAGAGACGTAAAAATATAATGTAATTATCGAAAAACAGAACATATATCTTGTATATAGGAATATAGCGAGGTTTCGCGTGACGTCACCTATTGATATTAATGTGCCAACCAGAAGCCTATTGGCTGTTGAAACAAATAGTTCCTTTGTTTCAATGGTTGGCACATTTGAATAATAAAAAGAGTGTTTGTAAACAGTGAACATCGCTATATGTGACAAAAATACCCTGCGAACGGTTTCTGAGAAAAATTTATTAGTTTCTCGGGATCCTTTTGCAAAATCTTGATTCCATGTTCAAAATTTGATAACTACCTAGAAGGAAACCTTCGGATTCAACCAAATATCTTTTAAAAAAGAAATACTAGAAGGCGTTATTCGATTGAAGGGCGCGTGTCATTGAGAACCGCTGTAACGCACCTAATTGCAGATGAGAAACATGGGGCACTGCTTTTATAGGCCGTTGCTAAATTTGGGAATCTGGAACTTCGCATCCGTTATTCGTGTATCCTCAGCTCTTGCTCTTCCGTTGACAAAACGACCGCAGATCAAGGAGGCAAAGACAATGGACACAAGGGTGTTTTTGGCGGGAAAAGTCCTTTGATGCTTGACATCCCGGCATGACATGTTGACATCACCACAATCCAGAAGTATTTAGTCTGCAGTCTGCAAGTCTACAAGTCTGCAAGTCTGCAAGTCTGCAAGTCTGCAAGTCTGCAGTCTCCAAGTCTGCAAGTCTGCAGTCTGCAAGTCTGCAAGTCTGCAGTCTGCAAGTCTGCAGTC
>JAOXSG010000857.1 GCA_025800105.1 Cohaesibacter sp. | reverse complement strand
GACTGGATGGGAAGGATACAGAGGTGTCAGCCACGGCAAAGGCGAACAAAGGTATGGAAAAGGCCATCAATCCCAGAAGGGATCCAAGGGAAAAGGGCATTGGGGATCAAGTCAACCCTATGGGCAAAGTTCAGGCTCAGATCAATACTACTGGAATCAACGGCATCAACAGTACCAAAGAAGCTACCCGGGAGGGTCGGCCGGTAAAGGCAAAGGCAAGAGCAAGCAGGGTTATTCCTCCTACTCGAGCCATGGCGCCCGCGCTGAACGTCCTTGGGAAGAGCGTGTTGAGTGGCAAGGTGGTGTGTACACCAAGCTCACCTACCGTGATGGCACTGTTGAATACCAACGTTGGTAGATTGCTGAACTAGATTTTGCCTGCTCTTTGTGATTCAACAAATTATGACATCATCACAAATGCTTTAAAAACAAACCAAGTTGTACTTCCATGATTAAATCTTCGTATCACTAACTTCAATTAAGACTTTCTTTCAAATTTGTTTCCTGAATGGTGCAGCGGCAAGGCATTTTCTTTTGCGATCGTTTCTCTGCTACAGATTCGGACAGCTGAAAGCTGTGGCTATCTGGGATGTGTATTAGTCTCAAAGCCATAGCGGAAGCTTGGCCATTGGAAGTAAAGCGGGGAATCGGTTGTCTATTGTTTGATCACTGCGGGTTAAGTGAGTTGCGAAAAGTTGTTTTAGATGTTTGAGAAACTTCACATCTTCATTATGACCATCGTTTTGCACAATGCAACTTACTTTGAGTCATTTCTTGCGGATTGGATCTTGCAAAGCTGTGGTGCGGGGATAGTATCGTCCCATTAAAGCCATAGCGGAAGCTTGGTCTATGAAACTCATCGCAACTACATCCTGCAGAAGAGAAAATGAGAGTGGCCTTGCATCCGTCGTCTTTAGTCACGTCTCACTTGCACTTGCAGCATGTTTGAATTAGTTTGCCTATGCTTGTAGTCTTGAGCCCCTGCTTCACTCAGGTCGCTTCCTGCCTCCGGAGGATCCTTCGGGCGGCGGGGGGTGTTTGTAGCAGGTAG
>JAOXSG010000856.1 GCA_025800105.1 Cohaesibacter sp. | reverse complement strand
TATATATAAATTTATATATATACTTTTGCGTAATGCTTTAGCGCGATAAATAAAGTAGATGTGAATGTCCAACATAGAACGAACCTGTTTCTGCAGACCATGTTCAAGCTAAGGCAGGACCGGGTTCCAATTTTTGGGACTTTTTTTGGCCACTGGGCAGAATTCTTTTTGAAACGACCCAGATTTTGGAACCATTTTAGTTCTTTTTTTGGGGCCGGGAACCGCACCAGGTAACGACTTTTTACCGTTGGCCCGATTACCTTGCAGCGCCTGTTTGGCCAGAAAAAAGCATTTTGTGGCTGAGTGCAGATGAAACAAATCTTAGCAGAGTGGGGCTAAGAAGAAGGTGGGGCACATTGTCTCCAAGAGGTGGTGGCCTACTGTAAGTGAAAACTCAAGTCAGAAAACCTAAGTCCTAAGACTACGAAATCAACTCACTACAAATCAACCCGGAGTAAGAACTCCCGAGGTATCAACCTATACAATTCCACACCCCCTTTCGAGGTGAAGAAACCTGA
>JAOXSG010000852.1 GCA_025800105.1 Cohaesibacter sp. | reverse complement strand
TATTTGGCATGGAACCACCGGAATTTTGTGGTAGTGCTAAGTAGCCTTCATCTGATTCATACTTGCCATTGGTTCTTGCAACTATGCCTGATGGAGCTATATCCACATCTGATGATAATTCATCTCTATTGGTCATCTGTTCTGTAATATTTCCAGTAGTCACTTGCATAGCCACATCAGAATCATAAGCTACATTTTCTTCTGATTCAGATTTCCTGTTATCTGTATCGCCATTGTGACCTGCACTGGTATGAATATCAATTAACGATGTGTTGTGTGTATTCGACATGTCCTGCATAATTGATTGTTTTCTGCTTTTCTTAACAATACCACCTTTAGATATTTTTGGAGATGCTGGATGGATAGTGTCGTAATCTCTGCCTTCATTACTTTCTTCTTGCACAGTTGAATCTGAAGAATCATCACAAAGAAATTGAGAAATTCTATGTGAAGGTCCAGCTACTTGGCTGTTGTGAATTTTCTTTTCCTTAGTCTTCTTTTCCAAACTCCATAAATCATCAAGTGCTGTTCTCTTTTTAGGTTCACTTTGGTATTTCTTTTGACGTTGCTCTTTCAATTTTCGTAGTCCTTCAGATGCACTTGCTGAAATGT
>JAOXSG010000818.1 GCA_025800105.1 Cohaesibacter sp. | reverse complement strand
GATACACTTTGGTGAGTCCTCATATGAATTGGCATGCAACCCTGTTCCCTTCAAGTAGCTTCTCAGGCTTCTGGCAGAACTCGGCCTCGAACTGGAACTCCACTTTGGAAGCGGGGCCTTCCAATAAAATTCACAAGAGCCCCTCACAACACTAAACACTCCACAATTCCACAAATGCAACAACTCTCATGACAAAGCCAGCAATTCTAAGTTGAAGTCGTCGCTCTCGTGGCGGTGGCTTCTGGTCATGGGTCTCCTCAAAGCGTAGAGAGACGCTTTGGTGAGTTTTCATTGGCATGCAGCCCTGTTCCCTTCAAGCCGAATCCGAGTTCACAATCATTTGCACCATTGCCAGAGATCAAGGAAAACTGACTCTGCTGCGTTCACGTCTGAGTGCCTGGCTCCGAATGGCCTGATACCTGGGCTAAGTGGCGGAGAAAAAGGAACAAACTAAGGCATGGCATACTAACCCTATCCGCAATGAGAAACCTATATCAAGGCCAAACCACAACCACT
>JAOXSG010000496.1 GCA_025800105.1 Cohaesibacter sp. | reverse complement strand
GGCAAAAGTATGGCAACATCTGTGCATGTGCCAAGACGGTGTTGATGTACTCCATCAAGGCTTCCTGGGGATCTTGTGACTGTTCCAGGGCCCAAGCCACCTGGTCCACCGCCTCTTTGCACTTGTTGAGTAACTCTTGGTCATTGGTGGTGGGGAACTCGATCAAGTACAGGTAGTACACGTCGGAGGATGTGGTGTGGATGGTGAGCTTTTGTGCCCAGCCATCATCCACAGGTGATGTACCTGGTGTTGCTTTGGTGACCAAACATTGGGCCGCTGGGCAAAACTTCTTGTTGGGGTTACCCACCGCTGCTTCTGCCCATGGGCGGTATTGTGTCCGGCGCCTGGGGCACAGATATGATCCTTGTTTGCTCTTTGTGGCTGAGTGGATCCAGTGGGAGGCTTTGATGACAAAGCAGCAGGCGATGTTCCGGCAGATGTAGCGCTGGTGTAAATTTGGAAGAACCACTTCAAGGAAGTCCTTGAGGTGTGCTGTACTGTCCTTGTGGTTACAGTACTCAAGCAATCCAATGTTGTCGCCAGTCACCATGTGGGCCATGTTGACCTTCTCCCACTCGGTGAAAGCTTTGACTAACCTGGTCAGTTGTGCGGGCTCCAATGTCCACAGGTCTGT
>JAOXSG010000492.1 GCA_025800105.1 Cohaesibacter sp. | reverse complement strand
CAAGCACACATGGGTGCCTAGCTATGCCTTTGGAGAGTTTGGGCCAGGCCTTGGTGACGGTCCCCCCCCTATAAAATAAATCGCTGTGCCAGGTGGAAAGGCTGTCTGCGACAGCCTTTCCACCCGGATCCCGGAGTCCGTTACTGTGCATGTTTTCATAAAATAGGCTATATATATATGTATGGTTTTGTCGTGAGTTGAGTTCATTTAATAAGGAGTCGTATACGTATTTTCTTTGCGCATTAACAATGTTTAGGGTGCTGTTCACTTGTCAGAACTGACCGCCAAGCCGTTTAGTTCACAAACGGAACGCAACAATTTGAAGGACTGGTTAGACAAAAGTGCTTAGTGAACTGAAATCATTTCATACAGAGTGGTATTTTCTTTTTGCATTAACAATATTTAGGGCGCTGTTCACTTGTCAGAACTGACCGCCAAACCGTTCAGTTCACAAACGGAACGCAACAATTTGAAGGACTGGTTAGACAAAAGTGCTTAGTGAACTGAGATCATTTCATAC
>JAOXSG010000785.1 GCA_025800105.1 Cohaesibacter sp. | reverse complement strand
AATTTGTCTTGAAGCACTTCAAGCAGAGCTGCCATGGATTTTCTGAAGTCTGGGTCCGGGTTTGTTTGCAGTTTCTTCACGCAGTCATGTAGCTCTTGTTCGGTCCTTCTCAACCAGGCGCCTTCGAATGCCTCTTTAGCTTTTCGTTCCCTCAATTCCTTTTCCTTCTCGGCGTTTTTCTGGCCTAGCGTGGTCAAAGCATCATTCAGTTGGGTTGGCAAAGGCTCTGAGTCGTACATAGGCAGAAGATCTGCATGCTCTCTAGGCACTCCTCTGGCAACCAAGGCATCTCGCTTGAGTTGATGTAGTTGCTGCTCTCGCCGTTTGTGTTCTTCCTTCTCTCGCACTCGCGTTTGCAACATGCTGGCAATTTGTCGGTGTCGTAGGCAGCCTGGGGAAGATTTCTCGAGTGCTCTCCTCAAGTTGCTAGTGGAATGGTCATCATCCGTGTCACGTTCATCTTCACTGCTATCTTCTAGCGTGTTAGCAATTTCGCCCGTCTCCTCTTGTGGATCAGTCAAGATGTCTGAGAGTGGCAGCGATCGCAGGGCTTCCTTCTCTTTCTCCTTAAGGATACCATCGCCAATTTATGACTCTTGGTCTTCTTCCCCATTGCTATAGGAGCTTTCTCCTTGGTCGCTTGATGGGTGCGCTTTTCTTGAAGCCCACACCACACACTCCATGGCGTGTTTCCGGAGCCACTCTGTTGCTTTCTTCCTTGGGTTGGGTAGAGTCTTGAACGTGTAGTTTCTCAACCTGCGATCCATAGCGGGCTGATCTTCTGGATTGAATTCAAGTTTTTGCTGTGCTGTTAAGAGCATTGGACAACGGTTAATGAATGATTTGGCGGTTTTGTATTTCATGTCACATGCCGTGTAACCTCCCTGTGTCAGAATTTTCCAATCATCTATGTCTAGTGTGGATGGCGACGCTTCGTCGATGAAGATCACTTCTGTAGTGTGATTTATCATGGCCTTATTGAACATTTTCTGTTTGGCGATGGTTGCGACGTTGTTGTGGTGTATCAGGCCCAGCAGTGGTTGGAATAAGCTTGTTTTGCCGCTATTGGTATCGCCAATGAGACATGGTACCTTTTCTTTGTGTCGCTTCTGGTTGTGATTGAGAAGCCTCAAAAAGTCCT
>JAOXSG010000773.1 GCA_025800105.1 Cohaesibacter sp. | reverse complement strand
CTACCGCTTTCTTTCAGAATCTTTCCAAACGCTTTCACCAAAGCAACACCTGTCTTGGCTTTCATCGGTTGAACCCAAGCATGTTTGGACAAGACGTCAATGACCATCAGAAGATATCTGTTTCCATTGTTGTATTTTGCCAATCGCTGCACCTCCACCAGGTCAGCCACCCATTGATGATCCACTCCTTCGGCCACCACAGGAATCGTTGGGAAACGTTGTCTTCGGGGTTTGTGCAGGGAATAACTAAAATCTTTTTCGAGCAAACGTCGAGCTCTCTTCAAAGATATTTTCTGAGCTTCGGCAAAACGCTTGACCCCACCCAAACTTCCTTTTGCTTCAGGATCGTTGTACTTGGCAATCAATTTCTCATCGCGGACCGATTTTTTTTCTTTTTCTTTTTTCTTCCTCTTCTTGATTAGTTTGGAATCCAATTTGATTTTCTTTTTTTTCTCACTCATATTCCTCTGACTCGTTCCAAGATCAAACGACCAATGGTCGGAACTTGTTTTGGAAACCTTCTTTCTATGACTTTATACCAATGAAACGACCTTGAATGTTTCCTGAGCCAAACAGCAAACGCCACAAATC
>JAOXSG010000764.1 GCA_025800105.1 Cohaesibacter sp. | reverse complement strand
GGTGTAATTGCGTCCCACCATTCTTTCAAATGGTCTGTGAAGTCGGGACTCTGTAAGTACTCTTTCATTGGGTTTTCACCCGTAAGAGCCTGTTCGGCATGTGCCTCATGCCACTTTGTGAGAGCTTGTACAAATTGTTCTCGTTGTGAAGGCTCCATGTGGTACACTGAGTTGGAGGACCAATGTGAAATAAATGCCAATTGGTTGGCTGTCACACGGCGAAGGTGTGAATTGGTGGCCTCTGGATTCTGTTCTTTAGCCCTTCTGAAAAGGTCTTGGAATACGGCAATTCGTGGGCGTTGGATGAAGTGTTCCCGACTGTATTGTTCCCGTAGTCTCCATACCTTGGTGGCCATCTTTGTGAACTCAACTATGTTCAGTGGTTTGGGAATCTCGTACTTGTCTCCGGCTGGGTTCGCGGCAGGTGTGCGGAACCATCGCACTTGGTCTGGTTGCCATGTGTGTAGGATAAATGTGTCGTAAGTGACATCGGTTGTGTCTGGAAGGGCTACCGTCCAATAATGTGGGAGCCAGTGTTCTGGTTCGTATTCTTGGTCCA
>JAOXSG010000476.1 GCA_025800105.1 Cohaesibacter sp. | reverse complement strand
TGCTCAAGGCAATCAGGGAGGAGCTCACGGGGTGATGACAGGAGAAGGATGTCAAGGAGGCGTAGGAAGCGCGTTTACTGCATGTGCTGGTGGTCAAACAGGAGTACCGAACTTAGCTGCGAATGGTCCAGATCCTAGTGGTTGTTCGTCACGGAACTTAGAGAATGATCCTTGGAGTGCATGGTTTGGAACCCAGACTGAGCAAGCGAATGGCTGTGGAACACCGAATGGTTCAGGTTTGCCCGGAACTGGCTATGGAAATCCTGTGGGTAAGCAGTCAAGGTTTAACACGGCTCAGGGTCCTGGAGGGATGACACCGCAAGTTGCTGCATATCAACAGATTTTGAATTTGTTACCTGCTATTGGTGGTCCTCAGTTGTTGTCATTGCGTCAAGTTTTGCATGATGCACATGGACAGGTTAGGAATCTACCAGATAACTTTGGCGGTAATGTTTGTCAGCCGTGCACGGGTGTCCCGCACTTTGGAATGGACCAAGGTAGTTTTATACCCGTACAAACATATCCGAATGGACCACAACAAGCGCAGCAGTAT
>JAOXSG010000723.1 GCA_025800105.1 Cohaesibacter sp. | reverse complement strand
TCGGTGGCGATTTCAATGCTTGTGTTGGCACTGTGCAACCGGGTGATGATGTGACCTTGGTTGGAAGATGGGGGTGTGGACTACGGAATGCTCGGGGGAGGACATTGGTCAGCTGGGTTTTGGAAAATGGATTTCAAATTTTGAGCCGGCAGTCGGACGTTGAAGACGTTGCTGAAAGTTGGACGTGTTGCAGGTACTTTGATAATGCTAAGGTGCAATTGGACTTCCTCATCGGAGACATGCGAGCTCAGACCAAAGCAGTTTGGATGGATAACTCACTCCCCTTTGGGTTGGACCATCGTTGTGTTCATTGCTTGTTGGTTTGGGCGATGACGAAGCATGAAAAACAGTCAACAAGAGGAGGCTTGAAACATTGGAAACCGCACTTGGATGATGCTGGTCACCCAACGTTGTTCCAAATGGAGGTGCGAAAATTGCTGGGCAACGATGAGGTAAATGCGATTGAGCAAGGTATCACTTCATTGGAGTAAGCGTTGTATCAAGCAGGGCGCATTGGAGGCAAATGCAACCAATCCAAATGTAAATTCAAAAGTTCGGACATCTTAACCCACCTCCGCCAACAGCGACGACTAGCAGTCAGTCGAGATGTTCGGAAGACACTTTCCTATGAAATTGTTAAACTTCAACGACGCGAAGTGCGTGCCTGGAAATCGTCAAAGCTACAAACATTGTTGCAACATGCAGGAACTTGGAAAAGAATTCGGCAGCTACAGCATGTGGCAAATCAGCGGACGACAGAACAGCCACCGCCAGATGCCTTCGCTGACATGTTGGAAGAAATTTTCAATGGAAACCCTGGTGCACCAACACAACCGCAGCAGCTTGATGAGCCTTCATGGACACTTGAGGAATTGACTTTTGCAATTAAACGCCTTAAAAACAATAAGGCAGCTGATGAATGTGGGTTGGTTGCCGAAGTTTTGCGATGTGTTCCGCATGATTGTTTGAGTTCGCTCCTCTGGATCATGAATGAAATTCTGCAAAAAGGAGCTGTCCCATCCTCATGGCGTAAAACATGGTTCCAAATGCTTCCGAAATCTCACCGAGCTCGCGTCCCAGCTGAATTCAGGCCCATTGCCAACCTACGCCTACTGTACAAAGTCTTTGCTTATTTGGTGCTTGGTCGGATTGAAGCGACGCTGGAGCAACACCAGCCTGAGGAACAGCATGGATTCAGGAGCGGTCGGAGGATTGAAGAACATTTGTTGACAGCAAACATGATCATTGACAAAACTTTGCTGGCCAAGGTTCCTTTGTGGATTGTGAGCCTTGACTTGAGCAAGGCGTTCGATCGCGTTAGCTGGGACTCACTGTGGGAAGGCTTACTACGACATGGGGTTTCACAACACTTGGTGTGGGCAATGCATTTGATTTATTGGGAACAGAAAGGTCAAATCATCACCAAACAGGATACCAGTCGAGAATTTGACATCAAAGCTGGCGTGCGACAAGGTTGCGTTCTCAGCCCCAGACTGTTCTCATGTGTATTGGAAGTGGCATTGAAGAAATGGCGCGAACAATTGCAAGATGGTGGTTTGGACTTCGGCGACGGCGGTATCCGGCTTTTGGACTTACGGTTTGCTGATGACATTTTGCTGTTTGCTACATCTTCCGATGAAGCAGCGCGGATGGTGGATGCATTGGTAACCTGTTTGAAGGAGGTCGGTTTGGCACTAAATGCTTCCAAAACTAAGATCCTAACAACACAAGCGCAGCCAGGCAAAACAGTGACAACTCAAGACGGTCTGGAAATGGAAATTTTGGATGCGAGTAAGGCGCACAAATGGCTTGGGTGCTTGTTATCAACATTAAACGCTGGCAACAGAGAAGCTGACTTGGACTTCCGTTTGCAGGCTACTTCAAAGGCCTTCTATGCGAACAAATGGGTTTTGTGTGACAAAAATGTTTCGTTGAACTCTCGTATCAAATTTTTTGATTCTGTGGTGACTTCGGTGGTCCGTTTTGGAGCTGGTCAACGCAAATTGTACAAATCTGAACTTCGAAAACTTGATGTGCATTG
>JAOXSG010000702.1 GCA_025800105.1 Cohaesibacter sp. | reverse complement strand
ATTGAAGCTTTTACCATTCGTCGGCGCCCTCATCCCCATGCACGCCATTATTTGTTGCAGATCACAACGATTGAGCCGTCTTGTGATTTGCTCCATCCCTGGTTCGCCACCATGCCGGAAATTATCCGCATGCAATCGCTTGCCGGTCCGGTCGATATTTTGCTGGAGGTGGTCACCATCAAGGAAGAAACCCTGCATGATTTGCGCGAGACCATTCTTGCCCATCCTGCGGTTCAGGATATTCGTGTGATCTCTGTTTTAAAGACCCATTTTTCCCGTTAATCCTGTGTGTTTGTATGCATGTTTTTTTGTGATTTTGGCTCAAAAATAAATATGAGAGTTTTTTTCAACAAAAAACAATTCTCCTCTTCATCGCCTGAAGAAAAATTAAAATGGATAAATATGAGCCGCTTATGCAAGATATTTTGAAAAATTCTAAACTGCCATAAACCCTATTGACGCTAACTTACTGATTTTTTAGTTTCTCTTCGTTGACAATGCGAACCATTCGCAGCATTTTGGTCTCACAAACAACGCAGCTTCAAGTCAATTTTTACGGAGCTGATTGTTTGATGAATGACCGATGGTGGGGCCTTTAACCCCGTTGATTGGAGAAGAGTAATGAGAAAGTCTATTGTCGCAAGCTTTGCGGCCCTTGCCATGTCTTCGGCGTTTGGCGCCCCTGCTTTGGCCTCTGGTGAAGTGAATGTGTATTCTTACCGCCAGCCCTTTCTTATTGAACCTCTCCTGAAGGCTTTCACTGAGAAAACCGGCATCAAAACCAACGTGATTTTTGCAAAAAAAGGTCTGGAAGCCCGCATCAAGGCAGAAGGTGAAAATTCTCCAGCCGACATTCTCATGACTGTTGATATTGGCCGTCTTCATGGCGCGAAAATGGTTGGCGTTGCCCAACCGCTGAAATCTGATGTTCTGGAAAAGAATATTCCCTCTCAGTATCGCGACAAAGATGGCGAATGGTTTGGCCTTACGACACGCGCTCGTGTCATTTATGCCTCCAATGATCGTGTAGAACAGGATTCTATTACCTATGAAGAGCTGGCTGATCCGAAATGGAAAGGCAAACTCTGCACCCGCTCCGGTCAACATGTCTATTCCATTGCGCTGTTTGCGTCGATGATCGCCCATAAAGGTGAGGCAGAGGCTCAAAAGTGGCTGGAAGGCGTCAAAGCCAATCTGGCACGCAAGCCAACAGGCAATGACCGCGCTCAGGTGAAGGCGATTTATTCCGGTGAATGTGATCTGTCCTTGGGCAATACCTATTATATGGGCAAAATGCAGACCAATGATAAAGATCCAGAACAGAAAGATTGGGCAAATTCTGTCCGCATTCTGTTCCCCAACACCAATGATCGCGGCACTCATGTGAATATTTCTGGCATGTTGCTGGCAAAACATGCGCCAAACAAAGCCAATGCGGTCAAGTTGATGGAATTTTTGTCTTCCGCTGACGCCCAGAAGATTTATGGCGAAGTCAACCATGAATATCCTGTGCTTGAAGGGGTTCCGGCTTCCGAGCTGGTGCAAAGCTGGGGCGCTTTCAAAGCAGACCCGCTATCCCTGAACAAAGTTGCGGATGCCCGCAAAAGAGCATCTGAATTGGTCGATATCGTCGATTTCGATGCTGGTGCAAATTAAATTCTGACATGTCTGGGCGGCCTCTTCTCTGGTCGGGCCGCTCAGATCATGATCAACATTTGAAACTTTAAACAGTTTTGGAGGAAAGAAATTTCAAGAATTGGACGCCTTGCCCAGCCCTAGTCCGGCACAGACACTGACCTTCTGCTTGGTCCTGCAGATTGATCACATGTCGCTCATCAAGGTTAGTCCAATACCGCGCTTTAGGTTCCCTCGATGCAGAATTGGTCCTCTTGCATCCACAATCTAAGCGCACTTCCCGCAAGTCCCGCTGCGAAGGGACATGATCTCACGGCGACTGGTCCTCACGTCAGATCTCATCTTCGCGCATAGTGGGCACAGGCAATAAAGACAGACTGGTCCTCCGTCTTTATGGAAAGGTGTCACGTCTAACGTGGCACCTTTTTCCATTTCGCACAGCTTTTTAAAAAAGGCAAGTCTGATCCCCTCATTTCTGCATCATTCTGTTTCCAAGAGACCGTAATGCGCGTTCACAAGTCTGTGTGATGGGGAAAAGTGCGGTTCATTTGCCCCAAATCAACGCTTTCGGTGCAGTTGCAAATAAGATGCAATACTTGCTGTCATCCAATAATTTGTGTATGACAATCAGGTTTTAACCTTGCTTCCTGACAGGCATCTTCTTGGTGTCGGTTGGGCTGTAACGATTGACTATATTGACTATGAAACAGAAGAAGAACGGAAAAGCGCGTGCATGATATCGCTGCGGATGTGAAGCAAACTCAGCTTGAGCTGCTGGGTGATCCTGTGAAAGAGAGCAGCCTTTTTGACCGGCTTTGGCGCTCTATCCTGACAGCAAATCTGCGTACTTGGATTGGCTGGGGGTTACTTGCTCTTTTGCTTTTTTTTGTTCTGGCTCCCATTCTCTCGCTGCTGATATTGGCCTTGGGTGATGCTGGTGATGTTTGGCCCCATCTTGTGCGCACCGTTTTGCCACGCGCCGTGCTGACTACAGCTCAGATGATGCTGGGGGTTGGTGCTCTTACTATTTTGCTTGGTGTTTCAACAGCCTGGCTTGTGACCATGTGTCGCTTTCCCGGACGCTCCTTCTTTCAGTGGGCTTTGCTGGTTCCGTTGGCCATTCCGACTTATATTGTGGCTTATACATCAGTTGAATTGCTGGATTATACCGGTCCGGCCCAGACATTCATTCGTTGGCTCTTTGGCTTTCAAAGCGCCCGCGATTACTGGTTTCCAGAGATTCGCAGCCTTGGTGGCGCGATTGTTGTGATGAGTTTGGTGCTTTATCCTTATGTGTATCTGACCACCCGCGCCAGCTTTATGTTGCAATCGGCCTGCTCGCTGGATGTCTCACGCACCTTGGGGGCCGGTCCTTTGCGGTTGTTTTTCAAAGTGGCTTTGCCGCTGGCCCGCCCCGCTATTGTGGTTGGTGCCACCCTTGCCATGATGGAATGCCTGAATGACATTGGTGCTGTTGAGTTTTTTGGCGTTAAAACCCTGACTTTCAGTGTTTATGACACGTGGCTGAATCGCTCTTCGCTGGCAGGGGCTGCGCAAATTTCCAGCGTTATGCTGATTGTGGTGTTGTTTTTGCTCTGGCTGGAGCGCAGAGGGCGGCGCCATCAACGCTATCATGTAACCACACGTCGTTATCAGGCTTTGCCGAGCTATTGGCTGACGGGCTGGCGCTCTGTTCTGGCTATCCTGATCTGTGCTTTGCCGATTGTTCTGGGCTTTGTGTTGCCCACACTGGTTTTGCTGCGGTCTTCCTTTTATCATTGGCAAGACAATCTCAGCGCGGAGTTTGTTCAGGCCTGTTTCAACAGTTTGGGTCTGGCGCTGATTGCTGCTCTTTTGACGGCCTCTATTGGTACGGCTCTTGCCTATATGGCCCGCATCCAGAATAAGGGATATGTCAGCGCCATCACCCGGTTAAGCTCCATTGGCTATGCGGTGCCGGGCACTGTGTTGGCTGTTGGCATCCTCATCCCGGTGGCTCTGTTGGACAATTGGATTGCCGCCTCTATGAAAAGCTGGTTTGGTCTGACGGTGGGACTGCTTTTGCTCAGCTCTGGCGCTGCTATGCTCTATGCTTATTGTGTACGCTTCATGGCCATGTCCTATGGCGCGGGAGAAACGGGCCTGCAACGCATTTCCAGCAATTTGGAAGCGGCCTCCAGAACGCTTGGTCGCACGCCTTTTCAGACATTGGTCGCGGTTGATCTGCCTTTGATCCGCCCTGCCCTGATCTCTGGGGCCTTGCTGGTTTTTGTGGATGTGATGAAGGAATTGCCCGCTACGATTTTGTTGCGTCCGTTTAATTTCGACACATTGGCAACACTGGTTTATGGGCAGGCCTCGCTGGAGGCGTTTGAAAAAGGCTCTCTTGCAGCGCTGGCTATTGTGCTTGTCGGCATTGTGCCTGTTATCTTGCTGTCGCGCACATCTGGCCGATCCTATACCGAACAATCCTGATGGCAAAAAAAATGCCCGACAAAGTCGGGCAAAGGGGGCGGAAGATGCAGCCTTATAGCTGGCCGCTTGACTCTGTCAAACCAGACGGGTCAATTTTTTTCTAGAGCAATTTGACTCAACACGTCGTTATTTAAATTGCTCTCATCTTTATTTTTAAGCATATTTTTGTCCGAAAAGCGCACACACTTTTCGAAAAACATGCTCTAAAGCAAAAGACAAATAATCTATTTGTTCAATAAAGGATATTCTCAAATAAGAAAAGCCAACAGAAAGATATAAATCCTAAGGTTGTTTTTGATTGTAACACAGGTACAAATACATTTGAAGAAAATGCAATTATTTCGGTTAAGATGCTATTTACTGCACGCCAAGGTCTATTAAAACAGGTAGGGTTAACCGCATTTCTTCTTTTCAATGGCTAATATTATAATATCAGCAATCTCCCAGCTCAAACCCCATAGAATCTTTTGGCCAATGCAGTCATTTTGGATGCCTTACAACCATTAAGCATGCTCCTTCCGGTTCAGCTACATTTCGCGATGCAACATGTCGTCATCTGGCCTCTTTATGCAAGCAATGCCTCGCCTTGCTGTGATCGACGATTTTATAAGAGGATAGGGCTTGTAAAATCATATCGCAGTTGCGAAACTGCCCCGGTCCGGCACGGATATAGGGCTGGAGATGCAGCCCAAAAGTCTCATAAGAGGCTTTTAAATCGGGCGCTAAGCCGAAACAAGATCAAAAGTCTTTTCAGGGATTGAACAGGATGAAAAGGCTTTCGTTTGGGAGAGCAGAATGAAAAAAGTTTATACCAGCGCCACTGACGCGCTGGAAGGGCTTGTATTCGATGGCATGACGATTGCCGTGGGTGGCTTTGGGTTATGCGGGATTCCAGAAAATCTTATTCTTGCCCTGCGCGAGACCGGGGTCAAAGATATCACCGTTGTCTCAAACAATTGTGGTGTTGATGATTTTGGCATGGGTCTGCTTTTGCAAACGCGCCAGATCAAAAAGATGGTTTCTTCCTATGTTGGCGAGAATGCGGAATTTATGCGCCAATATCTGTCCGGGGAACTGGAGCTGGAATTTAACCCACAAGGCACTTTGGCCGAGCGGTTGCGCGCTGGCGGGGCTGGCATTCCCGGTTTTTACACCAAGACAGGTGTTGGCACCATCATTGCCGAGGGCAAGGAACATAAAGAGTTTGATGGCGAGACCTATATTCTGGAGCGGGGCATTAAAACCGATCTGGCTATTGTCAAAGCCTGGAAAGGCGATGAAAAAGGCAATCTGACCTATCGCAAGACTGCCATGAATTTTAACCCTGAATGCGCAACAGCGGGTAAAGTGACTTTGGCAGAGGTTGAGGAAATTGTGCCGGTGGGCAGCCTTGACAAAATGGCCATTCACACACCTGAAGTTTATGTTCAGCGCATCATTCAGGGCGATCACGAAAAACGCATCGAACAGCGCACTGTGCGCGCCAGCTAAAGGAGACTTTGACGATGGCATGGACACGCGAACAGATGGCTGAACGCGCAGCAAAAGAGCTTGAAGACGGCTTTTACGTTAATCTGGGCATCGGAATCCCCACTTTGGTTTCCAATTATGTGCCTTCTGACTATGACATTACCTTGCAGTCTGAAAATGGCATGATGGGTATGGGGCCTTTCCCGACTGAGGAAAATATTGACGCCGATCTGATCAATGCGGGCAAGCAAACCATCACCGAGTTGCCTCGCTCGTCCTATTTTTCTTCTTCGGCTTCCTTTGCCATGATTCGGGGCGGTCATATTGATCTGTCCGTTCTGGGGGCTATGGAAGTGGCGCAGAATGGAGATTTGGCCAACTGGATGATACCGGGCAAACTGGTCAAGGGCATGGGCGGTGCCATGGATCTGGTTTCCGGCGTCAAACGCATTGTGGTGGTGATGGATCACACCAACAAAAAAGGCGAAACCAAGGTCTTGAAAGAATGCACCCTGCCGCTAACCGGTAAAGGGGTTGTCGATTTGATCATCACGGACCTTGGCGTCATGGAAGTGCGCGAGGATGCTCTGGCCCTGATTGAATTGGCTCCTGAGGTCAGTGTTGAGGAAGTGCAGGCAAAGACCGAAGCAGACCTTGTGATCGATCTTCAGGATTGATTGCCTCTTCTTACAGACCTCGCAGCCTGTTTGCTGCGGGGTTTTTGTTTATTATGGCCTATTTTTGGGGCCTCTTATTATTCTCGTTGCCTCTTGTCGCGCCACTCTTCTTTCTTGTCTTGAGAGAGAGTTTGCGCTCAAAATCCATGGATAGGCCACGTAAACCCACTTTTTTTTGTACATCCTGCCTATGGCTGGTTACACTGGCGTGAAAAAGTGATAGGTCCAAACTGGATATGACTTTGCATTGGCTCGTCAGTAAAATACTCTTATGGTGCAAAGACGCCTGTCTTTTATAAAAAGGCACCCTTTTGCCAAAGAGAGAAAAGCTCACCCCAACGGAAGAAGTATATGTCAGCAACCACCAAGATCCGTATGCTTTGGGGCTTTGGTATGCTTCTGGTCTTTGTGATTGGCCTTGTTATGATCAGTCCCTATCTGGTCAATAGCAAAGTGGTCAAACAACAGATTTCGGAGCAGATTTCCGATTGGGCTGGTCTGCCTGTCACAGTCCGGGGTGAACCGATCATCACGGTCTTTCCCTATCTGAGTGTCAAACTCAAAGATGTCAGCATTGTTTCCAATCTAGGCAAGGATGAGCCAGCGCTGGTTGCCATGGATCATTTGCGCGCCGAAATGTATTGGCTGCCGTTGCTGATTGGTCATTTTGAAGTGCGGCGTTTCAATCTGGTGCGCCCCCGCTTTCATCTTGAGAGGCGAAAAGATGGCTCCAAATCCTGGGGCGTGGAAAAGGGCAGTCTGTTTTCTACCAATGAGGCAGGCTCTTTAATTGCCTTTGACAATGTGGATTTGGGCCGTTTCATCATTCAAAATGGGCAAGTTCGATATATTGACGAGACAAAAGCGCGGGATGAGACAATTTTTGACGCCAATCTATCTGTCATCTGGCCCAATACGGAACGCTCTGCAGAAATTTCAGGCTCGATGGTCTGGCGGGGCGAACATGTTCTGGTTCAAGCCCAATCAGAGAAGCCGATGGAGCTGATCACAGGTGGGCTGTCTCCTTTGGTTTTGGAAGCCAAATCCAATCAATTTGAGCTGACGCTGGAAGGCAGTGCCGCTACGCTCTCCAATTTGCAAATGGAAGGGGATCTGGCCTTCAAAGCCCAATCCATGCGCTATTTGATGGAATGGCTTGGTTTTTCCATCAAGCCCGGTGCAAATTTTGGCGCCATGGATTTGACAGCGCGGGCCAATATGATTGGCGCCTCTCTTGCCTTGTCCGATATTGCGCTGATGCTGGATGGCAATCAGCTGGAAGGGGCTTTGCAACTTGATTTGCGCGGGGCCCGTGCCTTGCTGCAAGGCACGCTTGCCTATGATCAACTGGATCTCACCCCCTATCTGGAACAAGTGGATGGCGCGCCATCCCTGCTGGATCAACCGATCACACCACAGGATCTGGGCTTGATGGATCTCGACATCCGTCTCTCAGCCCAGCAAATTTTATTCAAGGATATTGAATTGGGGCGCACGGCGGCCTCTATTGTGACGCGCAACCAGCAATTATCCTTATCCATTGGCGAATCCTTTGCCTATGGGGGCAGTTTGGATGCCACTTTGGACATGAAGCCATCAGAGGCTGATCCAAATCTTTTGACCAGTCATTTAAGAGGCAAGGCCAGCGGTGTGTTGGCCGGATCGCTGTTGAAAGCCGTAAAACAGGAAGTTCCTATTTCCGGCACCATGCTGGCAGAGCTTGATTTGAGCGGAAATGGCCTAACCTTGCGTGAAACGGCTTTCAATGCCAGTGGCTCTCTTTCCATGGTCTTCACAGATGGCCAGATTGCCTCCCTCAATCTTGTTGCTATTATGGAGGCTTTAAGTGGGCAACAGCCACTTACACCGGATGCTCTTTATCAAGGGGGGACTGGTTTTGATGTTTTGTCTATTTCATCGCTTTTGGGCGATCATAAAGCCAGCCTTGAAGGGCTTCGTCTAACTGCTGGCAATCTGGCTTTGTCCGGCACCGGCTCTATCATGATGGGGACTGGCATCTTGGATTTTCGCGGCCAATTGATGCGCTATCGCAGCGATGATCCCACAAGTCACTCGAAAGAGACGCCAGAAGAGGATTTTGCCTTCTCGCTGACCGGCCCATGGTCCCGCCCCGTTTTACAGCAAAGCTCAGATCTCTTAGATGGAGTGAGCAGCACTGAGCCGGTCACCGTGCCCGGCGTCCCTGATAGTGTCTTGCCAAAGGCAGAGTCCGGCGTGCCTCAGTCGCAATAAGACGCGCATATAATGCCGACAGGATTGAGATAATATTGATCAGAAATGAGAAAAGGATAGGCAATTGTCTTGCCCCGTCTTATTCTGGTTTTTGTATCACTCTTGATATGGTCGCTTAAAACACAAAGATAGCAGACGATTGAGGCTCTTATGTGGATTGCACGATTTGGGGCAAGCATTGGCAAAGTCTTGCTCACCTCTTTGATCACCGGTGCTGTTCTGGCGGCGCTGGGCATTACAACCGATACAATTTTTCCTCAGTCAAAAGCACTGATTGACCAGATCACCGATAGTTTAGAGCTGGCCCTGAACTGGCTTATTGTCTGGTCTATTCCCAATATCATGGTGGGAGCAATCATCATTGTGCCCGTTTGGCTCATTCTGGTGGCCTTTGGCCCCAAAGGCAGTCGGTAACACCAACGGCACGAAAGATTGCCCATAGAGCGGATTTTATGCATCCCCTCGCTTTGACGCATCAAGCCAGCGCTCCAAGACCATGCATTGGCTTTGCTCATAGCCAAGCTTGTTATAAAATGCCTTCACGGCTTCATTGCCATAGCGCACCATGAGCTGGGCTTTCCAAACGCCTTGATCCAGCAGCCAATTTTCTGCGGCTTGCATCATTTGTTTTCCCAGCCCTTTGCCTTGATGGGCTGGAGCAATGGCAAGATAATATATCCAGCCCCGGTGACCATCATGGCCGACCATGATGGAGGCTTGCAGTTTTTCTTCTTCTGGCATCCTTGCAACCAAAAGCGTAGAATTGGGTTTCTGGCGACAAAATGCGATGTCTGTTTGTGGATCATTCCAAGGGCGCAGCAAACCGCAGTGCTCCCAGAGTTTGATGACATCGGCCACATCGTCATCGCAAATTTCACGCATGTATAATTCTGTCTTTTGCATGGTTTAAAAGACCTCAGGATGGCGGATCAGGATGAGTGATCCCTTGGATGTGCTAGCACTTTTTGTGGGTTCATAATGCCTTTTGGATCGAGCATTTGTTTGATCTGATGCATCAAGGCCAGCTCGACCGGATCTTTGACGCCCGGCAGCAAATCGCGTTTCAATGTGCCGATGCCATGCTCGGCAGAAATAGAACCATCCATCTCGACCACAATTGCATGGACAATTTCATTTATGTTGCCCCAGTGCGTCAGAAAATCCGCTTTATCTGCTCCGATGGGTTGGGAGATATTAAAATGCAGATTGCCATCTCCCATATGCCCAAAAGGCACTGGGCGGCAGCCGGGAATGGCTGCTTTGCAAGCAGGCACAGCCCGATCAAGAAAGGCCGGGATTTGCGAGACCGGCACGGAAATATCATGCTTGATTGAGCCGCCCTCTGTTTTTTGCACTTCGCTCATGCCATGACGCAATGCCCAGAAATCCAGTCCCTGTTGCTGGCTTTGCGCTAAAGTTGCGTCGTCAATGATGCCTTGCTCAAAGGCCTGCGCGAAAATGACCTCCAACAAAGCAGGCCCGTCCACAGCGGGACTGCTTATCGATATTTCCACCAGACAATACCAAGGGTGAGAGCTGGTAAGAGGATCGCGCGCGCCATCAAGGTGAGCCAGCACAAAGTCCATGCCCATGCGGGGCATCAACTCAAAGCCTGTCAGCATGGAACCGGCATGGCCTTGTGCCAGTGAGAATAGATCAAGCGCTTTTTGGGCGGAGGCAAGGCCTGCAAAAGCAACTTGCTGATCAAGAGGCGCGGGAAAGAGCTTTAGGGATGCGGCGGTGATGATGCCTAATGTTCCTTCTGCGCCCATGAACAGATGTTTGAGATCATATCCTGTATTGTCCTTGCGCAAAGAGCGCAGGCCATTCCAGATCCGTCCATCGGGCAACACCACTTCCAGCCCCAGAGCAAGATCGCGCATATTGCCATAAGCCAGCACACCCGTCCCGCCTGCATTGGTTGAGAGATTGCCGCCAATTTGGCAGGATCCTTGCGATCCCAAGGCAAGGGGGAAGAAACGCCCGGCGTCTTTTGCGGCCTTTTGCAAACTTTCCAGAAGAACGCCCGCTTCGACAATTGCCACATTGCCAACAGGATCCAGAGAGCGGATTTTGTTCAGCCGTTCACAGCTTATGACAATCTGCAAACCGCTTTCATCCGGGATTTGCCCCCCGACCAATCCCGTATTGCCCCCTTGCGGGACTATGGCCAAATTATGCTGGAAGGCATAAGCCATGATTTGCACCACCTCATCACGGTTGCCTGGTCGTACCACCAGCCAGCAGCGGCCCGGAAATTTCTCACGTGGCTCACGACAATATCGCTCTGTGTCACTTTCAGCAGTCAGGCAATGATCCGGTCCCAGCAAGGTTTCAAACCAGCCAAGATGCGTGTCAAAAGAGGAAGG
>JAOXSG010000699.1 GCA_025800105.1 Cohaesibacter sp. | reverse complement strand
TTGTAACATGGTGTTCAACTGCATTATTTCCGATTCGCTTCTTCGGTTGGACTCATCGATCTTCTTCTGTATGAAGGACATAACTTCCTCTTCAGTAAATCCAGCCCTTTGAATCTGCAGCTCCCTCTGACTGTGGATGGTAGATTGAAGATTCATTAGTTCTGAATTGAAGATAGCATGTCTGTCCTTCATTGAACTTTGCATTAAGGATACTTCCGACTCATGATGCCTTATGCTGTTTCTTTGAATGGCTATCTCATTGTTCATCATTTCATTCATGTTAGCCATTTCTCTTTCAGTCTGAATCATATGTGCCCTAGTTTGGATATTCTGTTGTACTTCGCTATCCGCCATCAATAGTTCATGCTTCAATTTTGCGATTTCTTCATTTTGATGGCCTAGGTAAGCTTCAGATCTCTGGCGGACTCTGGCTAATTCCTCACCGTATTCCATGTTTCTCTCTTGTAAAATGGCTTCAGCTCGGTTACCCATTCCTACCACTTCTGTAGCATACTCATTCCTTTCGGTCTCCAACATCTCAATCCG
>JAOXSG010000692.1 GCA_025800105.1 Cohaesibacter sp. | reverse complement strand
TGGAAGGGGGAAGTTCAAGCCGCAGGACATGTTCAGCAAAGGCTTGCGACGCCACATTCTCTTTAGTCAGAACCATAATTCGCAGGGAAGGATCAACAGTGATCAGACCTGCGATTGTGATTGGGCAGTCCGTTTTGCCTTCTAACAGTGAGAGCAATAACGCGGACACAGCAGCAAGTAAGTGACCGTCACCACTTCTAGCCAATGGCTCCAGGATGGTCTGGAGGTACCTCTCTTCGTCCGTCAATTGCAGCTTCCGGTCATTGAGAAGGATACGGAGCAACCTGCAGGCAGCATTGAAGAGGTTCGCCCGCTCACTTGGCAGGATAGGGCAGAAGACTTCATTCGTCCGTATCCCACATCCAAGGCAGAGTCGTTCAGCCGGCATACGTGTCAGCACTGTCAGGTCTTCTATGCTCCTCGTTTCTCCAAGGTAGAAGATATCTTCAACATGAATCTGGGCAGAGAAGTCCCGCTCGAGTCCCAGATGAGGTGTGTAAAAGTTCCCATATTCCCTCTCTCCATCTCTAGCCAGTGCTTCCCAATTGAACGCCTCCGCAATGCTCTGTGACAGCCATGCAAA
>JAOXSG010000690.1 GCA_025800105.1 Cohaesibacter sp. | reverse complement strand
AGGAGGAGAGAAGGAAGCCATGTTGGTTTGAATCAGGGAGCTGTCAATCATGCCCATATATGGGCATAGAAACCGGAAGCGGAAGTGAAAATGTCCAAAGGGGCGGAGCCAAAAAAGGAAGCGGAAGTCAAATGTCCAATTTTTTATTTTTACATACAAAAAAAGGAAAATCTGCCTGAGCGAGTTTTTACAATGTTTTATTTATTTTATTTTATTTGACACAGATACAAAAGGAAAATCGGCCTGAGCGAGTTTTACATTGCTTTCTTAAATAGGTTCAGGTTGTGTCACGGATGGGGCCCAACGGGGGTGACGCGTAGGGGGGGTGTCGACGGAAAGAGGGGTCACTCAATTTTGAGAAAAAGTCACGCAATCAAAACGGCAATGTCACGCAATAAAAACGGAAATGTCACGCAATCAAAGCGGTAATGTCACACAATCAGAACGGAAATGTCACAGCATTGAGAAGTGTCACACCATCGATAAAAAACAGAGAATGTCACAGAGGAGACAAGATCAAGGCAATGGTCCTCCCCATTGTCCGGCGGAAGGTTGTAAAAAGTTCCATGCATGTTGGTTTCTGGGCAACAGGTGTCCTCCGTTGGCGATCCACAGGCTGAGCATTTTTCGGTCATGATCTCTGAAGCACCAATGGATTCTCTCCAGTAGGATCTCGAGCAGAGTGTGTCCACAGTG
>JAOXSG010000670.1 GCA_025800105.1 Cohaesibacter sp. | reverse complement strand
CATTTGGCGCACTTTTGAATAAATCTTGTCTACACTGCTTGAGAGCCCGCTCATTGACCCTCCCCTTTTCTGTTGGCCGCATCATTTGGTCTTTTGGACATGTCGCGCTTGCTGATCAAGGCAGCAGATGCCCGGCCCTTGCTGTGCCGAAAAATATCGCCCTTGGCAAGGCCATTTCCAAATTGCTGTATCAGATTCAACCAATGCATAAGGCAAACCCTGAATACTAAATTGTACACAGCATAATAGACATGTCAATGACGCAATCTTGTAGGGCACAGGCGACAAGAAAATGGAGCCATGGGCGATCATGGCATGGAATCTTGAAATGATCATTTGTCATGACAGCAAAAACCCGGCAAGGACACCTTGCCGGGTTTTGATATGCTCTTTATCAAGTGTCTTGAAATCTTGGCTTTTCTCGTTGGTTCTAATCAACAAAGGCCCGCTCAACGACGAATGTCGCAGGACGTGCGTTGGAGCCTTCTTCAAGACCGAATTGTTCCAAAACCGCTTTGGTATCGTTGAGCATAGCCATAGAGCCACAAATCATGCCACGATCTTCTTCTGGATTGATTTTTGGTACGCCCAGATCTTCGAACAATTTGCCAGAAGTCATCAGATCCGTGATGCGGCCTGTGCGTGGGAAAGGCTCGCGGGTGACAGAGGTATAATGGATCAGCTTTTCGGCGGCAAATTCCCCAATCAAAGGATCGCTCTTGCATGCTGCGACCAATTCCTCGCCATATTTCAGTTCTGCCACTTCGCGGCAGGTATGGGTCAGGATCACCTGATCGAACTTTTCATATGTTTCCGGGTCGCGGATCAGGGAGGCAAAAGGCGCGATGCCTGTGCCGGTGGAGAACATATAGAGGCGTTTGCCCGGAATAAGCGCATCATTGACCAAGGTGCCAGTTGGTTTTTTGCGCATCAAGACGGTGTCGCCAACCTTGATTTTCTGCAAATGCTCGGTCAGAGGGCCGTCGGGGACTTTGATTGAGAAGAACTCCACTTCCTCATCCCAGCTTGGAGAGGCGATGGAATAGGCACGGAAAACCGGACGCTCTGCATTGGGCAGGCCAATCATGACAAATTCGCCAGAGCGGAAACGGAAGCTTGCCGGACGGGTGATGCGGAATTTGAACAACCGATCCGTATAATGTGTCACTTCGGTGACCGTTTGCGCAAAGCAATTGCTTGGGATCGGAAAGGCCGGTGCGGCGGCGGGCGCTGTTGCTGCTGCAACCTCAACATGATGGGTCATCGGTTTCTCCTCTATCATCACCCAACCGAAAAGAGGCAAGCCCCAATCCCTGTTACTGGATCCTTGATCCGGGGTTTATGATGATCTTCAGTTGCACTTCACAGGGAAGTGGGCATGTCATGATAAGTCTCGATCGGGTTTGTGGCAGGATTAGAAGATCCTTGCCACATGGCATTGATCTGTATCAGATCTGCTACCATCCGGCTATAAGGGCTCTGATTGGCCATATGTCAAGCGCAGGATGCTCTCCTCTCGCCCTCTTGAGCCATCGATCTTGTCCAACCCGGATCGGGACTTTTTGTTGAGGATCATGAATAAAGGCAATTGTGAAAAATACAAGCGGCTAACCACCAGATTAATATGAGGATTATCCATCTGAGCCAATGAAGGATATTATTTTTTGCCAGTGACGACAGATGCGCAAAAAATCTTAAAGATCCTGAACGCTTTGAGCATAAAGGCGGCTTCTGGTTCTAAAGCAGGGCAGAAGCGCCTTTAAAGCGGCAAATCATATACCGAATATGAGACATTATGCCGCATAGTCTCAAGCCTTCTGCGCTTCTCTGCCTTTGTGCTTTCTCTGCAAAGAGTCCTCGTGCCAGACCGGGGCTTTGTTACAGGGCCAGATATTGCTTCCAGATATGCGGATTTTGGTCGAGGTCGGAAAAACTGCCCTCATAGCGGATGGTCCCTTGCTCGATAATATAGGTGCGATCAGAGACCAGACGAGCAAAATGCATATTTTGCTCAGACAATAGAATAGCAAGGCCCTGTGCTTTGACCCCCTGTATCGCCTTGGCCAATTGTTCCACAATGACCGGGGCAATGCCTTCTGAGGGTTCATCCAATAAAAGCATTGAGGGATTGCCCATCAAGGTTCTGGCAATGGAGAGCATTTGCTGCTCGCCGCCTGACAGGCTGCCACCACGCTGGGTGCGGCGTTCGGCCAGATTCGGAAAGAGATCGAATAAATCCTCTTTTTGCCAATACACATGTCCTGTTTGGCTTGCTCGGCGTCCGACTTCTAGATTTTCCTCAACACTTAAATCCGCAAAGATGCGGCGTTCTTCGGGCACATAGCCAATGCCGCGCTGACAGATTTGATGGGGTGCCAGATTGCCAATCGTCTGATCGCTATAGGTGATTGTTCCTGATTTTGGTGAGACCAGCCCCATGATGGATTTCATGGTGGTGGATTTTCCGGCACCATTGCGCCCCAGCAAGGCAACCACTTCATGCTTTTGCACGTCCAAAGACAGATCTTTTAAGATATGTGCCCCGCCATAATAGCTGTTGATGCGCTCAAGTTTCAGCATGATGTGCCTCATTTGCCGTTTCTTTTGCAAAAACAGAGCCGCCACCCAGATAGACCTCTTGCACAAGGGCATTGTTGCGGATCTGCTCTGCCGTGCCTTGGGCAATCAGCTCACCACGATTGAGCACCAGAATGCGGTCGGCATGTTCAAAGACCACATCCATATCATGCTCGGTGAACAGCACGCTCAGGCCTTGGTCTTTGACAATCTGTGCCACCAGTGCCATCAAGGCCGTGCGCTCAGACGGAGCCATGCCAGCGGTTGGTTCATCCATCAGCAACAGCTTTGGATCATGGGCCAAGGCAATGGCCAATTCCAGACGTTTCAAATCCCCATAGGCCAGTTCAGAGCAGGCCCGGTCGGCCATATCCAGCATGGAGACCTTCTCCAGCAATTGCTCGGCTTGATCCCCATAGAGATGGCTGGCCCGCGCCCAGAGGTTGAAGCTTTTTTTGTGATGGGAGATCAGTGCCATTTGCACATTTTCGCGCACGGTCATGGAGGCAAATGTTGCGGTGATTTGAAAGGTGCGCCCTACCCCCCAGCGCCATATTTGCCGTGGTTTTTTGCCCACCAGATTGCGGCTTTTGCTCTCTTGTGGCTGCAACAAAAGCTTGCCTTTGTCTGGTTTCAGATAGCCATTGATCATGTTGAAACAGGTGGATTTGCCCGCGCCATTGGGGCCAATCAGGGCCAGAAATTCACCTTCATTGAGGGTGAAGCTGACATTTTTCACCGCTTCCACTCCGCCAAAGCTTTTGGACAAGCCGTCTATTTTCAAGATGCTCATTGGCTTTGCCCCTTGCCGCTTCGCTGCCTTGTTTTATGCCAAAGGGGCGCGAGCAAACCGGCCAATCCGTTGGGCGCTGTGACCACGATCAACAGGATGATGGTGCCAAAGATAAAGCGCCAATAATCGAGACGGGAAACCCAGTCTTCCAGCAGAATGAAACTAACGGCCCCAAGAATAGGGCCAATGAGCGATTGAATGCCGCCAAGCAAGACCATGATCAGGGCATCCACCGAATGGGGAATGGAGAGACTGTCGGGGAAGATGCTGCCTTTGGAAAAAGCGAATAACACGCCAGCCAACCCCGCCAAGCCCCCCACCAAGGCAAAGCCCATCCATTGGTGGGCTTTCAAATCCAGTCCAATGGCTTCGATGCGCAATGCGCTGTCGCGCCCTCCTCTTAACACATAGCCGAAAGGAGAATGGGCAATGCGGCGCAAAAGCATGAGGCCTATGCTGCAAAGGACAAGGGTGAGATAGAAATAGGCGCTTTGGCTTGACGCCCATTCTGATGGCCACAGGCCCAGAATGCCATCATCGCCGCCGGTGACATCCTGCCATTGGAAGGCGATGCCCCAGAGAATTTGCGCCGCTGCCAATGTCAGCATGGCCAGATAGAC